>JBCBSN010000462.1:0-504 GCA_039819225.1 Bacteroidota bacterium | reverse complement strand
AGGCCCGAGCCGAAGGCGAGGGACTTAATGATAACTGCCCGAGGTTGGAAGTCATTAATCACCAGTTAGGCCGACAAAAAAATATTTTTATCATTATTATTATTCTGCATCAATTGAGAAAAGCCGAGTAAAATTCTTTTTTTGATTCCGTCAACTGTTTGGTGACGACATGTGAATGGTGATTGGCCAATATGAGGAACTTGTATCGGTTTTGGAATGAATTACAGGTCATGTACATTACATTTGGTAGCACCTGTTCCAATCCTATGAACATTGTTTAGCTGAAGCAACACCCGATTTTTATCCAATCACAGTTCACATGTCGTCACCAAACAGTTGACTCTTACCACTGTGTACCGTTGCTTCCATGCCAACTACCCAGTTTTGCAGAAAGTCTTGAATATTATCAAAATACAAATAGCCAAAATATTGCCATATAGCCAATACGCTGTATATTTGTATAAGGAACATTACCACACCAATTTCAAGTAATTAATGTATATA
>JBCBSN010000461.1:0-512 GCA_039819225.1 Bacteroidota bacterium | reverse complement strand
CACATAAATTCATCATATCGCATTTGTTTTTGGAGATACAAGACTTATCAGATTCATAGGTGAACGGGAGCCTTTGAAGTTGGGGGGGCTGGCTTTCTTTTTCCCAAAAAATTTCAAATTGCCCAAAAAGATCCCTTCGCTGCATTCGGTTAGCGTTAAATAAAAATGCTTTTGTGATAATAAAAGGGATATTATGTACAGCACTACAGGAGCATATATATAAAAAAAATCAAATAAAACAAAATTGCAGTCTAAAAGAGACCCATTTGCCCAAAAAATTCCAAATCTGCCCAAAAAAATTCCAAATTTCCCCAAAAAAAATTCCAAATTTGCCCAAAAAAAACTTAAATGTGCCGGAATCTGCTGCCCCCCTCGCCCCCCCCCCCCCAGCTCATACGCCTATGATTGTATAAGTCCGCACTAAACGTAAGGGATGTCACAATAATCAAAGATTAGCTAAACAAGTCAATGACATTTATCAGGAAATCTATCGCCCACTACTTTTTGTCTCG
>JBCBSN010000460.1:0-561 GCA_039819225.1 Bacteroidota bacterium | reverse complement strand
CAAGAATTCCTCCTAAACTAGATTTCCAAACAAGTGTATCTACTGAGGGCCTGTTTGTACAGTCACATTTTTTGTTGGTGCTCCCTTACTATTGCTCCAAATTGATTTCTGAAAAATGTACCTGACAGGGGAGAATGTACTGCTAATGGACATGAAAATAATTTCCAGATAGCTCAAGAATTGAGGCCACAATGAGCAAAAAACCAAAATGTGCATTTTTGGCAAAATTTCCCCATTGAAAACAATGTTATTGTTGGTCCAAACTTTGGCCTCATTGAGCTACCTCCAAATATTCTTTGATTTGGCTGAAACTTCACAGGATTTGTTTTCAGACAATAAAGGAAACTTTTTGGGGGATCAGACTTTAACATTTCCAAACTTTGCAAATAAGGACCACCCTAATGATCATGAAGTGTTAAAAATTTTTGGTTGAAATTTTTCAAATCAACTGAGGTTGGAAAAACATTGTTTGCTTTAGTTTGGCTGTTTAATTTTAGGATTTTGAATGCACTTCAAGTGTGCCAACAAAAATAACTATCCTATAAATTTACATTATTGCAG
>JBCBSN010000459.1:0-566 GCA_039819225.1 Bacteroidota bacterium | reverse complement strand
CCTTTTGAACGGTTGTTGTTCTTGTTTTACCTCGCAATTGTAAAGGTTGGGCGGTGAGAGGCCTTGCCATTGAAGAATGACCATTTAGTATTGTTCTCATTTTTTTGATTATTTGAATTAGCTCTTCTGAATCATCAAAAGCTCCCGCCCTCCTTTCTCAATTGTCTTTAAAATTCTAACTAAAACTCAAGATTTATGAAACAGAAATTTAGTTTTCTGTCCCTATTGGCCGGGCTGTTGTGCACGGCCAACGTATTTGGGCAGGAAAAGGCGATTTCAGGTACGGTGACAGACTCGGACGGTCTGCCATTGCCTGGGGTGAACATTGTGGTGGAGGGTACCTCCAATGGTACGCAGACCGATTTTGACGGGAACTACGCGATTTCCGCCAATGAGGGCCAGACCCTGTTGTTCACCTATATAGGGCAAAGGGACGTACGCAGGACGGTGGGTGCGGGCAGCACGATCAACGTCCAGATGGAGGAGGATGCCCAGGCCCTAGAAGAGGTGGTGGTGACCGCCCAGGGCATCAAGCGCGAGAAGAAGGCATTGGGATATGCCGTTAC
>JBCBSN010000458.1:0-573 GCA_039819225.1 Bacteroidota bacterium | reverse complement strand
CAATTAGGTTACATGACCATGTCGGTTTTTTCATTGGAAAAAAAGCTTTAGCAATAATGCTATTTTTACGAATGCTTTCGGGTTTAAAAGCAATTGCTACATGTGTTATATCTTCCTTTCTTTATATAGTTTATATGATCCTAAAACTTATAATATAGAGTAGGTTGGTAGATATGGAAAGTACAGTCCTCTACGGCAAGTTTTTGCTACTCAAGGGGTTGATTGATGAGATGATAGAGAAAGAGCAGAGTCCACAACATGTTACACAATTACCCCATAGGTGGGATCTGCTATCTCTCATCTCATCAATCAACCCTCGTGAGCGGCAAGAACTTGCCTTAGAGGGCTGCACTTTCCATACCTACCTACCTAATATAAAAAGTCTCATGGTTCTGTTTTCGTGTTTTGGTTTTTTGTATGTTGTTGCTTTTAATTGGGTTTTAATTTCCATTACTTCATGTACAGATGGCCGTCGGTGGAATGCCTACAGAGGGCAGCACCTGTCCCATTGAAGTTGAAGCCAGTCCCATCACTTCTCAACAGGTGGCATGTGAGTTGCCAGAAAAGAGCGGC
>JBCBSN010000457.1:0-573 GCA_039819225.1 Bacteroidota bacterium | reverse complement strand
TTTCGTTAAGCTATAATTTAATGCATATTGCCAGTTGAAGAGATAGTTACGTTGCTGCAGGGTGGGCAATTCCAAGAAATCACCATCGCCAAAAACACCCCTGAATCGCTGCTGATTAAACGATCTATTGTAATTGGCATTAAGTGAAATACTCGTAGGTAACACATTAAAATTCAATTCCTTTAACCACTGCCAGTATTTACCGGTCAACAAGGAGTCCGATTTTGCAAAAGGAGCAACAGGTACTGGTTTAAAATTATGGTTGTACACAAAACCTGTATTCACATTTTCGTCCTGTAAATCTTCTATTTCGAAATCTCGATGATTGGTTTTATTATAAGAATAATTGAACGTAAAGTTCTCTATGTCATAAAAATTGGCGTCGGCTTCTTCTCCCCTATTTTTACGTACCCCTATGAGATTGATACTTCGCCTTTTGGTATAATCCTCTGCTTGTTCCCTAACAGCGTCCCCTTCTTCTTGTGTGGTCTGGGCATCAATGAGGTCGTCCAATTTTAAATCATCAAAAACCGGATCGAACTCGGGGGTAATCAATGTCTCTGAAATTCCAAA
>JBCBSN010000456.1:0-1302 GCA_039819225.1 Bacteroidota bacterium | reverse complement strand
GAGGTTACCCTAAAAGCGATACGGGCTGGAAAATTCGCTTTTATGATTCCCGTAATAACATTCACCGAGGGCCGTTGCGATGACTTCCGCTGCTTCACGGAACATGGAGTCCCGATCTTCGACACTATAATCAATTGTTGTGCCAGAATCCTCGCCTACATATTCCGGAAGTTCATGGGCATTGGGATAGGCCCGCTGTGAGCCTATATACTCCGTTATTTTGGCTATTTCCGGGGTATCCACAAAAGCACATTGTAGTCTTGTTACATCATTGCCCTGGGTAAAGAGCATATCCCCGCGACCGATCAATTGATCGGCGCCCGTTGCGTCCAAAATGGTACGCGAGTCTATTTTTGAGGTTACCCTAAAAGCGATACGGGCTGGAAAATTCGCTTTTATGATTCCCGTAATAACATTCACCGAGGGCCGTTGGGTAGCAATAATCAGGTGTATTCCAATGGCCCGGGCCAACTGCGCCAAACGGGCAATAGGGGTCTCTACTTCCTTTCCGGCCGTCATAATAAGATCCGCAAATTCATCGATGACCAGCACAATGTAGGGTAAAAACTTATGTCCCTCATTGGGATTCAATTTTCTTTCCTTGAACTTGGTATTATACTCCTTGATATTCCGGACCATGGCCGCCTTAAGCAACTCATATCTGTTGTCCATTTCTATGCACAAGGAATTCAAGGTATTGATCACCTTGGTATTGTCCGTAATTATAGCTTCCTTTGAATCCGGTAATTTGGCAAGAAAGTGGCGTTCTATCTTGTTGTACAAGGTAAGTTCTACTTTCTTAGGGTCTACCAAGATAAATTTCACCTCTGCCGGATGTTTTTTGTACAGCAATGAGGTAATCACGGCATTCAATCCCACGGACTTTCCCTGTCCCGTGGCACCTGCCATAAGCAAGTGCGGCATTTTGGCAAGATCCACAACAAAGGTCTCATTGCTAATGGTCTTCCCGAACGCCACGGGCAATTGCATCTGGGCTTTCTGAAATTTGCTGGATGCGATTACGGAACGCATGGAAACAATAGTAGCCTTCTTGTTGGGCACCTCGATCCCAATGGTCCCTTTACCGGGAATGGGGGCGATTATCCGAATGCCGAGAGCGGCCAGGGAAAGGGCGATATCGTCCTCTAAGTTCTTGATTTTGGAGATACGGATACCGGCTTCGGGAACAATTTCGTACAAGGTAACCGTTGGGCCAATGGTAGCTTTTATTTGGGCGATGCCGATTTTGTAATTTTTTAGGGTTTCGACGATCTTGTTCTTGTTCTCCTCTAATTCGTTCTG
>JBCBSN010000455.1:0-1386 GCA_039819225.1 Bacteroidota bacterium | reverse complement strand
ATGAATTTTCGCTTCAATCCAAAAAGTTTAAACGACTTCTATATCAAAAATACAATTCTCACGTTGTATTAGCAGGGCGGAAGTCTTAAAATACTATTAAAGTGTTTCCTAAGTGGGGTTTTGTGAATGGTAATGGGCAATACTTGGTTGGTGCCATTCTACCATTGTTTTTCAATGCACATCAATTTTGGGCTTTATCCAAGACCATTAAAAAACTCATTGGGGTAATACCTTATGAAAGGGAAAGCTCCAGGGACGCATTCATCTTGGAAACCATGGACAACACATGTTAAACCATAACATCTTAACATTAAAATGAAACGATTTCTTTATATCATTTTATTTATTTTTTCAATACATGGCAGTGCCCAATATACCGATGTTATCAATAGCAACAGGCCAGGTAGGGCCGTAAGTGCCTATGCGGTAGGGAAAAATGTGGCCCAAGTGGAGATGGGCCTATTCTTTGAACAGCAGGACCATTCACAGCTAAATACGGAGTCCAATATCATAGGAACGGATATTGCACTGCGCTATGGGCTTCTTTTTGAACAATTGGAGCTTAAATGGGAAGGTACCTTTTTAAATCAGAATATTAACTTTCTTAATTTTGATACGGAGGACTCCCGTACAGATTTTACCAGGAATAGGGTGGGACTCAAATATTTGATTTACGATCGTTATAAGGATCCCCAAAGAAACAAACCTAATTTATATAGCTGGCGGGCCAATAATCTTTTTCAATTAAAAAATCTCATTCCTTCAGTGTCCCTCTATGCCGGGGCCACTTTTGCCTTGGGCGACAATCCGTTTTACGTAGGAGATCCAACGGTCTCCCCTAGGGTCATGATAGCTACCCAAAGCAGGCTTACCCCTCGCTTTGTCTTGATTTCCAATATTGCCTACGATCGCATCGGGACCGATTTTCCCGAACGCAGTTATCTCATATCGCTTTCCCATGCCTTTCGCAATCCAAAATGGAGCGCCTTTGTGGAGCACCAAGGCATTCAGAGCGATCGGTATGCCGATCTATTGTTGCGCAGTGGTGTGGCCCATTTGATCAATGAGGATCTGCAAGTAGATATGAACTTGGGCACTAGTTTTAAGAATACCCCCTCCCGGATTTTTGTGGTCATGGGTGCCTCTTATCGCTTTGATTTTCATAAAGATCCCAAGAACATCCCTATTGATGAGCAGGAAGCCGGTGAAAACGGCGGTGAGATTAAGAAGAACAGCATGAAAAAGAAGGAGCGAGAAGAAAAGAAAAAGGCTAAAAACGGCTTGGGAGCCGAGGATGTTGATCTAGGTCCTTCCAAAAAACAATTGCGTAAAAAGAAAAAGGCCGATAAAAAGAAGAAAAAAGATGACGGGATAATCGATTTTTAA
>JBCBSN010000454.1:0-1490 GCA_039819225.1 Bacteroidota bacterium | reverse complement strand
AGGGAACCACCCCTTACACCCACAAATTTAAAACATCATTTTAATTCCATGTCAGTTTTAACGTACTTTAACTATAACCTTAACAGTTATTAGTATGGAATCCCGGAAATTGTGGTGTCTTTGAAAAAAATAGTTTATCTAAAGGGTTCCCCTGGACTGCTGTTCTCTTTCAATGGCTTCGAAAAGTGCTTTAAAATTTCCTTTCCCAAATGATTTAGCCCCTTTCCGTTGAATGATTTCAATAAATAGGGTAGGTCTGTCCAGGATAGGTTTGGTAAAAATCTGCAAAAGATACCCTTCGTCATCTCGATCAATAAGAATCCCTAGATCCCGTAACGGGGCCAAGTCCTCGTCGATCTGGCCAACACGATCCAAAACTTCCTCATAATAACTGGACGGCACCGTCAAAAATTCAACACCTCGGTCCCTCAGGACCGTCACGGTATGTATTATATTGTCCGTGGCCAGGGCCATATGCTGTACGCCTGCCCCGTTATAGAACTCGATATATTCCTCGATCTGTGATTTTTTCCGCCCATCGGCAGGTTCGTTGATCGGGAACTTTATCCGCCCGTTACCATTGCTCATAACCTTGCTCATCAAAGCGGTGTATTCTGTGGAAATGTCCTTATCATCAAAGGAGACCAATTGAGCAAAGCCCATAACCTCCGCATAGAACTTGCACCACTTGTCCATTTCGTTCCAACCTACGTTGCCCACCATGTGATCTATATACTTAAGCCCCACATTATCCGGGGCAAAATGAGGCTTCCAGGGTACATAACCTGGCATAAATGTACCCTTATAGTTGCCGCGTTCTACGAACACATGTATAGTTTCACCGTAGGTATGAATGGCAGATAGTACTACTTCTCCATTTTCATCGGTAAGGGTCTTGGGGGCAAAATATCCTTTGGCACCTCTCTTGGTAGTTTCATGATAGCTTTTGGCGGCATCGTCGACCCAAAGGGCAATGGTCTTTACTCCATCTCCATGGGCATCTATATGTCTATTTACCTCGCCACCGGATTTCAAGGGGGAAGTGAGTACCAAACGTATTTTATCCTGTACCAGCACATAGGAGACCGTGTCCTTTAATCCGGTTTCCAATCCCGCATAGGCCAAGGGTTGAAAACCCCAAGCGGACATATAATAATGAGCTGCCTGTTTGGCATTGCCCACGTAGAGTTCCACGTGGTCCGTACCCAATAGGGGCAAAAAGTCCTCTGCTCCGGGATTCTCTTTGGGCAGTTGTAATGAAGTGGTATCCAAAGTTGACATTTTGTATTATTTTAAATTGATATTAAACCGAATTGCTAATCCTTGAACAAGAGGTTCTGGCTTACATGAACGACAGCCAAAAAGGGAAGTGTTACCACATGGCCCTAAGATGTGAAGTAATATCGACTCTTGATTTTTGCAACATCATTCAATTATGAGAATACAAATATCGGGAAAAAGCTTCTTAGCAGTGGGTTTGCCGCTTTTTC
>JBCBSN010000453.1:0-1548 GCA_039819225.1 Bacteroidota bacterium | reverse complement strand
TCATTTCTTCCTTTGCGTTTTAACTAAAGAAGAAATGACTACGATAATCATTGAGGATGAAAGACCGGCTGCTAGGCGCTTATCCAGGCTTTTGGCCAATTTAAATGTGGAGGTTTCCCAAATGCTTCACTCTGTTACCGAGTCTATTGAGTGGTTTAGGAACAATGAACATCCCGATTTGATTTTTTTAGATATCCAGCTCTCGGACGGTCTTTCGTTTGAAATATTTGACGAAGTAAAGGTAAATAGTTCCATCATCTTTACTACGGCCTATGATGAATACGCCTTACAGGCCTTTAAACTGAACAGCATTGATTATTTGTTAAAACCAATAGATGATGGAGAACTGGAAAACTCGATAAGGAAATACCGTGAACGTCAACCTAAAAATGATAAACTAATGGTTGATTTTAACGATATCAAAAGCTTATTAACCAATCCTTTAGATAGGAATTATAAAAAAAGATTTACGGCAAAGATAGGGCAGCATCTAAAGATAATCAACGCAGATACCGTAGAGTGTTTCTATAGTGAAAACAAAGGCACCTATGCGGCGACTTCGGATGGTAGAAACTATTTACTGGAAACTACCTTGGAGCATTTGGAATCCGAATTAAGGCCAGAAACCTTTTTTAGGGTAAGCCGAAAGTTCTATGTCAACATCAACCATATCCAGGATATTGTGGCGTATACCAATTCTCGCCTTAAAATTAAGCTAAACCGATATCGGGAACAAGAAATCATTGTGAGCAGAGAGCGTGTAAAAGATTTCAAGTTTTGGTTAGAGTAAAATATTATAAATATATGATTTTAAACAATTTATAATTAATTATAGTTTTTTCTTATAGTTTGGAAAAAGAAAAATCATGACTTTTTTTCTACCCGATTCTCATCAAAGGAAGAGGGAAGTAGTTTCGGGACCAGTTTAATAAAAATGGGCAATAGTACCGCGCCTCCCGGAAGCATGAAAATGGCCAGGGAGGGGATACTCTTAAAAATATCCAATAGTTGATCTTGTACTTTTTTCTTCTCCTCCGGACTCAGTTCCCTAGTGGTAGATTTGGATAGGAGATACACCAGTTCCTTACTTTCCAAAAGTTCTTTTTGAAGGCGCTTGCTGTTCCTTAGGATCAGTCTGTTCACAATTTTGGACATACTGTCATAAAATTGCACCGCTAGATTGTTTTTCTTAAGATGGGGGATTTTTTTGGAGTTCGCTTCAAAGAATTGGGTCACTTCCTCCAAGGATTGGGAAATATGGGTTTCTTTTATTCCCATATCTTTTCCGATACCATAGATGAAATCGGATTCCTTATAGTCAAGGGATTGGTCTTCCCAGGCGGTAAGACAGGCTACATCCAGGAAATAGCAATTTTCTGGATGGGAAAAGCGACGCATCAATTTTTCTCGATACGAACCATCAAAATTCCTGGGATCCGCATCGATAAAGGTTAAGGATGATGCAAATAAATGGGCTAACCGTTCATCTTTCCTGTTCTTTTCCTTGGAGTTTAAGGTATGGTAGGTGAGGTTAATGGTAATGTATTC
>JBCBSN010000452.1:0-1555 GCA_039819225.1 Bacteroidota bacterium | reverse complement strand
TGTCAATTTTGATTTGACCCCGGATGGCGATCTTGGAGAGGGAAGACCTGTGGACGAGTGCCTGGATATCGGCGAAAATGACCTTGTCCTTTCCATCCAAGATCAGTTTACCACCCCTCCGGGAAAGGTATCTATCTTTTTTAGAGTTTCCGATGTAGATGGTAATCCAGTTCCCGGGCTTACCGCGGAGGAATTTACCATCTATGAACAGGGGAGGAACGATGATTGTTTCAGTACCATTTCTACTTCCGAATCCCGGGCACGCATATCCCCGAATTCCCAAATTTTCAGCAACAACACCTTATTGGTACTGGATTTAAGTAATAGTGTTTTGAGCAGCAGTTTGGACGAGTTGAAATCGGCCAGCATTAGTTTTATAGAAAACGTAATGCCGGAAACGGCCCAGGAATCCTTTCAAATGGCCATTTATTGGTTTGACGGGGAAGACGAACTCCACGAACTTACACAGCTTACATCGTCAAGGGTAGATTTGACCAACGCCATTTCGGGTATTACACAGGATATCAGCAATGATCCCTCAACTGATTTATATGGAGCCGTTATAAAGTCTACTGACATCGCCTCCAATCTATTACGGGAAAGTACTTCCGATGAAAAAATCGGAGCCGCCTCCGTAGTTATCTTTACGGACGGTACAGATCAGGCCTCAAGATTCACCGAAGATGCAGCACTGCGAAAGGTCAATGAGGCCAATACCAATATCTCATTTTTCACCATAGGTCTGGGAAGCGAAATAGATGCTCAGGTTTTGAGTGATATCGGGAAAACCTTTAGCGTTTTTGCAGGTAATAAAGAGGAATTGGAAACCACCTTTAACGACATCTCGCTACGTATATCCGAAAGGGCCAATAGTTTTTATCTTTTTGAGTATTGCTCTCCAAAACGCGACGGTAGCGGAGAGAATAATCTTGCCATTCAAGTAAGTACTAGAAACCGCCAAGGTGCTGTACAGACTAAGTTTAATGCCAATGGATTTACCGGAGGGTGTGAGTAAAGTATGTAAATAAAATATAAGCGAAAAGGAGGGCGAAACGGTTCTCCTTTTTTTTGTGCGGTTTATCGAGAAATGGAAGAATGGAATAGGGTTTTTCCCTTTTGCGTTGTTCTTTTATCAACAGAATATCCCAATTCAAATGAAACACCTACATCCTAGAAGTAAGAAAATGTTGAATCTTGTCTGCCCAAAGGCAGATGTAAAGAATGAAGGTCATGGATGTAATCAACGAAATTATTCAAAAAAGTGCACTCGGTCCAATGTCTAAATGGTATAGGAGTTTGATCCTGTTGCTATTCTCTACCATCGTTGCCACCTTAATGCTCATGTTGTTTTTTCTATTATGGTATGGGCCCTATATGACCATACGGTTCGGATATTAAAAAGCTATTTCAGCACCTAGGAAAAAGGTAATCCATTGTACACAAAGGGTATACCGTATGTGTTAAAGTGCTCATAGCACAGAGCTATAAGTTCCCCTGCTCGGTATCATTCTTTCCTATATGGGGCAAAACACTTCCAGGGAACATCAATAACGGT
>JBCBSN010000451.1:0-1748 GCA_039819225.1 Bacteroidota bacterium | reverse complement strand
TCCCCATTACCCTTGTCCGTAATCTTTCCACTAAGGGTATAACTTTGTTGTGAAAAAGTGCTGGTGCTCAGAAGGAGGAATCCAACGAAGGAGATAAAGACCCTAGCGCTCCTAGTTCCTTTATTTAGATATAAATCAAAGGTCATACTCTTTTGGGTTATGAGTTATGCTTTATTGACAACTTAAAAATTGGAAGGTTGCATCCCCAAGAAAGTATTTATTTAAATGAATGGTATCCCAATTTTTTCTTTACGCTCACAACACTCGGGAGCCTTGAGAAAAGAGCCCGACTTTATAACAATATCCTTTTTAAGAAGCTATTCTGAAATCCGTATTGTGAGCGTCAGGAGATAAGACCTTAAGGGCATCGAGGGTTTTAGATGTAAAACCTAATACGGAACAATTGATAATCAGATAATTGTTTCTTAATGACGGAAAACGCTGCTACCATAGGAAAGCAGGAGCTTTTTAAAGAAAACCGTACAAACCTCTAAGAGGATTACGGTGCCCCATGCTTTTTAAATCTTTACCATACACCGGTATTTAAAATTATGTGCGGTAATGACCGGAACCAGACCCAGATTGCACCTTAAACGGCTTTATAGAAATAGGTTACATTTGGTAAAATATCCTTGTGGATGCAACCCTCGCCACTTCCTATTGTCTTTAGAAATGAAGGAGGTCTAACAGAAATCAAAAAAAGCTAACGGAACCTAATTGGAGACCCATATTCGTTTTACGCATAAAGAACTTGTAGAACAAAGCAAGTCGGGCAATAGGGGTGCCCAGTATAAGTTATACGGGCTCTACGTAGATGCCATGTATAACATTAGCATGCGCCTGTTGCAATCCAAGGAAGATGCCGAGGATATCCTTCAGGACAGTTTTGTGGAAGCTTTTAGAAATTTGGATCGATTTAAATATGAGAGCACTTTTGGAGCCTGGTTAAAGCGGATCGTTATCAACAAAAGCATAAACCACCTTAAACTAAAGCGGATTCCGGTAACACCGTTGGACAAACATGAGTACCACCTAAAAGAGGAAGAAGAGGAGGCTGTAGATGCCATAGATATTAAAAAGGTGAAGACGGGCCTAAAAAAATTGCCCAGTGGATACCGGCAAATTATTAGTCTCTACCTCATAGAGGGGTATGATCATATTGAAATTGGGGAGATATTGGGTATCTCCACATCCACCTCCAAATCGCAGTATCATAGGGCAAAGAAAAAATTGGTAGAAATTATTAAGACGTTGTAATGGACAATTTTGAAAAGAATATAAGGGAAAACAAAGCGCTTTTTGACGAGCATATCCCGGAGAGGGACAAGATGTGGGCCCGTATAGCATCGGAATTGGAAGAATCCCGCCCTAAGGTTATTCCTCTTTGGCGTTCCTTCAAGTTCCGGGCCGCTGCCAGTATTGTCCTGGTATTGGGAATGGGTATGGTGCTTGGTCTGTCCCTTTTGGGCACAGCGGGCCAAAATCCCCAGGATACCATAATCTCCCAGGAACTCAGGGATATAGACATGCACTATAAAGAGCTTGTATCCCACCAAGTGCAACTGGTTCAAAATCACAGTAAACTATCCGATGCGGACAAGACGGAATTTCTTTTGTTCATGGACGAATTGGATCAAGAATATGAGGCATTAAAGTTAGAAATGCGAAAAAACCTGGATAATGAGGTCATATTGGAGGCCATTATCGCCAACTACAAAAAAAGATTCTCAATAAGTTCGATTCTTTTT
>JBCBSN010000450.1:0-1769 GCA_039819225.1 Bacteroidota bacterium | reverse complement strand
ATTGGCTAGTTCCGTAAATGATTTCATAGGTACTTAAGTTGCACAACAGTCTTTTTGTTACGATTTCATTAATTTTAACCTTAAAAAAATATGGATTTAACAAAAAAAATTGTAACTTTTGGTACATTGAAAAAACAGTAATTTAAAGAACGCAACCATGAAAAAGTTACTTAGCCTAGTTTTTTTGATGTTGTTCTTAGTGTCCGCAACGCGCATTACAACATCTGAACCTGTTACCAAGCCCACCCTGGAAGGAACTTGGGAACTTATTAACCGTTACAATTATGATGGGGTCAATGTTTCGGATACGATTCCCAACACCAATGGCTACCGCCAAGTAAAAATATACAGCAAAGGAAAAGTAATGTGGACACGCTATTCTCCGGATGATCCCAATGAGTGGTTTGGTTATGGCACCTATAGCAACACGCAGGATACTCTAAAAGAGCGGTTGGAGTTTGGGTCCAAGGTAATGATGGGTGTGGTAGATACGGTACAGTTCTTTACTTTTGAATTGCAGCTCCACCCTAACTCATACAGTCAAATATCCTTTGACGATGAGGGGAATAGGACGTTTTCCGAGAATTATAGACGAATAGATTAACGTCCGTACATATTATCCTATCCCTAAAGAAAAAACAAGGGCAACCGCTTGTAGCGGTTGCCCTTGTTTTTTCCATAGTTTTTAGCTCAATATTATACCACCTCTTCCGGGGTGCTTACAGTGGCCAAATAGCGCTCCGCGTCCAAAGCCGCCATGCAACCTGTCCCGGCCGCGGTCACCGCCTGCCTATATTCCTTGTCCTGAGCATCGCCGCTGGCAAATACCCCAGGTTTGTTGGTCTTGGTAGATTTGCCCTGGGTTAGGATATATCCTGTTTCGTCCATATCAAGTTGTCCCTTAAAGATCTTGGTATTTGGGATATGTCCTATGGCAATAAAAAGACCTGTAATAGCAATATCATCCTTTTCCCCTGTTCGATTGTTCACCATACGGAGACCTTCTACTACCTGCCCACCTAAAACCTCGTCTACTTCGGTATTGTAGCGGACTTCGATATTTTCAAGGCTATTCACCCGGTGCTGCATGGCCTTAGAGGCCCGCATATGGTCCTTACGGATCAACATGGTAACTTTTTTACAGATATTGGCCAGATAAGATGCTTCTTCCGCTGCGGTATCTCCTCCGCCCACAATGGCCACTTCCTGTCCCTTATAAAAGAAACCGTCACAAACGGCACATGCGGAAACCCCGCCTCCACGTAAACGTTGCTCACTGGGAATGTTTAGATATTTGGCCGAAGCACCAGTAGATATAATGACCGTTTGGGCTTCGATAGTTTTGTTATTATCTATCGTAAGCTTATGGATTCCACCGGGCTCATCGCTCAATGTTACTGCAGTTACCATTCCGATCCGAACTTCTGTTCCAAAACGCTCCGCTTGCTTTTGTAATTGTACCATCATAGACGGACCATCGATCCCTTCGGGATATCCCGGAAAATTATCTACCTCGGTAGTCGTTGTTAGTTGTCCTCCCGGTTCCATTCCGGTATAGACCACGGGTCTTAAATCCGCCCTGGCGGCGTATATCGCCGCGGTATAGCCGGCAGGTCCAGAGCCAACAATAACTGTTTTCAATCGTTCAATAGTATCCGACATAATCAAAATTCTTAACGTAAATATATAGGGCAAAAGTAGGTTTTTTGCAAAAAACCTTACAACCAAGTTATCAAAAGTTATGCTGAACCTCGTTCCTGAAATTTAGG
>JBCBSN010000449.1:0-1800 GCA_039819225.1 Bacteroidota bacterium | reverse complement strand
CGATGATGAGAGTTCTATAGAGCGAAGTGCTTATGGTTGGTCTAATTTAAAAACTCCAAATTTTGATAGGGTGGCCGAGCATGGCATTCTTTTTACGCATGCGTTTACTACAGCTCCCTCATGTGCCCCTTCCAGAGCCAGTGTGTTAACGGGACGTGATTTTTGGGAACTTGAACAGGGGGCTTTCATTCAGTCTTATCTGCCCAAAAAGTTTCCGCTCTTTACAACCATTTTAGCCCATAATGGCTACCTCGTTGGTCATACGGGAAAGACCTGGGGCCCAGGTTCCTTTTTAGAAGAAGGACACACGGAATTTTCTGGAACCGGGTATAACCACACCAAGGCTAAAAAGTCCATTGCAGGCATTGCAACCAATGACTACGCAACCAATTTTGACTCATTTCTAAAGGACAGAAAAGAGGATCAGCCTTTCTTTTTTTGGGCCGGTGTCCATGAGCCCCATGATCCTCATGGGCCCGAGAACTATAGCCTTTTGGAAAAGGAATATGATATAGGTATTAACGAGATCCAACTTTTCACAGGCATCGAAGATACTAAGGAAAACAGGCAGGCCAGGGGCAATTATCTTTATGAAATAGGATATGCCGATTTGCACCTTGGGCGTATGTTGGACATCCTTGAGGCACAAAACGAACTGGACAATACAATAGTTGTGGTTACTTCGGACAATGGCACACCTGTTTCCAGAGGGCCCGCGCTGATCGGAAAAGCAAGTGCTTACGATCTTGGAGTTCATATTCCCATGGCCCTAATGTGGCCCAAACATGTTAAAGCCGGCCGGAAGGTGAGTGATTTTATAAGCTTTTCCGATTTGGCTCCCACTTTTCTGGAGGTCGCGGAAATTAACCCTCCCAATACTATGAGCGGGAAAAGCTTATTTCCAATTCTTAGTTCTGAAAAATCCGGACGCATTGAGCCCAAACGCGATTTTGTGGTAACAGGATTGGAATGGCATGGAGAATTTGACCCTATCAGCAGGTCTTCGAGAAGCATTCGGGATAATCGGTTTGCCTACGTTGTACATTACAACAATGTGGATGAAAATGGAGTGCACCTTACCAAGGAAGAAGCCATAAAACCAGTAAAAACCGAATTCTACGATTTGCAGAACGATCCTTGGCAGCTAACCGATTTGAAGACAGATCCCGAGTATTCGGATACGATGGAAACTCTTGCAAAAAAGCTTCATCAAAATGGAATACGGACCAAAGATCCGCGCTTCACAGGGGAAATGGACATTTTTATTAAAACAAGACAATATGTACAAAAGCGGAAAAAGCTTGGTTATGGAGAAACTTTGAAGCTCCCCTATTCTGACTAAGGCCCATTGCAATATTAGTATAGTAACGAATGGAAATGAATAGAACGGTCGTAAAAAATAAAATGGGTGCCCTAAAAAAGCGAATCCCATTCGCCGCAATAGCAATGTTGGCGCTTACGGCTTTGCCCGCATGTGTAGAACGAAAAAACCAAGTGCAAAAAAAACCGAACATAATCATCATTATGGCCGATGATATGGGCTATTCCGATCTTGGATGTACCGGTTCCGAAATACATACGCCCAATCTGGATCGGATGGCCCAAGAAGGAATCTTGTTTACAAACTTTTATAACACTTCCCGATGCTGTCCTTCAAGGGCAAGCCTGCTCACCGGGCAATATCAATGGGATGCAGGAGTGGGGCATATGGACAACGACGATACCGATTTGGAAGAATACCAAGGCTACTTGAACGACCAAAGTATCACCATAGCCCAGGTCTTGGCCCAAAACGGCTAC
>JBCBSN010000448.1:0-1825 GCA_039819225.1 Bacteroidota bacterium | reverse complement strand
TACGTTTGTATTGTATTCTTGAAGCACGACGGAAAAAGAGACGTTCTATATATCGATTTTGTATGTTGAATTGGTATAAGACATAAAGACTAGGCCTTTCTGTCTTGGTCTCTTGATTTTGGTAGGGTGGCGGTCTTGTGCCTTTTGCTTATGGACGCTAATTCTCCTTTGTCTCTATTTCAATTACACCGTGTTTGGCTTTGTCTCCATATTTTTTGATAGCAGTTTCTCCTTTGAGCACGTTCATGGATGCAATTTTGTCCCGATCTATTTCGTCCAGGTCCTCTGTAGAGGATTTCTGCCCATCGATAACGATCAAGGGATTCAGCCCCGTTTTAGGAATCTCCGTTCCAGGTTCGCGGAGGGTTACTTGCAATACAGCCTTTTTGCCATGAGCCTTGTGTTTTTCCAGGATTTCAGAATCATAATTTACGGATGAAGACTCGAACCGTTCCGGTGGAATCCGTTCATAATCGCCAAGACTTGTTTGTTTCCCGTCCACTAGAATAAGAACATCTTCCAGATCGGGATAGTCTTTACCAAACCTGGACTTGTGGAATTGGGCCTTCTGCTCATAGAGTGATCTGGGTGTAGGGTTTTTGGGCATTAGGCCGACCTCAACCTTCCAATCTGATTTTGTCTTAATTACAATAGCACCTTCCTTTGCTTTGTCGCCATATAAGGAAATGGCTTTTTCACCCTTCCAAACGGTAATGCTTTCTATTTCTTCAGAATGCAAAGTCTTTACATCAATATAAGGGACTTCCATCCCATCCAATATATACAACGGATTTTTGCCATTTTTTCCCTTGGGTATTTCCGCTGTTTGACCGGGAGTCGTAAGGTTTTCCTTGTTCGGTACCTGGGCATCCACGGTTCCTGATTTTTTTTGCTGTGCAATGGTACGGGTCTGGAAAAGCATCACAAAAGCGATTAAAGGCAGGGCAATTATGCCGTATTTCCATAAATTCCTTTGAGAAGATGTGTTCTTGTTCAACATGATTATTCGTTTTTTTAGTAATGAATTAAAGAAGGGATGGGCAAAGGAAAAGGGATTCTTTCCCATATTGTTTTTAAGCAGTAGATATTGATATCCTTTTTTATTGTCAACAACCTGTAGGGCATATCGGTCTGCAATGAATTCGTGGTTCTGCCGGATTAAAGAAAGGTACCACCATGCAAATGGATTAAACCACTGGAAAGCGATAAAAAGGTGTGCCCACAGAATATCCATGGAGTGTCTTTGTTTTATATGGGCTTCCTCATGAGCCAATACAGCCTTCAATTCCGATGGATTATAACTTATGTTATGGTAAACGATAAAATTCAAAAAGGAGAAAGGGGCAATAGGTTTTTCCGTTTCTATTTTTTGAATCCCATTTTCGTACCGGGCATTCCCCTGTCGTACAATTTTCCAGAAGGAAAAAAGCTGAAGCACCAGTTTTAACATGACAAGACCGACCCCTAACACATATATTCCAAACAGAATATTCGACCAATTTGGTACTGCAACTGCTATGGTTATTGGGGTTTTGAGCGGTCGGGTGATGGTTTCCAAAGGATATTCCACCCAAACGGTTTTATTAAGGTACAATAGGGGAATAATAAGGCAGGCCAACATCCCGGTTAACAAAAACCAGCGATTAAGGGTAAAGAAGGTTTCCTTCTTCAGAAAAAGCTGATAACAGCACCAAAAAAGAAAAAGAATGCCCGAGGATTTTAGCAGATAAAGTAAGAATGCTTCCATAACCTAGGTATTCTTTTCGATGAGTTGAATAATCTCCCTTAGCTCGTCCACGGAGATTTTTTCCTCCTTGGCAAAAAA
>JBCBSN010000447.1:0-1891 GCA_039819225.1 Bacteroidota bacterium | reverse complement strand
TTTGCGTTTTAACTAAAGAAGTCATTTAAACTTTTTCGTATTGGCTAAAAAAATGTCGTTTTGCACCCATATTTTGTCTTTTTCTCCCTCCTTAGCCCCACTATGCAGCTCCAAAAAGCCTTCATCTGGGCACAAAACCACCAATTTTCGCTTCAATCAAAAAAGCCTAAATCACTTCAAAGGGGTAATCTTAAGACCTCAAGAAGTACTGAAAAATGAGATTCATAATGTTGTATTCGTCGCTTAGACCCATTTTTCCTCTTTTGGTCTGTCCTTTTCCACGAGGTCACGGATTTTCTGCTCTTCCCATCCCTTAAGAAACGGAAACTTCTTAACTACTCTAAAGTATTCCACGAGAAGGATAACCCCACAAACACATGGTGTGCTTATAAAGATACCAATAGGCACCGTGGCATAGGGAAGGTCTTGCTCTGCAAGAAAAACCGCCCCTCCGATAGAAAAAATGGAAACATAGACCGCGGTCATTAAAAGACGATAGAACTTTTTAAGCTCCTCGATCCTTTCATTTATCCTTAGAACTCTATTTTCCCCTTTCCATTCCATACTGTATACTTTTTTATTTCCCTGCGCTCCCGTTCCATATATTTCCTTATTTGAGTTTCTTCCCAGCCTTTTCCAAAAAATGGGCTGCGAGAGAACACCCTAACGGCATGAAATACAAGGCCAATGCCCCAAAAAATCCAAACTACAAAGGTACCAAAATCAAAAAATGCCTCGGAAAAGCTTTCACCGTTCCCAATATTTCTGCCAATTTTAGAAATACTGATAAAAAGGTTTACGGCCAAGTATACCGAAAGATGCCAATAGAACCCTTTGAGTTCTTCGACTCTTTTCTTGGCCCTGTTCAGTTTTTGCAGCTTTTTGTCCTCCATTACCTCCATTGATCTTTGGTTTTATCTTGGTTCATGAATTCCTTTATTTTTCTTTCTTCCCAATCTTTCCCGAAAAATGGATTAAACCCGAAGGCCTTGGCCGCCTGAAATGCCAAACCTATACCCCATCCAAAAGCGACCCACAGAAACCAAGGGTATCGCCATTCATCAATGTAATAATTGAGTGCGGCCAAAAGTCCTACCACAAAAAAGTAGGACACCAAACTGAGGTAAAACTTTTTGATACATTCCACTCTTTCCTTGGCTCTAAAATATTTGTTTTCGTTTTCAATATTGTCCATTTTAGTCCGTTTAATAAGTTTCTCCAAATGTATACCTGCCAATAGGCTTTTAAAATCAATGCTTACCAAACTGTTGAATTTAAAGGATGAATCGAGTTACTGCTTAGTTGAACTTCCCAAGTCATACGCTGCGTTTAAACCAAAGAATTGAGTGCATTGAGCCTTCAAAAAAGGTTTCGCCCTTAGCAATTCATAGACTGTAATCCGCAATAGAGACGCCTAAAATTCCGTTTAAGGATAGCGGGGAGCTTAGGCCGGCCCAATGGCAGCTGAGCGTAGCCGAAGCTAAAACCGATCATCCTCCATATACTTCCTGATTTTGCGCTCTTCCCACTTTTTGCCCCATAGCGGATTATAACCAAAAGCCTCCATACCATGGGCAACCACTCCAAAACCCCAGCCCAGGGCCGGGAAAATTACCCAAGGAAAATCCGTAGTCCGGTAGTTCAGAACAGCCAGTCCCGGGATTACGATACAGTAGGCCAATAGATTGCCGTAAAAACTTTTAAGGTTCTCAACACGTTCCTTGGCTTTGGCATATAGTTTTTCATCTACATATTCTTGCTGCTTTACCAAGGAAGAGACTCGTTTGGTCAACATAGGCAGGTGGACGTTGAATCCCCTGTTACTTTTATCTATCTGCACCTGTCTGTCCGTAAGAAGCCCATAGCGTTGTCTAATGTTTTGGAGCCCTAC
>JBCBSN010000446.1:0-1912 GCA_039819225.1 Bacteroidota bacterium | reverse complement strand
AAGCAAGAGGTTCCGGATAACACGAACCGCATTTAAATCTTGTTTTTAGGTATTTTGGAGTAACCGAACTCAAAATAGGTTTACTGACTTCAAAGCTCGTTTTACCCGGGATGTTGGTTTAAACCCCCCTTAATTTACCCTGACCCCATAATCAATTATTTCCTAGAACAAGAAGTCTATTTGACTCTTATGTGCTTATCTTTGGTTTAGATTGAAAACAGGTCTAATTTTGCGAATACCAATATGAAATTGATCCTCTTTTCCCTTACCTAATTTGAAAGTTATTGGATTATGTCTGAAAACCCAAAAGCGTATACCCGAAGGCATTTCATCAGGCAATCTGCCCTTACTTCTGCGGCATTGACCTCCTTGCTCAACTGTACTAATCGGAAAAAGAAAGAAGGCTCCGTGGAAAACGACCAAAATGCTTTTTTGGGGTTACGATCGGATCCTAAAAACTATTTGGACCTTCCTGATGGATTTTCTTATGAAGTTATTTCAAGGTCGGGCGAAACGATGTCAGATGGCCTTGTGGTACCAGGAAGACCGGACGGTATGGGGACTTTCCTTGATGAAATGGGAAAAATAGTCATCATCCGGAATCATGAGAATAGCCCTACTCCATTGGAAAACAGTCCTTTTGGACCTTCCAACGAACTGTTGGCCCAGGTAGATTTAAAAAGATTGTACGATTCGGGCAATGGAACAAACCCGGGACTAGGGGGTACTACCACTTTGGTATATGATGAGGATACAGGGAAGGTGCTGGATCAATATATGAGCTTGGCCGGCACGTATAGGAATTGCGCCGGTGGGGTTTCGCCATGGGGAAGTTGGATCACTTGTGAGGAAGATGTTACCAAGGCCGATGGGGTAAAAATCCTTAAGGACCATGGGTATGTATTTGAAGTACCCCTGGATGCCAAGGGGCTGGTAGCGCCAATACCTATAAACGCCATGGGACGCTTTAACCATGAGGCCGTAGCTATTGACCCCCATTCCGGTTGTGTATACCTTACCGAGGACAGGCATGACGGGCTCTTTTACAGGTACGTTCCTAACAAGAAGGAAAACCTTTTGGCTGGGGGATCGTTACAGGCACTGGCGGTACGTGACAAAAATCAGTTGGATACAAGAAATTGGGAAACGCCCATAGTCACAAGAGATAAAAGCATGGAAGTTTTTTGGTTAGATCTTGATGATGTGGATTCCCCGGAGGACGATCTAAGATACCAGGGCTTTGAAATGGGGGCGGCCCGCTTTGCAAGAGGAGAGGGCGTATGGATGGGAGAGGGGGAACTCTTTTTTGCCTGTACCAATGGAGGGCCGAAGAATTTTGGGCAGGTCTTTAAGTATAGGTTATCACCAAAGGAAGGCTCCGAGGACGAGAAAGAAGAACCGGCCGTACTTGAGCTCTATGCGGAATCTAAGGATAAGACTGTGTTGCATATGTGTGACAACCTAACAATCGCGCCCTGGGGAGATGTGCTGCTCTGTGAGGATAATGGGGAGCTTAACCATATCCGAGGTATCAACAAAGACGGGCAGATGTATACACTAGCCTGTAACAAGAGTTCAAGATCGGAACTTACCGGTTTGGTTTTTTCACCTTCAGGAAAAACCCTTTTTGTCAATGTACAAGAGAATGGAGATACGGTAGCCATTACCGGACCATGGGAAAAACTGGCCTAAGTATACTATAAAACCCTAGTTTTAGTGGAAATCAAACCTGTGTCCGGGTAATGTTTGCCTATTCAAAAAAAGGGCATGACCTCTATTGAACATATAGTCCCAATGGCACATCCGCCATACCTCCCAAAGAGAATGATTTAGCGATGGAAATTGAAGCAGGGATAAAACTATGGATTAAGGATACAATGTCCACAAAAGGGGGACATCCATACCCTTAATC
>JBCBSN010000445.1:0-1914 GCA_039819225.1 Bacteroidota bacterium | reverse complement strand
ATAATATCCAACCGCAGGCATTCAAAACTTGGTTCGAGCCCATAAAACCGGTGAAACTAAAGGAAAATGCACTAAGTATCCAGGTACCTAGCAAATTTTTTTACGAATGGTTGGAGGAGCATTATGTGAAGCTTCTTAAAGTGGCCCTTACCAAGGAACTTGGAGAGACGGCCAAATTGATTTACATCATTCGTATGGAAAACACTTATGGTAATAGGGAACCTTTTACGGAGAAGATACCCAGTACCAACAGGAGTAGAATGGCGGCACAGGAAATGGACGTACCCATAAAATCCAAAAATCCTGAATTGCGGAATCCTTTTGTTATTCCTGGGATCAGGAATATTAAAATAGAGTCCCAATTAAACCCAAATTACAATTTTGAAAATTTCTTGGAGGGAGATTCAAATCGTTTGGCTAGATCGGCCGGCATGGCCGTGGCCAACAAGCCAGGAGGCACCTCTTTTAATCCCCTACTCGTCTTTGGAGGCGTGGGTCTGGGAAAAACCCATTTGGCACATGCCATAGGGGTAGAAATCAAGGACAAATATCCTGAACGTACCGTACTCTACATTGCGGCCGAAAAATTTACACAGCAATATATAGATTCCGTTAAAAAGAACACCCGGAACGATTTCATTCATTTTTATCAATTGATCGATGTCCTGATTATTGATGATGTACAGTTCCTTTCCGGAAAATCGGGCACCCAGGATGTGTTCTTCCATATTTTTAATCATTTGCATCAAAATGGGAAGCAGGTAGTCCTTACCTCGGACAAAGCTCCCGTGGACATGCAGGATATTGAACAACGGCTGCTGTCCCGTTTTAAATGGGGGCTTTCTGCGGAATTGCAGAATCCGGATTATGAAACACGTATATCCATACTTCGAAATAAACTGTACCGGGATGGTGTGGAAATGCCCGATGAGATCGTGGATTATGTGGCCAAGCACATCAAAACGAATATCAGGGAATTGGAAGGTGCCATTATATCTTTAATCGCCCAATCCTCATTTAATAAAAAAGAGGTTACCCTGGAACTTGCCCGGCAAGTGGTGGAGAAATTCGTGAAGAATACCAAACGGGAGGTCTCTATAGACTATATCCAAAAAGTAGTTTCCGACTATTTTGAGATGGATGTCGCCACCCTACAATCCAAGACGCGAAAAAGGCATATTGTACAGGCCCGGCAATTAGCCATGTTCTTTGCAAAAAAGTTCACCAAGGCCTCCCTGGCCAGCATTGGTTCACAAATTGGCAAGCGTGACCATGCCACGGTGCTGCACGCCTGTAAAACGGTGGACAACCTTGCCGAAACGGACAAACAGTTTCGGAAGTATATAGACGACCTAACCAAAAAACTTTCCTAAACCTTTATGCCCACAAGGATATTAATGGTCTGCCTGGGCAATATCTGTAGGTCGCCTTTGGCCGAAGGGATTCTAAGGGATAAAGTGGATCCCGATGTCGTGATCGTGGATTCTGCGGGAACGGCCGGTTACCATATAGGAAATCCTCCGGATCCAAGAAGTATTTCCGTGGCCAGAAAATACGGTTTGGATATTTCCCAACAACGAAGTCGCAAATTTACCTCCGTAGATTTGGAAGCTTTTGATATCATTTATGCGATGGACCATAGCAACTATGCCCATATTCTCGACATGGCCAGGGATGAGACCGAGATGGGAAAGGTAAAAATGCTGCTGCAGGACGGGGGTTCCAAAACCGTAGAGGTGCCAGATCCCTACTATGGCCCGGAAGGCGGATTTGAACGTGTTTTTCACCTCATTGATAAGGCCTGTACGGCAATCGCGGCAAAATATACCGAAAAACCCTGGGACGAATGAAACTTTCCAAAGGGAAATTATACCTGATTCCCACCACTTTGGGTGACATCGCCCCTTTGGAAGT
>JBCBSN010000444.1:0-1920 GCA_039819225.1 Bacteroidota bacterium | reverse complement strand
TTTTCCTTGCTATCACAAATACTCCCGGCAAATCCAATGTTAAATGCACTTCTACTGCGGTAGCTGTTCGGAGAATTGATACGGGTTGTTAATCTATCTGTTAGGATAGGTATTCGCAGTGTATTTTTATTGTATTTTTTTGCAAAGCCCTCGATTGACGTAGAAATGCATATAACCCCATCGTAATAAGGCAAAAGACGAATTGAAAGGCTTGAGGTGCCAATAAAAATCAGTTTTTTGATTGAATATACAGGCTGTCCGAATTTATATTGACCGGCAAATTGAACTCCAAATTTCCTGACCTCGTTGAACTCCAAATACACTTTTTGTTTTTTTATTCCTTTCAGAAAAAAAAGTGCTATGCTCTCAAATAAAAGAAAGGGAATAGGATAAAAAATGAATACACTGCTGCCTCCTACTTGTTGTGAAATATGAAACAAATGCCTCACAAATTTGTATTTGGCCCAAGGGGTTTTCGCGGTTTTAACGGCTTTCTGTAGGTATACATTGGGTTCTATTTCGTGAAAGTCGGTTATTCGAAGCGGCCCTTTGGCGCTACTCGCCAAGAACACCTTATTATTTTTGGTGGCCAGAGCTTTTGCATAACAAATCATACGGGACTGGCCGGCGCTTTTTCTTGTAAAGTCTTTTTTGCTGTATATGTAATAGTTGACCGGCATTCCGTTTTGATTTGTTTAAGCGATTATGGGGATTTTAGACATCACTTTTGGTACAAAGAGCGTAATTATACATTTGTTGGTTAAAACATATGGTTGAAAAAAGTCTTTGATACGTGAATTTGCAATAACAACAGTACAAATAAGCAACGAAGACATAGTAAAAAACTGTTGTAAGATATGTATTTGTAGACGAACAGTTGACAAAAACAGGGTGCAAAAAACATGAAGGCATACGAAGTTAGCGCCGGTTACAACGAGGTTTGACCATTGCAATCACAGTAGTAATTTATTCGGGAGGCGTATAGGGAAGTACGGTTTCTTTTTAAGGGTGTAGATTTAGTACCCGGTATGCCGGGGAAAGGGTCGCTTCCCACTAATTGGGCTATTCAGGGAGATGGCCTCAATTGCCCATGGTCTTAAGGTCGGCAAATGCTCATTTTAAGGAATTTTAAGGAACAGATGATATCAGCGTGCGAAAGGATTCCCTAGGTGTCGGGATTCGTGTCCGGTTTTCATAGTACAAAGAATCCAATGGCCTGTTCTAGGTAGGACGGAACGTCTGTGATGAACAAGTATCTACCGTCTTTTCCGATCATCCTTGGGGAGGTAACCCCAGGTGAAGTATATACAGATGGCCGTGGCGACATGCCGAAGGGATGCGAATCACGGGCCAATAGACCATGTTGAAACCTTTATGGGAACCCTGAGAGTGCTTATTAGAAGGCCGGAAGACCAGGGTTAAGGATTATGGACAGGGATGCCTATGGCCTGGTAGTCCCAAGGTGGCATAGCTATCTGTGTCTTTTACAAGACCTCAGGTGAGAGGGCGGCTCCGGGAACCTACATATTCCTGAGATACCTATATCCATATCTATTGCTCGATAAGTAACTCAGTCCTCAATAAAACGGTACCTGAAGCTTGCATTGTACAGTAAATTACGGAAGTAGGCTGTCTCTGGAGAAATGATGGAGCATACCAACCCAAAATTGGGTCCGTTGAACCATTAACAATTGTTTTGCTCAGCCGTTTGTCAAAGTTCAGCCTTACTTTTCTCTTCCCTGGTCTAAATATCTCGAAAGTATCTTCGGTCAGCTGTGAAACATTGATGTCCGGGTGAAGATGAATTGGCATTTCAAATGTATGTAGGTCATTATCAGTGGATATTAATTCGTCATCGATGGTAAGGAGCTATACTTTTGATAAAGACAATAGCATCATTACCATCGATGACGAATTAAT
>JBCBSN010000443.1:0-1924 GCA_039819225.1 Bacteroidota bacterium | reverse complement strand
AGGAACTCCAAAACTTTGTCCCCGAGTGGACTGTAATCAACGCTCCGGGGTTTACTGCCGACGCGGAGTTGGATGGCACACGCCAACATAATTTCGCCATCCTTAGCTTTAGCCGAAAAATAGTTCTTATTGGCGGTACGGGCTATACGGGTGAAATTAAAAAAGGAATTTTCTCCGCATTGAACTTTATTCTGCCTGTGTTTAAAAATACCCTGCCCATGCACTGTTCAGCAAATGTGGGGGAAAAGGGGGATACCGCTATCTTTTTTGGTCTTTCCGGTACCGGAAAGACTACTTTATCCACCGATGCATCCCGTAAACTTATAGGAGATGATGAGCATGGGTGGAACAATGAAAATGCCGTGTTTAATTTTGAGGGCGGCTGCTATGCCAAGGTCATACATCTTTCCGAGGAAAAAGAACCGGAAATTTACGGGGCCATTAAGAAAGGTGCTATTCTTGAAAATGTGGTGATGGATGAAAAAGGCGTGGTGGATTTTTCCGATACCTCCATCACCCAGAATACCAGGGTGAGCTACCCTTTATATCATATAAAAAACGTACAACGCCCTTCCATTGGACACAATCCGAAGCACATTTTCTTTTTAACGGCGGATGCCTTTGGCGTACTGCCCCCCATATCCAAGCTAACGCCGAGTCAGGCAGCTTATCATTTTATTAGTGGCTATACGGCCAAAGTAGCGGGTACCGAAGCAGGGGTGGTAGAGCCTATTCCCTCGTTTTCCGCTTGTTTTGGAGCACCTTTTATGCCTCTGCACCCAGCCAAATATGCGCAAATGCTCAGTAAAAAGATGATCGAGGCCGGCGTAAACGTATGGCTGGTAAATACTGGATGGACGGGAGGACCCTATGGGGTAGGCAAACGCATGGAACTAAAGTATACCCGTGCCATGATTAATGCCGTACTTAACGGTCATTTGGGACTGTATACTTACGATACCTATCATATACATTCGGTATTTGGAGTAGCCCAACCTAGGGAATGCCCCGGGGTGCCTACAAGTGTCCTGAGCCCTAGAGCTACATGGAACGATGATGACGCCTACTACAAAATGGCCTTTAAATTGACCAATGCCTTCCGGGAAAACTTTAAAAAATTCGAAGCCTACGCCAGCGAGGAAATTCGGAGGGGAGGACCCCAACGCTATGCGTTCTAGAGTAGGCCTATCAACCTGTGTTATGAATCGAATTTAACCCGATGGCTTTGAACTTCCTGGCCACCTGGGTTAAAATCTACTTTTTATTGACCGTAGTAATATATTTTTGAAGTGCCATGGTCATGGATGGCGTCTCCGGAGTAGGGGCCTTAATGTCTATACGCAGACCCGCGTCGGTGGCCGCCTTAATGGTAGAGTTGCCAAAGACCGCAATTCGTGTATCGTTCTGCTCAAAATCGGGGAAATTCTTTAGCAAGGATTCTATTCCGGAAGGACTGAAAAAGACCAGGACGTCATAATATACGTCCCGAAGATCGGAAAGATCACTGATTACCGTCTTGTAGAAAATACCCCTTGTCCATTCAATCCCTACCTTATCCAAAGTCTCGGGAATAGCAGGTTTTAGGGCATCCGAGGAGGGGAGTAAAAATTTCTCTTCCTTGTATTTTTTGAACAGTGGCAACAAATCATTGAATACCCGTTTGCCCACATAAATCTTCCGCTTTCGGTAGATTACATATTTCTGAAGGTAGTAGGCCACGGCTTCGGACTGGCAAAAGTACTTCATGGTATCCGGAACCTTAAAGCGCATTTCCTCGGCAATCCTGAAAAAATGATCCACCGCGTTACGACTTGTAAGGATTATGGCCGTATAATTCTTTAGGTCTATCTTTTGTTGACGAACGGTTTTTGCCGTAACTCCTACTACATGGATAAAAGGTCTAAAATCTACCTTTACCTTTTCC
>JBCBSN010000442.1:0-1929 GCA_039819225.1 Bacteroidota bacterium | reverse complement strand
AAAGGTATTTAGTGACCAATTCCCAAAATGTGTCTTTCATTTTCTTGTGCTAGGGGTACACTTTGAAGACAGGTTTTGGTCAAACCATCTACTATCGCAATAGGTTATAAAAACGTAAAAAAAATGTAACTAAAAGGTGGGCGGAGCGCTTATCCCGAATATTTTCTATTTGGACACTGTTCATATAGAAACCGAACGGCCATTACCATCTGATTTTGAACGGTAAAGGGTGATATACCCATTACATCGGCTATTTCCTTATATTTCAAACCATCAATACGGTTCAGCAAGAAAATATTGCGCCGTTGTTCTGGCATTTTGGCAATGATCCTTTGCACAGCGGAAAGCTCTTCTTCAAAAATCATCCTGTTTTCATGGGAAATTTGGGCGCTGACCACCCATAGATGCTCATCCGGTCCCAAAGTAATACCATGTCTTTTTGATTTGAGCCAATTGATGGATGTGTTCTTTGTGCTAGTATAGAGAAATGAACGCAGGTTTTTTATATCCATCGTTTTGCGATCGTTCCACAATTTTAAAAAAATGTCAGAAACGAGTTCTTCGGCCACGGCAGTTGGCAAGGAATACCTAAGACAAAAGTTGCACAGGCTTTTGTAATAAAGTTCAAAGAGCCTTGAAAATGCATCTTCGTCACCTTTTTTTATAGCTGCATAAAGTTGATTTTCGTCCATGACCGATTTCGTAAATCTGCAGGGTACAATTTATCGGCCTTGAATGATTTTAATGGAAAGTGAAGTTTATCTATTGATTAAGTTTACCAGCCTGTTTTTTGGTTGTTCCATTTACTATTTCAACAATTTTTTGTCCTATTTAACTAAGGGGAATATCCGATCCACTGATTTATTTAAGAAATCAAGGGCAAAGCAATTCAAATACTATCTTACTATTATTTTTTTCGTAAAAACCTTAGAAGAATGACTGATTTGAAGAACATAAATCCCTGGTGTCAAAACATTGGTGGGCAAATGAACATGATTCATTCCAACACTTAGTCTTTTAGAATTGACAATTTTAGAGCTACCATCAATTCCGGTAATAAAGAACTTGGCCTTTTGGTCATAATCACTATTTATGCCAACCTCTATCTTTTGTCCCGACCTAATTGGGTTAGGATAAATGGATATTGAATTAAGCTCTTGTAAATCCTCTTCTCTATTTTCCTTACCAATTGACGCTCTAAGGGCTTGGCTCCCACCAATTGTGTAATTCACAGTATCTCCCGCATATGCACTTCCTGTGGGTAGGTTGCAAGTAATAACTTGTGCTTGAGCAAATTCAGGTGAGTTCCATGTCACATCTATTTGGGAGTGATTTTCGCCAGGATCGGCAATACTTAGCAAAACATTTGATGTACTGACGTTTTTAAGGATTAAAGTACAGGGTTGAGATGCACCTATAGCGTAGTTTCCATAGGTTATGGTCGCTGGGGAATAAAACACGATTTGTATCATGTCCAATCCATGATGCATAACTGCTTGTGTATTGGTAGAATTTTCGAGGATTTCAATATTACTCAAGGAATAATTTTGCATATCCTGCTGTGAAGATAATCCAGGAGCAATTATATAGCTATAAGAACTACCGCTCGGATTGTTGCCATGTGGGAACCACAATTTAAAAACGTCGCCCGAAACTGGGTCATTGCTTTGCGTACCATTGATTGAATTCCAGGAACCTGTTTGTGTTTCATTTGATAATTTTAACACACCGCCTTGAGGAAAGAAGTATCCAACATTGTTATGGAGTACCCAATCCAAGTCATTCAAATAATCATATTCATCCTTTGCGGTTAAACTTCCGACCGATCCGGATTGGGAAACCAGAACTTGTCCATCAAAAAGACATTGGTTCACTGTAGTATTGATTTCAAAACCTGAAGTAGAACCAATTCCCGAACCTAAACAAACT
>JBCBSN010000441.1:0-1950 GCA_039819225.1 Bacteroidota bacterium | reverse complement strand
CACTAAAAAGCATTTTTCCCAAGAACCCCCGGATATAAACCTCTTCCCGTTCTTCCTCCGTTTTGGCCCATTGTCGTAGCCAATCCACCAGATTTATGTTTTCCCTAAAAAATGTGGCATTGTCCGCGGGAAGATAGGCCTGGGATGTAGTGATGCCCCATTGATAAGCTCCCCTTAAGGATTTTCTTTCCCCCATTACGGTTTGATAAAAAGCTGTAGTGGCACGGGAATCTTTGGAGATTAGGGCAACCTTGTCCCCTTTGGCGAGATTGATATTGGTTTTTTCGAACAATAGCTCACCATCATCGGAAGAAATCGCTAAATCCTCTACATGTAAAATTTGGTCACCGGCTTCGCGTTCTCTGTCGAAAATTATGGCAGGATATCTTCTGCTAGAGGGCTTTATGTCATCAACCTTTAGTTTTGAAAGCATTTTTTTACGTGAGGTGGCCTGTTTGCTCTTGGCAACGTTGGCACTAAAACGGGCAATAAACTCCTGTAGCTCCTTGGCTTTTTCCTCGGCCTTTTTGTTTTGTTGTGCCCTTTGGCGCGCTGCCAATTGGCTACTTTCGTACCAAAAGGTGTAGTTCCCGGAAAACAGGTTGATCTTGCCAAAATCTATATCGGCTATATGCGTGCATACCGCATCCAGGAAATGCCGATCATGGGAGACTACGATTACGGTGTTGTCATAGTCTGCCAAAAAGTTTTCCAACCATTGGATCGTATCGTAATCCAAATCGTTCGTTGGCTCGTCCATGATGAGCACGTCGGGATTGCCAAAAAGGGTCTGCGCCAAAAGCACCCGTACTTTAAGCTTGGAATCCATTTCGGACATTACGGTATAATGAAGTTCCTCGGTTATGCCCAAATTGGATAACAACGCCGCCGCATCGCTATCCGCGTTCCAGCCATCCATTTCTTCGAACTGTACCTGTAGTTCCCCTATTTTATCGGCATTTTCATCCGTATAATCCGCGTAGAGGGCATCAATTTCCTGTTTTATGGAAAAGAGTGGGGCATTGCCCCTAACTACCGTTTCCAGTACGGTGAATTCATCATTGGCATTGTGATCCTGTTCCAGGATGGACATTCTTTTTCCCGGTTCCAGGTGAACATGGCCAGAGGTAGCCTCCTGTTGCCCGGAAAGGATTTTAAGCAAAGTGGATTTGCCCGCCCCGTTGGCCCCAATGATTCCATAGCAATTCCCTTGGGTAAAAGATACGTTTACCTCGTCGAACAAAACCCTTTTTCCAAACTGAACGGAAAGATTAGATATGGATAGCATAGCTCTATTTTTTTTAAAATCTGTGCAAAAATAACGAAATAAGGGTTAGCTGCCAATGGTCTTTTTATGAATGCAGTTCGTCGATGACCTTAACGCAACCCCCTAATTTTTAACGCACTATTAACAGCGTTGCGCAGGGGGGTTTCTTAATTTTGAGGGTTGCACGTTAGACAATTGTATATGCATAGACCTTTACTTTATCTATTGCTCTTAACGGTAATGGGTTGCGGGAGTGGTGCTGTGAAGTCTTCCGATACTTTCTTCGCCGGGGAAATTGTTAATCCTACTAATGAATATGTTGTGCTGTTCAAGGGAGAGTCTGTCATAGATTCCGCTCGATTGGACGACGATAACCGTTTTGCCTTTAGATGGGATTCTATCAAAAGTGGTCTTTATCATTTTAAGCATAATCCAGAATTTCAATATGTCTATCTCGAGGAAGGTGATAGTCTTCTGATACGCCTCAACACTATGGATTTTGATGAATCCTTGGTTTTTTCCGGTACCGGTGCGGAAGTGAACAATTTTCTTTTGGAGCTTTTTTTGGTCAATGAGAAAGAAGAGCCTTTTGTGTATGATATGTATAAATTGGAGCCATGGGCGTTCCACCTTAAAATAGACTCCCTTAAAAATTCCAAATCGTTAAGAAGTGCCAGTTTGGA
>JBCBSN010000440.1:0-1996 GCA_039819225.1 Bacteroidota bacterium | reverse complement strand
ATCATTGAAGCCCTCATGGAATCCAAGGACAATAATTATATCTTCGCCGGAGACCGAAAAGGTTACAATGGGATAAAACCCTATAACTTTAAGGATAGCCCAACCTTTCGCGACTTTCCATCTTATAAATTGTTAGGTCCTTTTTATTTTAACAAAGGATTGTTACGTTTTGCGTTGACCCAAAAAGCCAATGGGGCAATTGTTCATTCCTCCCCATATTGGATATCGATAATCCTTGCATCCATAATTCTAAGAATTAGAGGAATAAAAGTTTACAATTGGACCCATGGCATTCTTACCACGCAGCGAAATGCAAAGAACAAATTTTATTATTGTTTTAATAAATATCTCTTTAACGGTGTTTTGCTTTACGGCAACGTTTCTAGGAAGAATCTAATAAATTATGGATATAATAAGGATAGGATACGGGTAGTGTATAACTCTCTTGATTATGAAACTCAAATCGGATTAAGGGATACATTGAAAGATAACGAAAGGGAGACGCTAAGAAAAAAGCTTTTTGATAAACCTGAATCCAGTCAGCTTATTTTCATAGGAAGGCTTACGAGACAAAAAAAGCTTAACATACTTATTGACGCAGTCACTCTTTTGAAAGAGGAAGGACGTTTGGTAAACCTACTTTTTGTTGGAGACGGAGAAGAGAAAACAGTACTACAACGGCAAATGGAAAAGAATGATATTAGCGATCAAATCTGTTTTTACGGGGCTTCTTATGACGAAACAACCAACTATAAACTTATTGCCTCAAGCGATTGTTGCGTTGCTCCAGGTGAAATAGGACTGACGGCGATACATTCATTAATGTACGGCGTTCCAGTGATATCGCACAGCAATCCGGACAAACAAATGCCCGAATTTGAAGCAATAGTCCAGGGATTTAATGGTGACCTCTTTGAGCATAACAATGTGGAAGACTTAAAAAGTAAAATAAAAAATGTTTTGGATTTTAAAAAAACCAGATCCAGAATGGAAATCAAAAAGAATTGTTATCAAATCGTTGATCAATACTACAACCCCATTTATCAGGTACAAGTGATAGATAATGTGTTTAATCAAAAACCAGAAAAGTTTACCAAAGAAGAAAATAAATAAGGTTTTTTCGAGTTAAATGTACTAATTAAAAGAACCCAATGTTCAAAAACAAAACACTTCTTATCACCGGGGGTACCGGCTCGTTTGGCAACGCCGTTCTCAACCGGTTCCTAGAGACCGACATCAAGGAAATCCGCATCTTCAGTCGTGATGAAAAGAAACAGGATGATATGCGGAACAGGCTTAAGAATAACAAGGTAAAGTTCTACATCGGTGATGTTAGGGACTACAATAGTATTTCCAAGGCCATGCACGGAGTAGACTTTGTTTTCCATGCTGCAGCTTTAAAACAAGTGCCTTCCTGTGAATTTTTTCCCATAGAGGCTGCCAAGACCAATGTCTTTGGACCCCAAAATACTATTGATGCGGCAGTAGCCAATGGAGTTAAGCGAATTATTTGTTTAAGTACGGATAAAGCGGCCTATCCTATCAACGCCATGGGGATTAGCAAGGCCCTTATGGAAAAGGTCGCAGTGGCCGCATCCCGAAACATTCCCGAGGACAGCACCATAGTATGTCTTACCCGCTATGGCAACGTTATGGCCTCTAGAGGTTCTGTAATCCCTTTGTTTGTAAAGCAGATCGAAGAAAAAAACCCCCTTACCGTCACAGATCCCAATATGACGCGGTTTTTGATGTCCCTGGAAGATGCCGTGGATTTGGTCCTGTTCGCCTTTGAGCACGGGAACCAAGGCGATCTTTTTGTGAACAAGGCCCCAGCGAGTACCATTGGCGACCTGGCCAATGCCATAAAGGAAATTTTTAACGCTAACAATGAGGTGAAGGTTATCGGTACGAGGCATGGTGAAAAACTTTATGAAACCCTATGTACTCGGGAAGAGATGCAAAAGGCAGAGGATATGGGTGATTTTTATAGGATTCC
>JBCBSN010000439.1:0-2025 GCA_039819225.1 Bacteroidota bacterium | reverse complement strand
CTTTAACATGCTGTTACAGGTTTTGGACGATGGTTACCTCACAGATAGTCTAGGACGAAAGATAGATTTTAGGAATAGGGCTTTCTGCGCACTTTTTCGGTAAGTTGGCCACCTTCTTCATAACCGACGTATCCTGGAGGCGCCCCTACCAAACGGGAAATGGCGAATTTTTCCATGTATTCGCTCATGTCTATGCGTATGAGGGCGTCCTCGGAGTCAAATAATTCCTTGGCCAATATTTTGGCCAATTGTGTCTTGCCCACTCCCGTCTGCCCAAGGAAGATAAAAGATCCTATAGGCTTATTGGGATCCTTGAGGCCCGCTCTGTTCCGTTGTATGGCCTTGGCCACTTTGGCCACTGCCTCGTCCTGGCCAATGACATTGGCCTTGATCAAATCCGGCAATTCAGCCAATTTGTTGCTCTCCGTTTGTGCTATCCGATTCACCGGAATACCGCTCATCATGGAAACTACATCGGCCACATTGTCCTCGCTAACGATTTCCTTATGTTGCTTACTATCCTCTTCCCATTTTTCCTGGGCCGTAGCCAGATCCTTTTCCAAACGTTTTTCATCATCCCTTAACTTGGCAGCCTCTTCATATTTTTGTTTTTTGACCACGCTGTTCTTTAATTCACGGACGTCCTCCAACTGTTTCTCCAGTTCCAGGATCTGCTTGGGCACGTCCATGTTTACGATATGCACACGGGAACCTGCCTCGTCCATGGCATCTATGGCCTTATCCGGCAAAAACCTATCCGTCATATAACGGTTTGTGAGTTTAACACAGGCTACTATGGCTTCGTCCGTATAACTCACATTGTGGTGGTCCTCGTATTTCTCCTTGATATTCTGAAGAATCTCAATGGTTTCCTCAACCGAGGTGGGCTCCACAATTACTTTTTGGAAACGCCTTTCCAATGCCCCGTCCTTTTCAATATACTGCCGATATTCGTCCAATGTTGTGGCACCTATACATTGGATTTCCCCTCTGGCCAAGGCAGGCTTAAACATATTGGAGGCATCCAGACTCCCGGTGGCACCTCCGGCACCAACTATGGTGTGGATCTCATCTATAAAGAGAATAACATCATCGTTTTTTTCCAATTCGTTCATCACGGCCTTCATCCGTTCTTCAAACTGCCCGCGATATTTAGTGCCGGCCACCAAAGAGGCCAAATCCAATGTAACCACTCTTTTGTTATAGAGGATACGGGATACTTTTTTATTGATAATGCGAAGGGCCAATCCTTCGGCAATGGCACTTTTGCCCACCCCAGGCTCCCCTATAAGGAGCGGATTGTTCTTCTTGCGCCTGCTTAAAATTTGAGATACCCGCTCTATTTCTTTTTCTCGGCCTACTACGGGATCCAATCTATTCTCTTCGGCCAAACGTGTTAGGTCCCTCCCAAAGTTATCCAGGACAGGTGTCTTGGACTTTTTATTGCCTTTCTGGCCCGAAGTGGTACCAAAAGAACTTTCCTTGCCTTCGGTAGCATCGTCCGAATCACTTGGAAAAGATTCCGATGTGGGGGCATCCACGATATCGTCATCGCTGGTAATCATAAATTTAAACTGCTCCTTTACGCTGTCATAATCCACCTTGAGCTTGTGTAAAAGCTTGGTGGTGGGATCGTTCTCGTTTCGCAATATGCAAAGCAGCAAATGTGCGGTATTGATCGAAGAACTTTGAAACAACTTGGCCTCCAGGAAGGTCGTTTTTAGGGCACGTTCCGCCTGTCTGGTCAAATGCAGGTTCTTTTTGTCCTTCTGTGCGCCTACGGGATTGGGATTGGACGGACTTAGAATCTCTACTTTTCTGCGCAAATGTTCCAAGTCTACCTCAAGGGCATCCAATATGCTAATCGCCTTTCCGTTACCGTCCCGCAAAAGCCCCAACATTAAATGTTCCGTACCAATAAAGTCGTGGCCCAATCGTAATGCTTCCTCCTTGCTATAGGCGATCACATCTTTTACTCTCGGGGAAAAATTATCATCCATAGAAATTTTCTTTCATCTATAAAAT
>JBCBSN010000438.1:0-2084 GCA_039819225.1 Bacteroidota bacterium | reverse complement strand
AAAAACAAAAATACAAACGACTCATAAAGAAGATTTTAAGATAAAAGGAGTCCACCTTTTTAATGAAAAACCAATTGTGCATAAACTTTCCCATCAACACCTGCATACCCTATTTTGGATCGTGGAGTTGAACGGTGTGCTTCATGACGGTATATCCTTTAACGAGGTACAGGATTATGCCGTTCCGGTTTTGATTTCAGATTTTATAAAAGCGTTTAAAAATTCGTATTTTTGATTTTGGAGTAATCTTTTTTAAGTCAAGGTATGAGCGGAACATTGAACAAGGTAATGCTGATAGGGCATTTAGGGGACGAGGTAAAAATGCATTATTTTGAAGGCGGTGGCTGTATTGGGCGATTCCCTATCGCAACCAACGAGACCTACACGAGCAAACAGACCGGTGAGCGGGTCACCAATACGGAGTGGCACAATATCGTGGTACGTAATAAAGCCGCGGAAATCTGCGAGAAATATTTGAGCAAGGGGGACAAGATTTATGTGGAGGGGCGTTTAAAGACCCGTCAGTGGCAGGGCGAGGATGGCAATACCCGGTACACTACTGAAATTCAGGTCCAGGACTTCACTTTTCTATCCACAAAAAGCGAGAGCATGGCCAATTCCCAGTCCAACATTCCCCAAGTACAGAAGACGGTTTCACCTAATCCGGAAGCCAAACCCATACAAAATACGGTAGATGCCACTGCGCCCGAACCGGAAGACGATTTGCCCTTTTAGCTGGATCAAAATAAAAACCTAACTGTTGGATCCCGACCCCTATAGTCCGTTATTGCATTTTATTGTTTTTGATACCGCGCTGGCGCTGAGGCTCGGTATGCTTCTTCTTTTATTAATGTGTTCCGCGTTGATCTCCGGTGCGGAAGTGGCCCTTTTTGGCCTATCCCAGACCGAACTTAATCAAATATCGGAAAAAAAGACCCCTAAAGGGAACATAGTAGTGGCGCTCTTGGAACGCCCCAAAAAACTTCTGGCCACGATTCTTATTGCCAATAACGCCATAAATATTGGGATTGTGCTGCTGTTCAACGTAATAGGGGACAGCTTGTTTTCCTGGATAGATCAGGTATGGTTTGGCTTTATTCCGGTCCGTTTTCTGTTGGAAGTTATAGTGGCCACCTTCTTGATCCTCATGTTCGGGGAGATACTTCCCAAGGTGTACGCCAATAGAAACCGGTTGCAGTTTTCCCATTTTATGGCCTACCCGTTGCGTGTTCTGGATTTTGTTTTTTCTCCCCTTAGCTTGCCTATGCGTTCCAGTACCATATTTCTATATAACAAACTGGGCAGACAAAAATCCAATTTAAGCGTGGACCATCTTTCCCACGCCTTGGAGCTTACCTCGGAAGGGGATACCACCAAAGAGGAACAAAAAATACTCAAGGGAATCGTATCCTTTGGGAATACGGATACCAAACAGGTGATGCGGCCCCGTATCGATATTTTTGCACTTAGCGAGGAAATGAAGTTCTCCGAGGTGATGCAGGAGGTACAAAAGAACGGCTATTCCCGTATTCCGGTTTTTTCGGAGCATATGGACAATGTGCTCGGGGTGCTCTATGTTAAGGATCTTTTGCCTTACATTGATCGGAAGACCTTTAATTGGATGTCCCTTATCCGGGAGCCCTATTTTGTGCCCGAGAATAAAAAGTTGGACGATCTACTGCTGGAATTTCAGGATAAAAAGAACCACTTGGCCATTGTTGTGGACGAATATGGAGGTACCTCGGGAATTGTTACCCTAGAGGACATCATAGAGGAGATCGTAGGCGATATCAGCGATGAATTTGACGATGAAGATTTGATATTCTCCAAGTTGGACGACCTTAACTATGTCTTTGAAGGAAAGACCACCTTAAAGGACTTTTATCGGGTCATCAAATTGGAGGAAGAGGATATTTTTGAGGAAAACAAGGGGGAATCGGAAACCATAGCCGGATTCGTATTGGAGATTGCAGGAAGTTTTCCCAAGAAGGGGGAAAAAGTACTTTTTAGGGACTACCAGTTTGTAGTGGAGGCCCTGGATAAAAAACGATTGAAACAAATAAAAGTGACTTTGCCACATGTTA
>JBCBSN010000437.1:0-2120 GCA_039819225.1 Bacteroidota bacterium | reverse complement strand
ATCACGGGGCTTATAGGGCAGTATGCCCACGGCAACGAACCCAGTCATCATGTTCCTTTTATGTACCAAAATACCGATCGTCCCTGGCGAACGCAGGAAGTTTTGGATAGTATTATGTATACCTTTTATGCCCCTACCCCGGAAGGTATCATAGGAAACGAGGACTGCGGACAAATGTCGGCCTGGTACATACTCAATGCCTTGGGCATTTATCAACTTACCCCGGGAAAACCTGAATTCACCATAGGTAGACCAATAGTAGATGCGGCTAGAATAAAAGTTCCAGGAGGTGTATTTACTGTAAACGTGGTTAACAATTCCCGGCAAAACAAATATGTGGAAAAGGCCGCACTTAACGGAAAAACCTTGGAAAATCCTATAGTAACTTATTCTGAAATCGCCCAAGGAGGAACCTTAATAATTCACATGAAAGGCACCCCTGAAAAATCTAAAGAAAGTTCCCAATGATATCGTTTATCGTATGTATACTGATTTTGGTTATCGGGTATTTCACCTATGGCAAGCTTATGGAGAAAATCTTTGGGGTGGAGCCGGAACGGCAGACCCCGGCCCTACGCATGCAAGATGACGTGGATTATCTACCGCTACCTACCTGGAAGATTTTTTTGATACAATTTCTTAATATTGCCGGCCTGGGGCCTATATTCGGAGCCATTGCGGGAGCTATGTACGGCCCTTCGGCCTTTTTATGGATCGTGTTGGGGAGCGTTTTTGGGGGCGCGGTACACGATTATTTTTCAGGGATGATGTCGGTTCGTCATGATGGCCTAAGTATTAGCGAAGTGGTAGGCATCTATCTAGGAGTAGGGGCCAAACAAGTAATGCGGTTGTTTAGTATTGTGTTGCTCATTTTTGTGGGTACGGTCTTTTTAATGGGGCCGGCCAAGATTATTGATGGGATGACGGGCCATATGTGGAACGTGTGGGTATGGGTAGCCATCATCCTTGGATATTATATACTTTCTACACTATTACCCATTGATAAAGTAATCAGCAAGCTGTATCCCATCTTTGGCACGGCAATGCTCTGTATGGCCTTGGGCTTAATGATCGCTCTATTTTTTGGGGATTACCAGATTCCCGAGCTAACACCGGCCAATCTTGTAAACATGTCGCAAAATCCGGAGGAAACCCCCATTTTCCCCATGCTATTCATTACCATTGCCTGCGGGGCCATTTCCGGCTTCCATGCCACACAGTCACCTTTAATGGCGCGCTGTTTAAAGAACGAGACCAAGGGAAGACGCGTTTTTTACGGTGCAATGATTACGGAGGGTATCGTTGCCTTGGTATGGGCCGCGGCGGCCATGGTGTTTTTTGGCAATGTGGGTGGTCTTAATGACGCCATGGCCGAAAACAGCAATAATGCCGCATGGGCGGCCAATGAGATTTCCGTGAATATGTTGGGAAAGGTTGGGGGCATCCTGGCACTTTTGGGGATTGTTTTTGCACCTATCACCTCCGGGGATACCGCTTTTAGATCTACCCGGCTTATCCTTGCGGATATTTTTACCTTTAACCAGGCATCCTTAAAGAACAGATTGATACTGAGCATACCCCTGTTCGTTATCGCTTTTGTTCTAACACAAATAGATTTCGATATTATTTGGCGCTATTTTGCCTGGAGTAACCAAACCTTGGCGACGATTACCCTGTGGACCATTACCGCGTATTTATACGCGAAACATAAATGGTATATGGTCACTCTATTACCCGCCATTTTTATGACCATGGTCTGTAGCACCTATATTCTCATAGCCCCGGAAGGATTTCAATTGGATCATGGTCTCTCCTATTGGATCGGCGGGGTAATTACTTTTGTGTCCCCCTTCGGATTCTTTTGGTATGCATCCAACAAAAGAAAAAAGGGATTGGCTGCGGATATGGGATAATTGGAAAACGTTTTCTTATTAACCGTACGTTTTGCACAAATGCCTTCACCCCTTATACGAACTGAGAGATCATTTTTACTTTTACTGGGAAAAATGTAAATCCGACGAAAGTATACACCCCTAATTTGATCCTACTTTATATTTACAAAAGATAATTTCAATTATGAATATCTGGGAGCTTATTTTTCTATGCTTTGCTTTTCAAGG
>JBCBSN010000436.1:0-2123 GCA_039819225.1 Bacteroidota bacterium | reverse complement strand
ACCTTTTCCAGAAAGCGCTTTTGGTACGCATGGTTATCCTTTTGCATCTCGAGCTCCATTTCGTCTACAAACTCCATGGAAGCCTTAAATTTTTTATTCCTAAATTGGGTTACCGCCAACAAGTTCAAAATATTCAAATGATAATACCGATGTCTGTCCCTGAGGATACGCTTATTGTTGACGATATCATATAATTCAAACATAACGGGAGAGATAGAATAATAATCACTGAGTAAATTTGCGGCGGTAGCGGTTACCTCCATCAATTGGAATAATGATTTATACGTAAGGGCCTCATTCATTTCGATATGTAATTCCGAAAAAGTGCTTTGAACAATCTCGCCTATGGAACTACTTTCAACATATCCCAGTCTTGATTTAATGACGGCATATGCCCGATTCAATCGAAAATCTTGTTGATAAAACCGCATATTGGTTTCAGATATTCTTAAAATGTCCTCAAGCTTCCAATTGGGGTTGAGGTGGGCATATTGGATCTTGGTATGATATATTTCATTTAGGATAGAATACAGATCCAGCGGAACAGCCATTTTTTCTGCATTTTCCAGTGTTCTGAACGCTAGTTTGTAAAGTTTGCTTTCAAAAAAAATGCGGCTCGCCAACAACAACTTCAGTATTTCCAATTCTTTGGAGGTCTCCCCGGCAAAACTCTTACTCGCCACAAATTCGATTAGGTTATCCTGAAGTCTTTTGCATAGGGCGTGAAACGCGTTACGTGCTGGTTTTCCATAGAGTTTAATATCAATGTCTTCCGTTTTTCCAGCCTCTAACAGTTTAAAAAGCTTTTCGTTTTTGGTATCTGTTCTGCGGTTCTTTCGTCTGATCTGAAGAAGGAATTCTTGCTTTTCGTCCCGGGTCAACGTGTTTAAAATTGCGATTATTCCATTCATTTAATCATAAGTTTTTTATACTTAAATACTAATAAATATAGTATATAATACCTGATTTTTATTTATTTAAACATAAGTTTTATTAGTATTTTATATTTCATACTTGAGGCCCACTTCCCACCTTTGCCCTGAATAATCAAAATTTCTAAATTGAAAATGTATGGAAAATTCAGTTTTTAATGAGAACAATGAAAGTAAACAGGTAGAGATGTTCAATGGACGGCCAACCCCGGCATTCGTTTCAGCATCTTGGATGGCCGTTTTAATCGGAATGTGCTCCTATTGTATAGGTCTTTGGAATGCTCACATGGAATTGAACGAAAAGGGATACTACTTTACCATTCTCCTTTTTGGGCTCTTCTCCGTGGTCTCGGTTCAAAAAAGCGTAAGGGACAAGCAAGAAGGCATCCCAGTAAGCGATATGTATTACGGCATTAGCTGGTTCACTACCATAGCTTCGATTACCCTATTGGTAATCGGATTGTGGAATGCAACCCTTGATCTCAGCGAAAAGGGTTTTTATGCCATGTCTTTCCTGTTAAGCCTATTTGCGGCGATAGCGGTGCAAAAAAACACAAGGGATATTCAATATCTGGATTCAATAGAGGACAAATAATAGCAATACCACAGGCCTGTTCCCTTCTGGAACAGGCCTGTTTCCATTAGTTTATTATTAAATACTATGGTATGAGTACAAAATTGGAAAAGCAACTTGCCGAGCTTTTGGAGGCCGGCGTTATTAATCACGATGTAGCGGAAAAAATCACTGCATTTTACGGCACAAGGGAACAGTCCAAACCCAATCGTCTCCTGACCATTTTTGGGGTTTTGGGAGCACTGTTGTGCGGACTGGGTATCATTCTTATCGTGGCGCATAATTGGGACGATATGTCGCGGAATGCAAAGACCATTTTTGCCTTTCTTCCATTGGTCATTGGACAGATCGTTTGTGCCTATAGTCTCATTCGGAGAAAAGGCAATGCCTGGATCGAATCCTCAGCTACCTTTTTGATCCTGGCGGTTGGGGCAACCATATCACTGGTGAGTCAGATATACAACATCCCGGGCGATCTGAGCGATTTCCTATTGGTTTGGGCCTCAATTACGGCAGCGTTAATGTACTTGCTACGTTCAAACATGGCCTTGATCGTTCACCTTGTTCTAATTACATGGTATGCATTCGATTATGGTCATTTCTACAATAACCAGATG
>JBCBSN010000435.1:0-2177 GCA_039819225.1 Bacteroidota bacterium | reverse complement strand
AATAATGCAAGTAGTGGAATAGCGAATTTCATCAATAGGCTTACTTTAGTTTTTCCTAAACAAGTTGTTTTAAATATGTATACTCTGCCTCTTGCATTGATTTTGCAGGAAGGAGGAGATTTTCCTTTCCCAAAAGCCAAATATGGCTATCTTCAATTGACCTCCTCCCATATTTTTCTTCAAAGTTCATTACAAGCACCCTCTGGAGCACCCTGCTAAAAACAGAAAACTCGCAAAGCTACTGTTTATAGTATGTTACGAGTTTTTTCTGTAGTACCTCCAGGCATTCCCTCGGCCTGCGCTCGGGATAAACTTCGATTCTTGTGCTGGCACACAAAAAAACGCCCCCGAAATTCGGGAGCGTTTTCTGTAGTTACCACTCGCGCGGCTCGTGGTACCTCCAGGAATCGAACCAGGGACACACGGATTTTCAGTCCGTTGCTCTACCAACTGAGCTAAGGTACCAGTAATTCAATATTTTAAATCCCTGTCCAGAAATCCGACTTTGGGGTTCAAGAATATGGGAGAAATCGCCTTTTGTTTCCAAAAAAACAGCGGGCCCGCCCGCCGAAGCAAAGCTATTATGGGCTTTGCAAAGGCGGGTGCAAATATAATTTCAAATTTAGGAACTACAAACAAAATTGGGGAAAAACGAGGTAGTTTTTTTGTGTTTTTGCTACTTTGCAACATGAATTTTATTATCGATGCCGGGAATACCTCCACCAAATTAGCGGTTTTTGATAGGGGCATATTGCGATTTCAAAAAACGGCCCAAGTAGGGAAGGAGGCCTTGGAAATCAAGGAAATATGTGATCTGTACCCGGATATGGCCCATGCCATAATCTCCAATGTCGGGCAATTGGACCGTACCATTATGGCCGTACTATCCGTTTTTTGTCAAGTGCATGAACTGGGCCCCCGTTCCAAAAAGCCCTTTAAGAATTCCTATGCCACCCCCAATACCCTAGGTGCCGATCGGATGGCCCTGGCCGCCGCGGCCTTTTACAACAACCCCAAGGGCAATTCGTTGGTCATTGATGCCGGCACCTGTATTACCTATGATATGGTAAACGACTATGGGGAATATTTGGGGGGCGCCATTTCCCCCGGATTGAATATGCGCTATAGGGCCATGCACGCACAAACCTCTAATTTGCCCTTGTTGCAACCGCTTGAACCTATGGATATCATTGGAAACTCTACCGAAAATAGCATGCATAGCGGGGTAATCTTTGGGGCTGCCAAGGAGTTGGACGGCATCATTGACGAATATCACCTGCGCTTTAAAGATTTAACAGTTATTTTAACAGGCGGAGATGCCCAATTTTTGTCCAACCGGCTAAAAAACACCATATTTGCGGATTCCAATTTTCTACTAAAAGGGCTTAACCATCTGTTGGAATACAACAAGCAGTAAATGATCAAAAGAATTGTATTTGCAATCGTATGCATTGCCATTAACGGCACATACGGGCAAAATGGAACTGCCTCGCCCTATTCTTATTTCGGTATAGGTGACCTGCGGTCTTCCGCTACGGTCGAAAATCAAATGATGGGCGGTATGGGGATTTATGCGGACAGCATACACATCAACCTCCAAAATCCCGCGGGCTATAGTAAACTGAGGCTTACGACCTATACCGCGGGAATTTCCAGAAGGGAATTACGACTAAAGAGCTTTACCGAGGAACAGTCTACTTCCATTACAAATCTGGATTACCTGGCCCTGGGATTTAGAGTGGGAAAAGGCCTGGGAATGGGCTTTGGCCTTAGACCTTACACTTCCGTGGGCTATAACATCGTATCCGAAGCCATCAACGAAGTCGGCGAGACCGTAACTACGCAGTTTATTGGCGAGGGTGGGCTAAACAAGGTCTATTTTTCCGTGGGCTATGAATTTATGAAGGATCTTAGCGTGGGCGTGACCGCCAGTTTTAATTTTGGGACCTTGGAAAGCGATCGTATACAGGGCGTGGAGGATATCCAATTGGGAACCTTGGATCGGAGACGGTCCCGTGTAAACGGAGTGGATTTTAACTATGCCCTCTACTATACCCCAAAAATTAAGGATAAATACACCCTGCATGCCTCGGCACGGGTAAATACCCAGGCCAATCTGGTATCCAAGAATACCGAGGAAATAGGCTCTTTTGTCCTAAACTCCTTGCAAGATCTTG
>JBCBSN010000434.1:0-2179 GCA_039819225.1 Bacteroidota bacterium | reverse complement strand
TCACTTCTAAACGATAGGGAATCCAGTTGACTTCCAATACCTGTTGGCTTCCAACAATCGAAAACACCTCCCACTTTAGGTTAATCCCATATTTGTTTGGTTCGATATAGGTTATTGTTCTAATTTTGAGCGATAAATTCTTTTGTTTGAAAGCTACAATCCTAATTCACTGCCCGGACCAATCCGGAATTATACGGGCCGTTACGGGTTTTATACATGACCATGGCGGAAATATTGTCTACCTGGACCAACATGTGGATAAAAATGCGGATGTCTTTTTTATGCGCTTGGAGAGCGATTTTGAGGAACATCGCCCGGATATGGAAACCTTTAAAAAAAAGTTCGAGGATATTCTGGCCGGACCTTACCAAATGGAGTGGACGGTCCATTTGGACGAAAAAAGGCCCAGGATGGCCATTTTTGTTTCCAAATACAATCATTGCCTTTACGATCTTCTAAGCCGATATAAATCCGGAGAACTATATGTCACCATTCCCTTTATCATAAGCAACCATCCCGATCTTGCACCCATAGCCACCCAATTTGATATCCCCTTTTTCCATATCCCGATGTCGAAGGAAAAACGGAAAGAAGCCGAGAGTGTACAACTGGAACACTTAAAAGAACACAAAGTGGATTTTATAGTATTGGCACGATACATGCAAATCGTCAGCGATACGATTATAAGGGAATACCCGAACAAGATTATCAATATACACCATTCTTTCCTACCGGCCTTTGCAGGGGCAAAACCGTATCATGCCGCCTTTGACAGGGGAGTAAAGATTATCGGTGCCACTAGCCATTATGTGACGCAGGAGTTAGATGCCGGGCCTATAATTGAGCAGGATGTAACCGTGGTATCCCATTCCCATACCATTCCCGATTTTATTGCCAAAGGCCGTGACCTTGAAAAAATTGTGCTTTCCAGGGCCGTAAAATCCCATATCCAAAGAAAGACCATGGTATATAACAACAAAACAATCATTTTCTCGTAAAACCATTATCATGTACAAAAAGATCATAGCCCTTATAGCGCTTTTCCAACTTTTTGGTTGTGCGGAGCTACAACAAGTGGTGGACTCCCTTCCACAAGGAAACGGTGAAATTGGAGGGCCACAAATTGCCGAAGGACTCAAACAAGCTCTGGACAAGGGAATAAACACGCAGGTGAGCAAGCTTACCAAAGAGGATGGCTTTCTCAAGAACGAGTTGGTAAAAATAACTTTGCCCCAAGAATTGCAAAAGGTGGATAAGACTTTACGTGATGTAGGCCTTGGCAATTTGGCGGATGAAGGCCTAAAAATCCTAAACAGGGCCGCGGAGGATGCCGTTGGCGAAGCCATACCCATTTTTACCGAGGCCGTTAAGAATATCACATTTACGGATGCCAAAAATATCCTAATGGGAAACCAGGATGCCGCTACCCAATATCTTCAGGGCAATACTAGTGCGGCCCTGTACAATAAGTTTAACCCTATTATTCAAAACTCTTTCCAAAAAGTGGGTGCGGACAAAATATGGAGCAACCTTATCAACAAATACAATAGCATCCCGCTTACAAACAATATCAACCCCGATCTTACGGATTATGTTACAAACGAGGCCCTTGATGGGGTCTTTACCATGATAGCTGTAGAAGAGAAAGAAATACGAAATAAAGTGTCGTCACGCACCACAGATGTACTTAGAAGAGTGTTCGCAATTCAAGATTAACATGTTTATTCGTACAATAAAAGAAAATATATCTCGTTAATACATAAAGAAACGTAGAATTTCTATTCTTTTTGATGCAATCTTTAACCTAAAAATTTTTTTTAAGGCAATACGCTTAGCAATGTTTGAGTTAGTATTTTTTGAGTTAGTTAGTAGTTTAAAAACCGGTGGGAGCACCGGTTTTTTTGTTCTTAGTAGGGCAACTCAACATAAAAATCGATCATTCCGTAAATATCCCTCGGATAACCAATTCTACTTTTAAAGAAAGATCAGGCTAAGGGGACGTAGCAAGATATCGGAAGTATTTTATATCTGGAATCCAGGTCCTGACCGATAAGGGTAAAAACAGAATATTAAAAAATAGGCTTCAAGTACTCCCATTAAGAAACCATAATTCCATTATTGCCCTATCTATAACCACATTTTTCATTACAGTTTCTTCCTCCAAACCACCTGTACCGGC
>JBCBSN010000433.1:0-2215 GCA_039819225.1 Bacteroidota bacterium | reverse complement strand
CCGAAGACTAAACTTTTCCATTGCCTATAAGGGGTTTCGATCTTTGGGTAAGTATGCTTTTGATCAGTCCGAATCCGGAAATTTTAGGACAACGGCAAACTACGTGACAAAGAATGGGAGGTATAGCATACGGGCACATATTGCGGCCCAGGATATAGACACGGAGGAAAATGGCGGATTGTCTAACAGGGAACAGTTTGAGGCAGATGAAGAAGGGGATTTCAGAGATCGTTCCAGAATCGATGTAAAGTTCACCGATGCCAACAATAGGGTTTTAGGCAAACGCTATTTCTTTGACCATAAATACAAACTCTTGCGCAGTAGAAGGGACTCCACAAAGACCGAAGCTACCTCCCTTTCCCTGGGGCACGCGTTCAATTACGAGACCAAGATTTATGAGTATACCCAAACGGCCGAAAATGTTTTTTTTGGAAACGCTTTTTTGGGAGAGATAGATGATAAGGCCCGTTTAAAGACCATGTTCAATGAATTTAATGTGGAATTCTACAATCATGTTCTGGGCAAATTGCAGGGAAACATAAGTCTGTACAACTACAATTATTTTTTTAATAGTATTCTAACAACGGAAACCCAGCGCATAGACAACAAGTTACAAGGGGAGGAGATTGCCATTGGAGCGCGGTACGAAAAGCAAATAGGGGATTTTCTTATTGAGGGCGACATGAAGTATACCCTGGTCGGGGATCTTACCGCTAATATTCTGGATGCCTCTGCTTCGTATCAATTCAACGAAAACAATACTGTCCGGGCATCCATCCACTCCTCGTCACGACTTCCGGACTTTAATTTTCTATTGTATCAGAGTGAATATGAAAACTATAACTGGCAAAACAACGCTACCTTTGAGAACCAGCGGGCAAGCAGTCTACAATTTGATCTAAATTCCCGGTTTTGGGGAAATCTCACCGCCAAATATACTACCGTGGATAACTATACCTATTTTGGTTTTGATACTAATATACCGACCGAAGAAGGAGAAGTCCTGGGAAACATTAGGCCGTTTCAGGAAGGTAACAGTATCAATTATATAAAGGTAAAGTATAATAAGGAATTTAAAGTGGGGGGCTTTGCACTGAACAATACGGTGATGTACCAAAATGTTTCACAGACGAACCAGGTGCTCAATGTACCCCAGCTGGTCACCAGGAATACCTTATATTTTTCTTCCGATGTCTTTAAAAAGGCCATGTACATACAGACAGGGGTTACTTTTAAATATTTTACGACCTATACCATGGACGGATACAATCCCCTTCTGGGGGAGTTTTATATTCAGAACGATGAGGAGTTGGGCGGTTATCCCCTTTTGGATTTCTTTATCAATGCCAGGGTGAAACAAACACGGATATATTTAAAGGCGGAGCACTTTAACTCCTCCTTTGACGGAAGCTATGATTTTTATGCGGCACCGGACTATCCGTATCGGGATTTTGTGATCCGTTTTGGACTGGTATGGAACTTCTTTTCCTAAAAGTGTTCGCGGCTTCTTGTACCATGCTTATAATAAGGTGCGTTCATAGGCGCTATACTGTATTATTATTTTTGATTTTACGGAGGCATCCATTTCTTTTTTAAAAAGCTGATCTTTAGTAATTTGTATTGTTTCAGAGGGTTTCTGAAACAAGGTTTTTTTCAAGGGTTCTAAAAAAAATGTTCCAGGGGTTGTACAAACAAAAAAACCCTCTTATATTTGCAGCCGCTTAGCCGGGGATGTATTTTTTTTTCCGGCTTGGGCGACAGAGGTTCATGTACATATTGTGGAGACCTAGGGGGCTGGCCTTTTCGGCCCGTCCCCGGAATGCCATATATTTAGGGATATATGGGGAACAACGAGAGGGCCTGGGGAAGGACTGGGATCGCCGTCGCGAGATATTTCAAGAGACGACGATGAAGAGTTTGATCCTGGCTCAGGATGAACGCTAGCGGCAGGCCTAACACATGCAAGTCGAGGGGCAGCATTCTGTGCTTGCACAGAGATGGCGACCGGCGCACGGGTGCGCAACGCGTATGGAACCTGCCCCTGTCAGGGGAATAGCCCGGGGAAACCCGGATTAATGCCCCGTAGTATCTCGATAGGGCCTCCTATCGGGATTAAAGATTTATCGGACAGGGATGGCCATGCGTACCATTAGTTAGTTGGGGGGGTAACGGCCCACCAAGGCTACGATGGCTAGGGGCCCTGAGAGGGGGATCC
>JBCBSN010000432.1:0-2221 GCA_039819225.1 Bacteroidota bacterium | reverse complement strand
AAGCGCAACCCGATCGGATACAGCCTGTTCGAGACAGGCTTTAAAGCTCAAGAATCGTCCCTCAAACAAGAGTGCACCATCTGTCTTTGATCGAAGTTGGTGAAGTTTCATGAAATCCTCCTTTTTCCTGGTTTTTTGCCTTTTTCTTTCTTTCTCCGCCCATACACAGGACGAAGCGCGTACTATCTTAAGGGGGAAAGTGCTGTACCGCAATAGTAATGTTGTGAATGAGAACGTGATCAACACTACTTCGGAAAGGGCTACTATTACCAATGATAACGGGGAGTTTACCATACGGGTCAAGGAAGGAGATCAATTGGTATTTACCGCGGTAAACTATCAATTGCAAATTGTTACGATTACCCAGGAGATCCTGGATCGTAACCGCTTGGTGGTGGAAGTGAACGAGAAAGTTACGGAACTGGACGAGGTGGTGCTTACCCCGGAAGACCAGGAACGTTTTATACAGATGAAGAACGAAAAGTTAAAGGGGTTTGAATATGAAATAGACAGGAGTACGGAGGTAGAGAACATTGCCACACCGCAGCATGTAAGGGGAATGCAGGACGGCCTTAATTTTGTGAACATCTTCAAGGCCCTGTTCGCTAAGGGAAATAGTGAGGAGGATAGCCGCCCCAACTTAAAGGTGAGCGAGGTATTGCGACAGGTGTACGATGATGAGTTTTTTGTGTTGGACCTAAAATTGCCACAGGACAAGATAGACGCCTTTTTGGTGTATTGTGATACCCAAATGCCGGCCCAATCCCTTTTGCGAAAGGAAAACGAATTTCAATTGATCGATTTTCTGGTGACCCATAGCGAAACATTCCGCAAATCTTTGGATGAAGGCAAGTAGCTTACTTTTTTTTTTCGGATTTCTTTTTTGTACTTTACTAAAGGCACAGTCCGGCACGTCCACTACAATATCGGGAAGGGTCTTTAGTGATGATGGGGACGTGGCGGCTACCCACGTATTGAATATCACCGCACAAAGGGCCACCATTTCCGATGACAACGGCTTTTTTTCCATTTCAGCAAAATTGAACGATACCTTGGTCTTCTCCGCTGTACAGTTTAAGAAAAAGCAAGTTGTAGTTACCTCCCAAATCCTGGAAAGTAGGTTTCTAAAAGTTCCCATGGAGGAAGTCCTTACCCAGTTGGATGAGGTGGTAGTACGACCGTATTCCCTCTCCGGGGACGTGGGCCTAGACTTGGGTGCCCTAAAAACCGATCCCGTAGTTACGGCCTCAAGTCTGGGATTGCCCAACGCAAATGTACGATTGCCCTCAAAATCCGAAAGGGAACTTTTTGCCGCCACGGCTAATCCCATAATGAGTTTTGATCCTCTGATCAATGCCCTGACCGGAAGGACCAAAATGTTGAAACAACAGGTAAAACGGGACAAGACATATCAACGAACCTTAAGGGTGAGGGAGTTTTATACCGATTCCCTATTTACCTATGACCTAGGGATTCCCCGGGAAAGGATAGACCAGTTTATGCACTTCTGTGAAGTGGATGCCGAATTTCAGTCTATGGTGGATACCCATGATCGACTTAAGATTTGGGACTATATGCGAAAAAAGAGCAAAGTCTACAGGCAAAACAACAATCTGGATTGATATCTCATGAGAGATTAGCTATGGAAATTAGAAATTGGAATTTGAGTACTATTGGCCAAAGTGCCATTTTGGAATTTGAAATAGAAGCTATCCCTTTCGGCACGGCGTTTGTTTATCATAAAAGTGTATGAAGTCTACTTTGCGTAATATACTACTCGCAACCCTGATAGTACCGTTACTGGTTTCTTGGGGCATACATAAGTTTTATGTAAGTGTAACCCATGTCCATTATGCTGAAAAGGAACAGGCCCTACAGATTACCACACGTATTTTTATCGATGATTTGGAAAAAATCCTGGAAGAACGCTACAACCTTAAGGTAGGTTTGGCCACAGATACGGAATCAGCGGAAGGGGAGGTTTATATCGAAAAGTACTTCAAGACCAAGTTCTCCATTGCCGTGGATGGCCAAGAATTGGCGTTCGATTATTTGGGTAAGCAATATGATAACGATGTGGTCATCTGCTACCTGGAAATTCCGGAAGTATACTTAGAAGGAAAGAATACCGTTGCAGTAAACAATGAAATCCTTACCGATTTGTTCGATGAGCAGCAAAATGTGGTTCATCTAAAAATCAATGCTGTCAAAAAGAGCTTTG
>JBCBSN010000431.1:0-2226 GCA_039819225.1 Bacteroidota bacterium | reverse complement strand
ATGGATAAGTCTTTTGGATTCGAAAATCTTATTTCCCTGGCCCGCCTAAGGCGGGCAAAGATTTTCTCAATTCGGTTACTTTTTGGGGGATTTTTCCACCCGCCCAAGGCGGGAGGGGAACGGAAAAATCTGGCTTTTGGTGCTTATCCATTATTCACATTAATGAAGTAGACGAAGTTCCCTTACTTAAGCGCTTTTGGCATAAGCGGTGGGTGATTTTCCATAGAATTTCTTGAAACAGGTACTAAAATATTTTGCGTCGGAGAACCCTGCCAAAGTAGCAATCTCGTTTATGGTGTAACTACCTTCGTTCAACAACTTGGCAGCATGCCTTAGTTTAATGGTTCTTATAAAATCGGTTGGGGATTGCCCGGTCAATGTCTTTAACTTTTGATACAATAGGGTTTGGCTTACCAACATTTCACGTGCAAAGTATTCCTTGGACAAATTGGGGTTCAAGATGTTCTTCTGCACAAAATTAATGGCGTTTTGCACAAACTCTTGATCCCTGGTATTGGTATAGGTCCCTTTTTTTAGTTTGTTCTTGTGAAGCCTTTTAAAGCGCTTTCGGACCAAACGCCTATTCTCCAAGATACTTTCTATTTTGGCCAGTAATAGAGTCGTGTCGAACGGTTTGGTAATATATTCGTCGGCACCGGATTCCAGGCCCTGAATAATATCCTTTTTTTCCCTGTAGGCGGTAAGCAGTATTACCGGGATGTGGGAGGTTTCATATTTGGTTTTGATGTGATTGGTGAGCTCTCTGCCATTCATTATGGGCATGCCCACGTCGGATACCACAATATCCGGGGCATATTGCTCTATAAGGGCCAAAGCGATTTTTCCGTTTTCAGCCGTTTTTACGTTATAGAATCTGCTCAAGGAGTTTTGCAGATATTCCCGTAAACTTTGATTGTCTTCCGCAACCAATAGTTTTAGTTTTTTCCTTTCCTTCCTTGATTCCTCATGTGGAGGTGTACTTATCATCTGTTGAACAGAGTCCTGGGAATTTGCCTTGGGTGTGTCCGAAAAAGTGACGTTGTTTCCAAAATGTTTTTTACCGTGGTAAAAACCAATGACGAACTTGGTACCCACACCCTCCTTGCTTTCAAAATCGATTTTGCCTTTATGTAGGCTAACATAATTTCGGGTAAGTAGCAATCCAATGCCCGTACCCGTAATCTTTGAATTTATTGCATTGTTGCCTCGATAATATCTTTTGAACAAATCTTTTTGGGAATTTGTAGCTATGCCGATTCCGGTATCTTCCACCTCAATTTTCCACCGCTTTTCCCCGGATTCCAGCCGAACGGCGACCGCCCCTCCTTCTGGGGTATATTTTAAGGCATTGGATAGCAGATTGTCCAATATTTTATCGAATTTTTGGATATCCACGTACTCCAAAAGTTCCTCCTTGTTACTGAAGAATGTGAATTTAATACCCTTTTGTTTGGCCACTGGGGCAAAATAGGCCGTTTTGTTTTCAAGTATTTTCCTGATATCCATCTTGTTCAATATAAGATGGGCCTTCCCCAGATCGGATTTTTGAAAATCCATAAGAATATCTATCATATTGGAGAGTTTGCCAAGATTGGTGGTAGAGAGCCCTAGGTAATACTTATCCATTTTATTGAGATTGTGGCTTTTCTCCAAATCACTTAAGGGGGCCATGGCCAGGGTAAGAGGGGTACAGATATCATGGGCCGTATTCATAAAAAACTTGATCTTGGCTTCGGACAATCGCTTCTTGTTTTTAATGGTATTATAACTCAGAACGGCTATTACTATGGAAAATAGGGCTAAAACATAGAGAGCTTTGGCCCATAAGGTATCCCAAGGAGCGGGTTTTATGGTTACCGCTATGGTGCGTTCATCCAATACAAGATCGTTTTCATTGGCAAAGGCCCTAAGTTTAAAGATATATTCCCCTTTCTCCAGATTGGTATAGTTGGCCGTTTTGTTCAATGAGGGCAAGGTCCATTCCTTATCCTGTCCGGCAAGCATCCAAGAGTATTTTATCTCACCAGTGCCCGAGGGCACGATCGAGGTGAAATCAAGCGAAAAGGAATTTTGATTATGCTTTAACTTAAGTTGGTCGGTCTCATTAAGGGGATGGATAAGTGGCGAAGATTTATCATTGGCGTAAACGGTTCTATTGTCTATAAGAAGATTTTCAAAGAAAAGTGATACCTCTGGTTTGGCAAGGCCTACTTTTGCAGGGTCAAA
>JBCBSN010000430.1:0-2244 GCA_039819225.1 Bacteroidota bacterium | reverse complement strand
AGTGAGGTATAAAGGCAAAAAACAGTATAAATCTCTTTCAGGAAAAATTTTATCCGAAAGGATTAAGCTTTACGCGCAGTCTTTTAAGACAAATGCTCATTATAGCATTGACTTTGCGGATAAGGAATTACGGCAGGGGACCCAGGTAAGAATAGTGATGCCTTACATTATAGAGAATTAGACAACCTAAGCCCTATTCTATCCAGAAATTTTCTTTTTCAGTAAAGTCGAAACAGGGCTATTTAGAAGTATTATAACCTGTTGATTTATTGGCATAGTCCGTATCTTAGGGTAATGGAAAAACCTCGGAAATGGGCATAATGTCCCAAAAACCGGGTTTTATTTTTAAGATACACAAAATACGAAGATTATCCGAGTTCCAGAATCGAGTTGGTATCCTGATTTTGATACGGACCACAAACCGTTGATGGAATCCTTTTTGGGGCCCTCCTGGGGGGTATCTACCAAGTTGTTCCCTGGTGAGAACCGGCCACATGCCCGGGCCTTAAGCAAAAGCTTATGGAAAGCGAATCCGGGGCCCTTTACCGCAAATCCATCTTTAACACATAATTGTCCGCGGTCATGAACAGCACCTTTTCATCCGCATCAAAGGCACAATTGGCCGTTGCTTGGCCCGTTAGGATTCTTGCCATAGGTTTTCCGTGGGAATCCAAGATCCATACCCCTCCAGGGCCGGTCGCGAACAAATACCCTTGACTATGCATCTTCATCCCATCCGGAAGACCCTGTTGCCCTTCTTGCCCTACCAAGTGCGTAACATCATGGAATAGCTTTCTGTTACTTACCCGGCCCGGGGCCAAAATATCATATTGGTACCACACCGCGTGTTTTGGATCGGATACGGCCACATATAATTTGGATCCTTCCGGGGATAGGGCAATGCCATTGGGCCGGGTCAAGGTATCCTCTACCAGGATAAGCTCCCTGGAAGTGGTTAAACAATACACTCCTTGAAAGTCCAGTTCTTTGTCCGGATCTTCCATTTGTTTAGGAAGACCATAAGGAGGGTCGGTAAAGTAAAGGTTTCCCGCCGGATCGAAAACCCCATCATTTGGGCTATTTAGACGTTTGCCCTTATAGGTGCCCACAACTTTTTCATATTCTGGTTTGGGTGAGGTTAAGGGAGCGGTCATACGGGCTACCCTACGTTCCCCATGTTGCATAAGGATCAGCCGATCTTTGGGATCTAAGAGTAGACCGTTGGAACCAGGTTCCCTTCCTTTAAAGGATTCCTTAAGATAACCGGATGGTTTTAGATATATGCTTTTGTTCCCCTCGGCATCGATCTTAAATACGGTATTGTTGGGAATATCCGAAAAGAGCAAATAATCACCATCTGCTATCCATAAAGGTCCCTCCGTCCACTGAAATCCATCGCCAATGATTTTTATTTTCGCATCCGGATCAATCAATGCCAATACCTCATCGTCTAAAATTTCAATGGAAAAGTTGGGGCTGGGTGCACAGGCCATCGATAGCATAACTACCAAAAGAGAAAAGGGGAATGGCTTTTTCATCTTTTTTATATTGAACTTGTCTTGAGTTCATGGGTTTCCCCTAAAATACGGATTAAAGCGCAATAGTATGTGATAGAACAAATTAAAGGTGTTGCGCCTATAGAAACGGGAAATCAAGAACCCAACTAAATCCACTCTAAACTAAAAAAGCACCGCCTAAGCGATGCTTTTTCCCCACAAAAAATCCTCTATTTGGGCATTACAACATCGTCGATGATGTGTATCACCCCATTAGAGGCCATCACATCCGTTTTGGAAATTTTGCTATAGTTGCCGCTGGCATCCTTCAGAAAAATTCCGCCATCCTTGCTCATTGCCGTTAGGACGGCACCATTAAGTGTAGTCAATTCCACCTTGCCTTTGCCCTTTTTCAACGCAGCTGCAACATCGGTTGCGGCCAATTTCCCGGAGACTACATGATAGGTAAGTATGGCACTCAATTTTTCCTTGTTCTCCGATTGTAACAAAGAATTCAAGGTATTGGAATCGATTTTGGCAAAACCTGAATTCAAAGGCGCAAATACCGTAAAGGGACCCTCTCCCTTAAGGGCACCTACCAAATCCGCGGCCTTCAAAGCGGTGACCAAAGTGGAGAAATCGTCTACGGAGACCGCTATATCTACAATATCCTTCCCTTTTTGGGCTACGGCATTTTGGGCTAGGAAAATTAGTATTTGTATTAACAACGGTCTCACTACTTTTCCTA
>JBCBSN010000429.1:0-2265 GCA_039819225.1 Bacteroidota bacterium | reverse complement strand
ATCTTCAAAAGAACCTATTCTAAATGGTTTAAAAACTGCTGGTGTTGACATCAACGATTACCAACAGGTCGCCGAATATTTTGGTTTGGAGGACTAAGCTGCTATATCCAAGGTATACGTTTCAATTCATTCTAATCTATGCAATAAACATAAAAAATAAAACCTAATATTATGAAAATCAAATCAAAATTTAATGTCTCGCTTTGTTTATTATTTATTAGTCTTATGGCATTTTCACAGAAAACTCAATTTGAAAAGAATCGACTTAAAAAAGCGGTTAACTCTCAAAAAAACTCAAACATTAATAAACTCAAGGACATTAACGAAGTAGGAAAGGATTGGGCACCGTACTATAATAAAAAAAAGTGTTTTGGGGACGATTATGACGAAGCCACGATTTCAATGGAAATGGGAGGGAAAACCGAATCAAAGAAATTTCAGATGTCATATATCTCCAAAGCGAGATATAATAGGACTTATGGGAGCAAAAGACTACTTGTAAATCATTTTTTTATCATTAGGACATCGAACTCAGAAATAGATACAGGTAATAATAGATTTATCGATGATTTTCAATATGTTATAGCAACACAAGAAAACAAACTGTTTTTAGTGAAAAATAATTCCATTGTTGAGGTTATTGATTTAACTAAGCTCACTGGAGCTAATGATGAGTTTAGTGGGAAAAGGGAAAATGGAGATGTAATAACCCTTAAGATGAATCCATGCGTTATCATTCAATAAATATGTGATAATCGTTAAGAGCCCGTTTAAATCTTGTTTTTTAGTTCCGATAGCTATCGGAATTGTAATAGGTCGTTTTTTTTCCTCCCGATAGCTATAGGGAGAGACTTAAAAAGCGAAGTTTGGCGGTGACAAATGCTCATTTTGTGACAAGGCCGAACTGAAAGGCCAACAATTTGGCCTTAAAGGAGGAACCAGTTGAAGCGGTGGAAGCGATAAAAGGGCTATAACAAAATTGGAGGATAAAACTTAAACACAGGCTCTGCGTGAAGGAAGTTCGTTAGAAAGGCATTGTGTCTAAAGAACCGTCGTCCCTTTGGTATCTTCTTTGCAAAGAAAGCTATTTGCTCCGTACCCGCTGCTTTACCCATGCCAGGGCATTATTAAATTCAATAAAGAACTTCATGGGTTTTTTATAAAATAGCTTTTCGATTTTGAAGTTGTGCATGTCCATTTCCTTGACGGATACGATGGCAAAGGCCTTTAGGTTCTCCAATTCCCGTAAATACCCATAAATGGTAGGGTCAACCGCATAGGAATGCTTGCGGAGGCTTATATAGCCAAAATTCTTGTTCCTAAAATGTATCTCGGATATCCCAATAATCTGGTAGGCCCGCTCCAAGGTGAGTGTTGCTCCCTCCTCAAAAATGGATACCATATAATTGTCATAGACCTGGACCTTGCCGATTTCCAATTGGTACTCCCGGACAATGACGGTCTTCTTTGGTTGTCCCACTCTCATTTCATATGTTTAACTGTGTTCGGAACGAATGTAGCGGTATGGGCCCTTATCCAATAAAAAAATAGATTAAAGACCTAAATATCGTTTATATGACGGTTCATGGATGCTCGGGTATTTTAATTCCTACAGGTCTCCCTACGGGGCACAAAAAAAGGGAGCTCTTTGAGAGGCTCCCTTATCTAAAATTTCTTACCATTTTTTAGGTCTTTGAGGACTTCTCCGGTTTTTTTATGGTGATATGAAGTTCGTCCTTCTTTTTGTCCAGGTCCATATGGATACTGTCGCCCTCTTCCAGCTTGGCATTTACGATTTCCTCCGCCAGGGCATCCTCGATGTATTTCTGAATGGCCCTCTTTAAAGGTCTTGCGCCATATTGCTTGTCAAAGCCCTTTTCCGCGATATAATCCTTGGCCTTTGTAGTGAGCTTTAGATCATAGCCAATATCCTTTATCCTGGCGAACAACTTATCCAATTCTATATCAATGATCTTATGGATGTGTTCCCGCTCCAGAGGATTAAAGACCACCACATCATCTATCCGGTTGAGAAATTCGGGGGCAAATGCCTTCTTAAGCGCACTTTCAATAACACTTTTCTGATGGGTATCCTCCTGGGCCTTTCTTGCTGCGGTACCAAAGCCAACGCCTTGGCCAAAATCCTTCAGTTGTCTGGCCCCGATATTGGAAGTCATAATGATAATAGTATTCCTAAAATCTATCTTTCGTCCTAGACTATCTGTGAGGTAACCATCGTCCAAAACCTGTAACAGCATGTTAAAG
>JBCBSN010000428.1:0-2324 GCA_039819225.1 Bacteroidota bacterium | reverse complement strand
TTTCCCAAAAAACGCCCATGACATTTTTGAGAAAAGGGCTATAGCGGTACCTCCATGCAGGATTTAGTGGATGCTACCGGACTTAACCGGTCCAGTATCTACAATTCTTTTGGATCCAAATTGGAATTATATCAAAAAAGCCTTGGGCACTATAAAAAAGAAACTGGTGTTACTTTTCAGCGTGCCCTTCTAAAGGCCAAAAATCCCTTGGAGGCAATTCGATTGATTTTTGAGGGATTTCTCCCAGAAATGTTGGCCGATGAAAAGGGTAAAGGCTGCTTTATCATGAACTGCAAGACTGAAATGGCCAACCAAGAGAAAGATGTGAATCAATGGTTGTTGCGCATGCAGGAGGATTCGTTGGCCCTTTTCCAAGACTTGATTGAAGATGGACAGCAGCAAGGGCTTATCAACAAAGACCAGGATGCCGAGAGCTATGCTTATTTTGTCTTCAGTTCATTTCAAGGATTTCGGATGACGGGAATATTGGTGAAGGACAAAGCGGTGCTTCAAAATATCATAGGTAATACGATACGAATATTAATGTAATTTTTTTAACCAATTTTGAAACGAACGTTTCAAATTAAAAATCTAGAAACATGCATACATTTAAAGACAAGGTAGTGGTTGTATCCGGTGGAAATTCCGGAATAGGGCTGGCATCGGTCCAGGGTTTTTTGGCACAGGGAGCCAAGGTAGTATTTTCGGGAAGAAGACAGGAGGCCTTGGATGAGGTCTCCCAGGGGCTTTCCGGTGATTTTAAGGCGGTGTTGGCCGATCAATCCAAACCCGGGGACAATGAACGCTTGATCCAAGAAACGGTACATGCCTATGGCAAAATCGATGTACTCTTTGTGAATGCCGGAGTAGCCTTTTTTGCTCCGGCCCACGAAATCGACGAGAATCATTTTGATTCACAGTTCAATATCAATATTAAGGGTCCCGCTTTTTTGGTGAAATACGCTATTCCCCATTTAAAGGATGGGGGGAACATTCTGTTCAACACCTCTATAGTACACCAGAAGGGGTTTGATGGTGCCGCGGTATACAGTGCCACCAAGGGCGCTTTGCGGGCCTATGCCCGGGTATTGACCACGGAACTTGCCCCGCGAAAGATCCGTGTAAATGCCGTAGCGCCGGGTCCCATAGCCACGCCCATTTACAATAAGATGGGAATGCCGGAAGAAACGGTGAGCCAGATGGGTGAAGGCTTTGCAGCGGCCAATCCCCTAAAACGTTTTGGGGAACCCAAGGAAATTGCGGAGGCCGTATTGTTCCTTACCTCCGATGGGGCCAGCTACGTAAACGGCATAGAACTTTCAGTTGATGGGGGCCTAAGTCAGATTTAGGTAACGCCACCCGTTCAAAAAAGCCCGTTGTGCCATTGTGCAACGGGCTTCTTTTTAGAGCAGTTTGAAGGATAGCATTCCCTTTGAAAATCCCAAATCCCAAATCCCAAATTCCCTACTCTAAAAAACGGTGCCCAATAATTTTGGTACGCCATGCAAAATGAGACAAGCTAACCTTGAGCATTGAACCTTGAATTCTTTAAGCCGGAAACAGCAAACTGCCTACCGCAACAGCCACTGCTTACTTTATGCCAAGCGTTTTTTACGAAACAAATCGGATTCCTATCTTTATACCGCTATGGAAACAATACTTCTAGTGCAGTTTATGGGAGCCCTTTACGGCATGTTGGCGGTAATTTTTGGGGCATTTGGGGCCCATACCTTAAAAAAAACCTTGACGGAAGACCAATTAAAAAGCTTTGGGACCGGGGTAAAATATCAAATGTACCATGCCCTAGTTTTACTTGTATTGGGCTTTAATTTGAATTTTACTACTGCACTGGAACGGTATTTGGCCTATTGCTTCGTCATCGGGACCTTTCTTTTTTCGTTCAGTATTTATGGTCTGGTCCTTAGTGCGGCCAAAGGCAAAAAAATAAGACTTCTGGGGCCGGTGACCCCTATTGGGGGACTCCTCCTGGTTTCTGGTTGGGCGTTGTTGCTGTATTCCTTTATTCAGAATTTGGTTTAGACCTATAGTCTAAGGTACATATTCCCATTGATCGTATTTAGGTAAAGGCTGTTTTTTCCCTCTGCCGTTTTTCCCGAAATTTTTTGCCCCACATGACGATCGGAGGATTTGAACTTCAGTTTTTCATCCGCATAGATATCGCCGTGTATGGTCTCCGCTACCAAATGGGCATTGATCATCTTAAGGTCAATTTCGCCGTTTATGGTTTTTAGGTTAAGGTTTCCGGCATATTCGGCGATATCAATGTCGCCGTTGATAAGGTCCGCCCTAAAATCGCCCTCGAT
>JBCBSN010000427.1:0-2339 GCA_039819225.1 Bacteroidota bacterium | reverse complement strand
CAAGTTAGCTGCCTTAAAATCCACTGCGGTAAAACAATTGAATGAATGCGGAGTATCCAATATTGACGATGATCAATTGGATGGTTATGTAAACAGTTTAAAATCTATGGTGAACAATCAGGATGCCACTTTGGTATCCGGTACGGACGAATCCGAATTGGAGACGGTACGGCGTAATTTTGTAGAGAAAAAATTAGGTGTTACCGATAAGGACAAGGCAATGGCCGCGATTCATAGTGTAGTCGAAAAAATGTCCGGTATCCGTATGAAAAGTAGACCTGCTTTTTATTACTTGGTCGCCCATGAGTTAAACTAAAGATAAAAGCTCCGATAAAAAAGCGCCTTTTTTAAAAGGGCGTTTTTTTATGCCCCAAATTGTACCAGGTGATGGTCCAGGTGTTTGTAGAAGAGGGTATTCCATTCCTTTTCCGTCAAGGGTCCGAAGGAATGTGACTCCCTGTTGTGAAAGTGTGAGGCCCCCAGTTGTTGCGTCCGGTCCAGATAGTCCATTAGGCGTTGTTTCTCCTCTTCAAAGTTCCTGGGGCCTTCAATAATGAACTGAGGTGCGGTACGGGAGTTCTTTTTATAGGGTTTTGGGCCCACGACGGCATTCTTTGCCAGGAGTTTGATCATAAACTTTTTGAAACCGGTCGGTTTGGGATACTTGTCCGTATAGGCCATATCATAGGCTACGTTTACGTGGGCCAGCATTTGATCCACGGTCATTTTGCCCCAAAGGTTTTTGGTTTCCGGGGCAAGGGTATTTATACGCCCCTTGATTTCCGCTACGTCGGTTACATCGAAGATATTTTTCATGTTCCGGGTGTTGATTTTTTTTTCGAAAGTACAAAACCTCGTAGTCCCGTACAAAACGCCCATACCCGTATCTGGCTACCATTGCGTTGCGATACGGTTTTTTTGGTCCTATGGAGCCTTGTTGATAAGATTTAAAAGGGCCAGGTTTACCTGACCCCATGCACTACCATTTCCAAGGTGTACACGGAATCCATGGCGGTGATAAAGAGGATATCTTGATCTGGCCCACCAAAGGTTACGTTGGCCGTCCATTTTTCGGGAACGGGAATATGTTGTACTTGCTCGCCTTTTGCATTAAAGACGGTTACCCCATCCCCCGTGAGGTACACATTGCCCTTGTGGTCCAACGTCATCCCGTCCGAGCCTAGTTCACAAAAAAGCCTTCTGTTCGTTAACGTACCCTCCTTTTGAACGGTATAGATATAGGTCTTTTTATCGCCAATGTCGGCAACATAGAGCGTTTTTCCATCCGCTGTTCCGATGATTCCATTAGGCATCACAAAATCACGGGCTACAATTTTTAACTCCTTTTTATCCGGACTTAGGTAATAGACCCTACGTTCTGCAATCTCTGGTTCGGTATGCGTCCACCAAGACCGCTTGTAAAAGGGATCGGTAAAATAGATACCGCCCTGGGGATCTACCCAAAGGTCATTGGGGCCACCCAGTTTTTTTTCCTCAAAATCCGAAACTAGGACAGTCACCTTTTTCTGGGCATCAATGCGCCAAAGCTCGTTTTTCTCGTCCGCACAGGACAACAGATTACCGTCATTGTCAAAGTAGAGGCCGTTGGAGCGGCCTGATGGTTGTAGATATGTTTCCACGGAATTTTGGCGGGTATCCCATTTTAGGATACGGTCATTGGGCTGATCGGTAAAGTACACGTCCCCATTGGGGGCCATGGCCGGGCCTTCGGTAAAGGAATACTCCTCGGCCACAAGAGTGAGTTCCGCACCATCCGCTATAATGCCTTTTTGGGCATGGCAGGAGGAGAGCACTGTTAGGCAGATGATAAGGATCAAGGCTTTTTTCATGGCTACGGATTTATCTCTATAAATGTACTGTTTTCTTTCTTCTTGTGCGTTTGGGGAATGGATGATGCTACCCATATTCAAATGGGTTATAGGTTAAAGACAGATGTTTCCTGATAATTATCGGGATGGGACGCTAAACGCGCTATTTTTGAGGACGCATGGCGTACAGCGAATAGCGTATAGCCTGTTTCCAAAAAGATGTAAGTGCTTACATCGCGCTTTTTGCCGATTATACTTGGAATACTCCCTTTTTTAGAAGAATTTTAGGGTAGTGGTGATATATATATATTTGTTGTGTGCAATTAGAAATGAATATTAAGGAGTTAATACCAAAAGATAAACTGGACATAGAAATGGCAGAAAAGCTGAATCAATATCCATACGAAGAAATAAAGCCAATAATTCCTGATTTATTAGAATGGATTAAGGATATGAATTGGCCTGTAGCAAGAACAGTTGCCGAATATTTGATTTCTATTTCTGAAAATC
>JBCBSN010000426.1:0-2347 GCA_039819225.1 Bacteroidota bacterium | reverse complement strand
GTGGAATCCATAATGGATCGGAAAGTTACCCCGTACGATCCATTCGGGATATGAAGTTTAAGTATATTCGAAATCTCAGCTCTAGCGAACCCTTTTATAATTTGGTGACGACTAGGGAAAGTAGTTTGTTTATTGATTGGATGCGGCATGCCCCGGATTCCATGAGGCAATTGGTGGCCAAGTATAAATTTAGGCCTGCCGAAGAATTATATGACATAGCGAACGACCCCTTTGAAATGGTAAATCTGGCAACCGATCCTGAATATGAATCGATAAAACAGCGATTGCAAAAAGAATTGGGTTCGTGGATGAAATCACAGGGAGATGAAGGCTTGGCCACCGAAATGGCCGCCCTTCAAAGACAGGAAAGAAAGAATCCTTGGGTCTCCTATAATCAAAGAATAAAAGAATGAAATGAGCATATACTTTTTTAAGCATAACTAACCTAATATGATTAAAACAAGTTTATGCGAAAGTAAAGTGGTTCCATCTGTGTCAAATTTTGGAATAGCTTTATTTATAGTTGATCACAAAATTTTAAACAGATGAAAAGAACCATCATACTTATTGGGGCAGTATTATTTTCCACTGTGGCTTGCAAACAAGCCGACAAAAAGATCGAAAAAACAGATACCCAGAAATCACTCCTTACCCTGGCCAAGGAACCGGATTTTAATACTACTATCAACGGGAAAAACGTCGGACTCTATGTTTTGAAAAACGGAAACGGTATTGAAGCGACCTTTACCAATTTTGGGCAGCGTCTTATATCCTTGTTCACTCCGGATAAGAACGGTGATTTCGAGGACATTGTTTTGGGTTTTTATACCCTTAGGCAATACCAGGAAGCGGATGAAAAGTACTTTGGTGCTACCATAGGGCGCTATGGAAACCGAATTGCAAAAGGAAAGTTTTCCTTGGGCGATCAGGAATTTACCTTGTCGACGAACAATGGGGAAAATCACCTGCATGGGGGCGATGTTGGTTTTGAAAGCGTGGTTTGGGACGTTGATACACAAAGCGATAATACGATTACTTTTTCACGTACCTCCATCGATGGTGAGGAAGGTTACCCTGGTAACTTAAAGGTTAGCGTAAAGTATGAACTGACCGATTATAATGAATTGATAATCAATTATAAAGCTAGAACGAACAAGAAAACCATTGTAAATCTTACACATCATTCCTTTTTTAACTTAAAAGGGCAGGGGAACGGTACTATAAACGAGCATGTACTGATGCTAAATGCCGCACACTACACTCCGGTCGATGGGGGGTTGATACCCACCGGAGAAATTGCCCAAGTGGCAGAAACACCATTTGATTTTACCATTGCAAAACCTATTGGGCGGGATTTGGAGATACCTCATCAACAATTGGAATTTGGTCTTGGGTACGACCACAATTTTGTATTGAACCAAAGTCCTGTAAATGAAGATGGATTGGTATTGGCCGCCAAGGTGTTTGAGCCTGGATCAGGCAGGACCATGGAAGTATTCACCAACGAACCTGGAATACAGTTTTACGGGGGTAATTTTTTGAAGGGCAATAAGGGCAAAGAAGGCAAATCCTATGATTTTAGGGGTGCTTTTTGTTTGGAAACCCAACATTTTCCAAATTCGCCTAACCAACCCAATTTCCCGAGTACCATTTTAGAACCTGGGCAGACGTATACCTCTACTTGCGTATATAAGTTTTCGGCCGAATAAAGTTTTATATAGGTGTACCCTATAAAAATCAAATAGTCCGGGTTCTAATCCCTAGAAGCGTAGCGGTCTCTATTCTAACTTTCATATAGTTATGATATCACTCCTCAATAAGTGAAGCCCTTTTTTTGCGGATATACGAAGAAGGGGACATACCTTCACTTTTTTTGAACGCCCTGCTAAAATAATTGGGATCGCTAAAGCCAACTTTGTAGGCAACCTCTCCAATGGGGAAACCTCTTTTAATGAGCTCCTTGGCCCTCTGCATTTTAATGTCCTTAATAAAATCGGAGGTACTCTTATTGGTTATTTTTTTCATCTTTAGATGTAACAAAGATCTGCTGATCCCAAGTTCTTCTAATCACGGCCCAATCCAACGAAGGTAATAGGTTGACTTCTTTAAACGCCGGTGCCGATGTATTCTTATCCAAACCATTCAACCTAAAGGAACTGGATATCATCGTCCGTAACCTGTTAAATTCGACCAAAAATTTTGAGGCTCGATTTTCTTCTTTGGTAACGGAAAAAACAATTTCTGGTGTCCCAGTGAACAATAAAGAGCGGGAATTTAAATTGAGGGTCGTTGATCTTGTTGAACAAAACATCGATAATCCCAACTTTACCATAGAGGAGTTGGCAAA
>JBCBSN010000425.1:0-2357 GCA_039819225.1 Bacteroidota bacterium | reverse complement strand
GACAAAGAAAATTATTCTGTTTGTTTCCATCTCTTTTTTGATTCAGTGACCATGTGGAAAGAACTGGCTTCGCCCTTACAATTCACTAAATGCTGGATTGCACATTTGGACTTGAACTTCGGATGGTTTTTAACAAAGTCTATTTCTCTATTTAACATTTTTTCAATTTCATCAAAGGGCTTAAAGGACGCTCTATCCGTCAGAAAAGCGTAAACTGAATTCTTGTTGCAGGCATCAGTTATTTCAACGCTGGGCGATGACATAATTATTTGTCCAAAAGATGGAATTGCCAAAAAAGAGATGGAAACAAACAGAAAAATATTCTTTGTCATCATTACGCAATGCTTTTAGGTAAACCTGCCATAGAAGTCTTTTGAGTTTTTTACCTGATCGGATGATTCGTAAGTATCACATATTATTTGGTGATGTTGGATTATCTCTTTTTAAGTGCATTTCCAAAAACTCCAGGATTCTACCATAGGCCTCTATTTGGTTTTCCTTTTTTACAAAACCGTGTCCCTCATCCTCAAAAAGAACGTATTCTACGGGCACTCCATTTTTTCGTACTCCCGCGACTATTTCATCGGATTCTACCTGTAGCACCCTTGGATCTTTGGCTCCCTGCAGTACAATCAACGGTTTGGTGACCTTATCTGTGTGGAACAAGGGCGAAATCTTCCTAAGTCTAACGGAATCGATACTGTTGGGATCCCCAAGTTCTTCATATAGTGCATCCTTAAAGGATTCCCACCAAGGCGGGATACTCCGTAGCGTCCTTATCCAATTGGTGACTCCAAAAATGTTTACCCCCACATCAAATTCCTCTGGGGTATAGGTCAGTGCGGCCATCGTCATATAACCCCCATAAGATCCGCCGATGATCCCTATCCTTTCTGCATTGATTTCCGATTGTTTTGCCAACCAGTTTTTGCCCTCTACACAGTCCTTCAAATCTTTGTCCCCATGGTTCCGGTCGTCCATCTGGTAAAAAGTTTTCCCATAACCGCTACTTCCTCGGTTGTTTACGGCTAGGATGGCATAACCATGGTTTACCAAATATTGAATCAATGAACTGAAATTCTGTCTGGATTGTCCCCCGGGGCCTCCATGTACCCAAACCAAGGCTGGGACCTTGTTTTCTGCTGAAGCCTTATGCGGTCTATAGTAAATGGCTGGGATTTCTACACCATCAAAAGAGGCATAGCGTATGACTTCCGCAGTGACCAAATGTTCGGCTTCAATTTCGTCGTTGAGCACATCGGTCAATTGTTTTTGTTCCTTAGTCTTTAAATTATAGGTATAGAGGTTGGAAGGGGTGTGTGAACCCCCGGCATAAAAGCGCATCAATTCTTCATTGTCCGCAAAGCCAACATTGGTAATGTCCATATTTTCAAATGAGGGGAGGTCTATATTTCTTCCACTGGCCATATCCTTGACCTCAATCACGTTTTTGGCATCTTCGTTAATGTACGTGACTTGATAGGTACCGTTTTCGGTAAAATATGTTCCCATAATGTCCCAATCCCGCTCCATGACCTTTTTACGGCTGTCTTCTGCGATATTGTATTGCATCACATAGGCAAATTCGGAACTATCATCGGTTGTGTAGTACAGTGATTTTCCATCAGGTGAAAAATCCTGACCGGAATTGGCACTTTGGTTCTCATTTATTTTTACCATGGATTTATCTTTTAAACCATAGAGGAATAAATCGCTATCATTGGTATTAAGTGATTTACTCAGCCAAACATAGTGCTGATCTTCGGAGATGCCACCAATATTATAGTTGTCGTCATTTTGGTAGATTAGTTCGGGCGTTAAGCTCTGCAAATCCATTTGGTAGAGATCCATTATGGTATTGTCCCGTTTGTTGGAGGTAAAGAAAAAGCTTTTATCATCGTGGGCCCAGCCATAAAAGGAGGCACGTGCCCCTTTATCCGGGGTAAGGTTGGTGTGCATACCCGTGGTATCCCTAAGATATATTTGATAAACTTCATCCCCGTTGTTGTCCATGCGGAACAACATGCGTTCGTCCTCGGGAAAATAGGAAATACCAAATACCGATGAACTATCCGATGCGGTTACGGGTAACAATTCTCCACCCGCAACCGGCAGGGTATACATATTATAAATGCCTGAACGATTGCTGGACACCAATAGTTTGGTGTAGTCCGGCGAAAAACTACCTCCGAAAACACTTTCGTTGTCCATCATCTGTTCAATGGTATAGGTTTTCAAGGTTTCCGCTATGCTTGGCTCAACCTTCTCTTCCTTACAACCCCAAATGAGCATTAAGACAAATACTACTCCTGCTTTTTTCATCCTTTTTGTTTTTTGCCCTATCCCAGGTTCCTGTT
>JBCBSN010000424.1:0-2369 GCA_039819225.1 Bacteroidota bacterium | reverse complement strand
ATCCGCCGCAAAACAAATTCAAGAAAACAAGTATGCCGCCATAAAATACAATGTGGAGAAAGAACGCAAAAAAAGACAGGCCGCCGAACTACAAAATGAGCGGGAAAAGCGATATAAAATCCTATTTATTGCTGCATTCCTAATTGCCTTTTTACTGGGCGCTTTCCTATTGCATAGAAAAACCCAACAACGCAAAAAAGCGATTATCCATGCCACCCAAAAGACCGAAGCCCGAATTTCCAAAAGGATCCACGATGACCTGGCCAACGACATATCCGGGGTGATGAGCCTGGTAGCGAATACTTTGAACACCTCCACTACCATTAAGGACGACCTACTCAACTTTTTAAACGACATCTACCTTAGGGCGCGGGACATTTCCATAGTCTACGCAGGAATTGATGTAAACGACTTTCCAAAGGCACTCAAAAACCTGATTGCCCAGCATCACCAAGAAGGCGTAACTATTTTAACGGCACCATATTCTACCATAAATTGGGATGCCTTGGCCGAATACAAAAAAAAGGCCATCTACAAAAGTCTTCAAGAATTGTTGGTGAACACTAAAAAGCATTCGAAAGCAAAGTTGGTCACCATTGCCTTCCATGGGAAAGGAAAGAAAAATGAAATCGTGTATTCCGATGATGGTGTCGGCTTTGACCCTGATGAAATAGTGATGGGGGGATTGCGAAATGTGGAAACACGCATAAACGATATTGGGGGAAGCTTTAGTTTTGAATCCAAGCAAGGGCAAGGCTTTAAGGCCACCCTTTATTTCTAAATAGTTTCCCATGTTTCAAAAAGTACTCATAGCGGAAGACCACGGACTCACCGGATCAGGTTTAAAAGGACTGCTTGCAAATCTGTCCATACGTGAAACTGTCGTTTCCCATTACTGTGATGATGCCCTTCTGAAGATCAGGGCCGCCCTTGGGCAAGGGAACCCCTTTGAGGCCTTGATTACCGATTTGTCCTTTAAGGCCGATTACCGAAATCGAAAATTGACTTCCGGCGAAGAATTGATCTTCTTAGTGAGAAACCTTCAACCAACAATAAAAATAATGGTCTATTCTGTTGAACACCGTATTGGAAAAATCAAATCCCTATACGATAACTTAAAGATAGACGCTTTTGTGGGAAAGGAACGAAAGGACTTTAATGAAATCCAAAAAGCCATTGAAACGGTTTTCGAGGGCAATACGTATATCCCTGAATCCCTTAGGCAGGCTTTGCGAAGTACCGAAAACCAACTAGAACTGGATGAGGAGGATCTTCTTTTGCTTCAACTCCTGGCCCAAGGACTTAAACAAGAGGAGATAGCCCACAGTTTTATGAAGAAGAATTATTCCGGAAGTAGTTTGCGTAGTATCCAAGACCGCCTTGGCAAACTCAAAATAATGTTTAAGGCCAAAACGCCCACTCACCTTGTGGCTCAAGCCATGGAAAAAGGTTTTATTTAAAACTGTCCATGGTTCTGGCATAGGTGAATCCGCGGTAATTTTTCCCTGTTTACGGGATTAGACATGCGATAATTCCTCGTATCATAAAATCTTTGTATTTGAAAAGATTTTCGCATTTCTCTTTGATAAGGATTTTGAAATTGCATTTGCGGGAAGACGCAAGGAACTAATTTGGATTTAAAATAGGTTTGAGCCATAAATAATTAAAATGCAAGGAAATGTCAAGAAAATCCAACACTAACAGAAATGGAGGAAATTGGACCGAAACTCAAAAAAAGAGAATTGGGAAAAAGGAAATAGTATATATGGTCTATCGTCGGACACTTGGCGCAACGACAGGTGCGGAAAAAGGATGAAATGGTCGGAGCATGGAAATAGAGATTCAATATATGGTTGGGAAATAGACCATATTAATCCTGTTTCAAATGATGGTGATGACCGTGCATCTAATTTGCAACCTCTTCATTGGAGGAATAATGCCGACAAGGGAGATAGTCTTAATTGGAAATGTCCTAGTTGATCATGGAATATAAGGTAATCCCTTTCGTAGCATCTCTTGACCCAAAAAAAGGCACTTCCGACAATGTGGCAGAGCAGCTTGAAGAAATAATTAATGAAGCTGGGAAGCAAGGTTGGAAGTATATAAGATTAGAAAGTGTCACTACCTATGTCCAGCCGGATAGTGGTTGCTTTGGCATAGGCGGACAGCAGGGCTATACAACCACCAAACAGATGATCGTATTCCAGGGTTAGTTATGAGACACCTCCTTTTGATAGTTATTAAGAGCTATTGGTTAATTATTCCAAAATCCAAAAGAAGAAAATGCTCTTAGGCCATTGAAGAAACCTTTGTTCGAGGTAATTCTAAAAACATACTGGGAACAAGATTCCCGAAAGATGCATTTTCTT
>JBCBSN010000423.1:0-2393 GCA_039819225.1 Bacteroidota bacterium | reverse complement strand
CTCCTTTTTACAAAGTAGTACTATGCGTTTTGAATACAAGTCCCTGGTAAAAAAAAGATAATGTTCCCCTCCGTCGGCAATGGTAAACTTTTGTCGTAGGGATGCCACGGTTTCCGGAAAGTTACGTGTGGCCAAGTTGGCCTTTTGGAGCCCTAACATTTTCTTTATCTTTTTGGAATAGGGGAAGCTCTGCTTTAAACAAAACCGTCTTCCGGGAAAGGAAATGCTCCGGTCCGAGGTATACAGGTGGGTATGTTCGTGAAGTTTATAGAGGTCATATCGATTTGCGACCAGGGCGAAAGCCCCGGACTTTAGGATTGCGGCGTTCGGTTCGTAGATATAGTTTCTCGGTATGGAAAAATTCGGTTTTTGCTCTTTCTCTTCGTACAAATTGAAGTCAAAGTTGTCGACCTGAAATTTCCCGAAATTTAGGGTCTTAATAGCAATATCCCCCTTAAAGCCTGATTGGAGTACCCAAAGCAGTTCCTTTACTTCATTCCCTACCGCAACTACATGAATTTCTTTCACGTTGGTTAAATCCCGTATTCCCGACGAAATATCCAACAGTGGGGAGGTTTTCAGTAAAACGCGGTTGGTTTTTGAGAATAATAAAGTCAGGTGTTGGGTAACGTCCGGTACGGAGTCCTTTAAAAAAAAGACCTTGCCTTTGGTTCCATGTCTCCGGGAAGGGTCTATAAAAACCCAATTAAAATGTTGGGTAGTCCGTCTTAAGAACTCCAGTCCGTTGCCTAAGACGGGAATGATATTTTTACGGCCCAGGACTTCAAAATTGTGTAGTGCGATTTCGGAAAGTTCAGGATTCACTTCACAATGGTAAACTTCATCCGTTCTTTGGGAAAAAAAATAGCTGTCTACCCCAAAACCTCCTGTTAGGTCTATTAGGGATTTTCCTTCAACGAGGTTGGCCTTGTACTTTGCGGTAATCTCCGAGGAAGATTGTTCAAGGTTTAGTTTATCGGGATAGTATACCCAATTGTTTTTAAACCATGTAGGGAGTTTTGTTTTGGCCTTCTTTTTTGAAGCTATTTGTTGGGCCAATTCCTTATTGGACACTTCTTTAAAAAAAGGTTTTTTCAACAAGAGCGATGGAATATCCACGGACAGGTTATCCAAAACAAATTCTTGAACTTCGTTTTTTAATACGGCCTTGTTCAAGATGCACTAAAGGTTATTGGTCAAGGACCTTACAAGTTTGTTGTCCGCCAGGAATTCTTTAAGGATTACTTTGATGGCCGTATATCCTGGTACGGCTACGATCATTCCCACTACTCCGAACAGCAGTCCTGCGATAATAATAATAAGGAATATTTCCAGGGGGTGCGATTTTACGCTGTTGGAAAAGATGATGGGCTGGGAAAAGAAATTATCGACCAATTGTCCAATGACCAGTCCAATGAGTACATAGCCTGCTTTTGGAAGGATTACGGTGCTAAAATCCATTCCCAAGTTACTGGTCATGGTCAGTACTACCATGATCACTCCCCCAATAATTGGTCCCACATAGGGAATAATATTGAACAGGGCGCATAAAAAGGCAATCACAATGGCATTTTCGATTCCTACCAATAGCAGGGTAATGGTATAAATAACAAAAAGCACAAATATTTGCAACAATAGCCCTACGAAATATCTGGATAACAAATTGTTTATTTTGTCCATGGACTTTATCGTGCCTCCCTCTTTATCTTGGGGGACAAAGGCCAAGATACCTCGCTGGAAGAGTTTACTGTCCTTAAGAAAAAAAAAGGATATGAACAGCACGGAGAAAAGACCAATGCTAAACGAGCTTAACACGCCCAGGAAGGAATTTAGAAAATTGGGGATAAAACCAATATCGAAACCCTCTAGAATATTTTTTTCTATCTCACTTCCTTGTATAATATCCGTCACCATTTCCGGGGAGGCCCCAAGATATTGGGTAATCTCCTTGTAGAGCGAATTGAGATTGTTTTGCAGCTGGTCTATGTCCAATAGAGAAAGGTTTTTTCCCTGCTCGCTTATCAGTGGGATGAAAAGTGCAATAATGCCTCCGATGCCCCCCACCATTATGATCATGGTGAGGATAACGGCCAAAGTGTTCGGAAATTTCAGTTTTCTTCTTAGAAAAAGGACCAACGGCCTGCCGATTAGGGCTACGACAGCGGCAAAGGCCAAATACGCTAAGACAGATTGGATTTTATAAAGAAAAAAAAGTATAAGGGCTATCCCCACCAGTATCCCCACAGCCCTTAAAATACCCTGCGATATAGTTCTTGAGGTCATTTTATATATTCCTTTTTTGAGTTCTTCGTTATGATGGTCTTTTTAATTGGGACTTTTTGAGACTGTTTTGAATATATCAATTGTTTTTTTATGCCCCCTTTTTGCGCCTA
>JBCBSN010000422.1:0-2409 GCA_039819225.1 Bacteroidota bacterium | reverse complement strand
GGAATAGGTTTATGATTCCCATGAATAGGGGATTCCCTTGGGGGTGACGGAATGACCCTTCCGTTTTACGGTAAAGCTGGTTGAAACGCAGTTCAAATGGCTATTGGTGGAAAGTGTATAAGGATTTAGATTATATCTTTTTCTCATTAATAAATTCAATGCGCCTTAGAACCAGGTCCCCCTCTTTTTCCATCCATTCCGTGGGAAACATCGATTTTGGAAGTTTCAGATTGAAGCTTGGGTTTACAGTTTTCAATAATGCAAGGGTATTCAACATAAGGGTCGCTTCAGACTCGGATTTGGCGTTTTCCACAATTTCCAAAAGTAATTCCGTGGGTACATTTTGTTCATGGAGCATTAAAAACTCCACTGCCCGAAGTCTTACCAGATTTTCATTATCCCCTTTGGCCATTTGAACTGCCCTTTTGAAAAAGGGAGATGCCTTCTTGCCAAAAGTACTGCATGCAACCAGTCCCCAATACCTTTTCCAGGGATTATCGGAAGTCAGTGCTTCTTCAATATCTTTTTCCACGATTCTGAACGGTTCCAAGGTTAGATCTGCAATAGCGACGAGTTCCGCAATTTCGGTTTTGTTTCGTTGCCCAAAATCCACCGGATCCGCAAGGCCCTTCTCCAGGAAATAAGGTTCTGGGTAAAAGCTAAGATCGGGCATGGCCGTAATTCGTTCCTTTAATTCATCCCTTAGTGCTTCCAAGGCTTCCGAATAGGCCGGGTCGTTGACCAGGTTCGTTATTTCATGTGGATCTTCTTCAATATTATAAAGTGCCTCAGGGGCCCTGGATTGAAAAAATTGCTGTTGTACGGCATTCAATTCTCCGTTTTGAAACAACGTTTGCCACTCTTTGTAGGCCAGCATCTTATAGCGATAAAAGTTAAAGAGCGCATCGATGTTAAAAGGCTGATAATTTCGGATATATTTAAAATTCCCTTTTCGCAATGAACGTACCAAGTCGTATTTTTCATCGAAACGGTCAGCGTACCCAAGGGCAGTGTTCTTCTTGTCCAACGTCTCCTGGGTCACTTTTTTCCCAAGAAAGGGTCTGCCATCAATTTGTTCGGGAATTTCAATTCCGGCCAAATTCAAGACTGTTGGGGCCAAATCAATAAATTCCACAAAGGCATCCGTTCTATGGCCTGGTGCTATCGGGGATAGGTGCCTCCATTTTTCGGGAATATAGATTACCATGGGGACGTGAAGCCCACTTTCGTAAATATATCCTTTGCTTCTAGGGAGTACTCCACCGTGATCACCATAATAAAAAATGATAGTGTTGTCCATAAGGCCATCCGATTCCAACTGCCTAACGAACTCCCCAATTTGAACATCCACTTTTTTCTGCAGATCCCTGTAACGGGCGTTGGTATAACCAAAGATTGGGGTGTTCGGATGATAGGGAAGAATAGTTGTGCCCTTTATAGGGGCCTTAGGGGCAAGACTATCCATTTCCGCCCGGGTAAAGTGTAATTGACCTTCATGTGTGGTTCCAAAGTTTTGAACATGGAAAAAGGGCTGACCCTCCTTTCGGTTCCTGTAGGATGCATTTTTAGAGGATTCGTCCCAAACATTGTTGGATTTTATGAAGTTGTAATCCTCCTTGGAATTATTGGAAGTATAATAACCGGCCTCCCTTAGATATTCGGGAAACATTTTTAAGCCTTTGGGCATGGGGGCCAATTGGATTTTTCTGTGGTATTGGGTGCCCACCCGTGGCGCATAACAGCCAGAGATAATTGTGCTGCGAGCCACGGAACAGACAGGAGCATTGGAAAAAGCATTGTTAAAAACGATTCCGCTTTCGGCGAGAGTCTCAATGTTGGGCATTGGGGCTCCTCCTTCATCATATAGTTTTAAATAGTGTGCGGAATTATCCTCGGAAACCAGCCAAACGATATTCGGACGGTTTTGCAAAGTGCGGGTGTCCGGTTTTTCCATACAGGAAAAGAAGAAGCTGATTATAACTAACGAGGCAACAGTTCTTTTAATGTTCATAGGTAAAAAGCTGTTTTGAAATTTGTGAATAGCCCCTATGGCCATTGGGATTATTGATTATTTTTTACTGATTGTAACGGAACGACAAAGCATTTTGGCATGGAATGCCCCAAAATAGTAACGCCTAGCGGTTAGCTGTCCTAAATCCCAACGGAAACCTATGCATCCTTGCACCAAAAAGATAGGCCCTGGCTACTTAGGTGCTAAACGAGCTATTACTATGCCCCGCAGGCGGAAAAAATAATCAATATATTTCAAAACAAACTCCTACTGAGAAACTAATTTTCCAAATTACGTATGCCTTTACTATCTATGAATTGATTCCTTAATTGCGCTATCAACCTTGGGTTCTGATCCGCAATATTTTTTGTTTCGTCAGGATCCGTTTTATGGTCGTA
>JBCBSN010000421.1:0-2412 GCA_039819225.1 Bacteroidota bacterium | reverse complement strand
TGTGGAGACCAGGCCAAACCTCAAAAAAAAATGCGCCCCATTAGTAAGCCCAATATTGTCCTGATTATGGCCGATGATCAGGGTTGGGGCGATTTGAGCATTCACGGCAACACTAACCTCAACACGCCCAATATCGATGCCCTGGCCCAAAACGGAGTATCCTTTGAGAATTTTTTTGTACAACCCGTATGCTCCCCTACCCGGGCCGAAGTATTGACAGGGGTTCATTTTCCCAAACTTGGGGTATATGACACCTCGGCCGGAGGAGAGCGGATGGATACCAGTGCCGTCACCCTAGGGGACATTCTTGCAAAAGAAGGATATGCCACGGCCGCTTATGGTAAATGGCATAACGGTATGCAACCGCCCTATCATCCCAATTCCAGGGGGTTTCACGATTATTACGGCTTTACCTCGGGACATTGGGGCAATTACTTCAGTCCTATGCTAGAGCACAATGGAGCAATCGTAAAGGGAGAGGGTTTTCTGGTGGACGACCTCACGGATCATGGACTGGAGTTCATATCCCATAATACAGAGGCTCCTTTTTTTCTGTACTTGCCTTACAATACTCCTCATAGCCCCATGCAGGTTCCGGACGAATATTGGAATAGGTTCAAAGACAGGGAACTGGAAAAAACATATCACGGGGAAGAAAAGGAAGATATAGAATTTACGAAGGCAGCCTTGGCTATGGTAGAGAACATAGACTTCAATGTAGGTAGGGTCATGGAAAAACTCCAGGATTTGGATTTGGAAAAAAATACCATTGTCATCTATATGACGGATAACGGGCCCAACGGCTGGCGTTGGAACGGGGATATGCAGGGCAAAAAGGGATCCGTTGACGAAGGTGGGGTCCGCAGTCCCTTTTTCATACAATGGAAGGATTCCCTTCCCGCTGGCGAGAAGATTGGAAGAATTGCCAGTACCTTGGACATTTTGCCCACCTTGATCGATTTGGCCGGAATAGAACTGAAAACCGAGAAAAAGCTGGACGGAAAGAGCCTAAAGCCCCTACTCTTCCAAAAGGAACGGGAATGGCCGGACCGTCTTGTTTTTAACCATTGGAACGGAAAGACCAGCGTACGTACACAGCAATATCGGTTGGATAGGAATAATGCACTGTATGATATGATCCAGGATCGAGAACAGAGCCAGGATGTTTCCAAAGAATTTCCCAAAATCGCGGATTCCCTGGTTAGGGCCAAGAACCAATGGCTGGCAACCGTTAGCCCCAAGCTGCCCTCTGAAATAGATGACCGTCCTTTTACCTTGGGACATCCCGATCATGCCTACACCCAGATACCTGCCAGAGATGGCATTCCACATGGGAACATAAAACGAAGCAACAAATATCCGAACAATACCTTCTTTACCCATTGGAAGAGTAAAAAGGATTCCATTACCTGGGACCTTGATGTTTTGGCCGATGGCCATTTTGAAGTGGAATTATATTACACAGCATCCGAAAAAGCTAAGGGAACAGTATTGTCCTTGGCTATGGGCGATAACCAAATAACCCAAAGTGTGACCCAAGCCCACGACCCTCCCCTTACCGGTATGGAAAACGATCGCGTCCCCCGGATAGAATCCTATGTCAAGGATTTCATTTCAATGGAACTGGGCGAAATACAACTGAACAAAGGCAAGGGCACTTTGATTTTAAAAGCGTTGGAAATCCCCAACGGAGCAGCCGTGGACGTAAGATTATTGTTGTTTAAAAAGGTTAAAGATCATCTCCAACCCTAGAATTACAATCAACTGGTTTACTGATCCGTAGCTATTCTATTCACCAAGTGCCGTAAAACACATTTGGGGAAAGCAATGCTTTGACTCCCTTATAACACCCCTGAGGTCCCCTCAAGGGGACAATCCGCTTATTCACCCGTTTTGGGCGATCAATCAATCTTCGAATTATTAAAGTCCGCTAAAGGTGCATGCGTGTCCTACGGAGACAAGGGCAAGGCTCGTTTCGTGAAGTAAATACAAAATTGAAACTACGAAATTGTAAACATAGCCCCAAAGTGTAATCGGGGAATTGTCCCCTTGAGGGGACTTTAGGGGTGTAATTCTAGCGATAACTCACGTACCTTTTCTTCCAGTGCCAATCCTACTGAAAACATATCTTGTTTTACCTCAATATCCGAAAACCGGATAAACACGACACCTTCCTTTTCCAAAAGGCCTTGCCTTCTGGCATCGTACTCATATTTGAACTCGTGGGATTCCCCATCGATTTCAATTGCAAGTTGTAGTTCATGACAATAGAAGTCAACAATATATTCCAATAGGGGCACTTGCCTATGAAATTGAACCCCCAAAGCCCTATTCTTTATATTTTTCCAAAGTAACACTTCTGCCAAAGTATTGTTCTTACGAAGCTGCCGGGCGTATTCTTTTAGTTTTGGA
>JBCBSN010000420.1:0-2454 GCA_039819225.1 Bacteroidota bacterium | reverse complement strand
TTTTTCTGAATACCCATTTAATATTCCACTTCAAAAAAAACTTGGCCACACTCTTAATGTTCCACCAGTTATATTTACTAAAAATATTCTTAGAACTTTTCTCATTGAGGTTGTGATATATATAAGCATTTTCGTACCCTATTACCCTTAAGCCCCTTATATTAGCCTCAAAACAAATATCACTATCCTCGCAATAGAGTCGGTATCTTTCATCCAACAAATTACCCCCATCCTTAAGCAATGCTTTTGAAATCAACATGCAGGCTCCAAGGCACCAATCTATGATAGGCCCTTTCATCTGCACTTCATTTTCTGCCTTCAACAATCCAATCCGTTTTTTAATGACCGTGGAAACGCGAGGAAATCTTTTCCAGGTCACCTGAATACGTCCGTCAGGATACCTCACCAAAGGAGCTATAATACCTATACCACTATCCTCCTTTGCCCTATTTAAAAGAGAAGACAAGAAATCAGTGTCAAAATAGGTATCCGGATTTAATAACAAAAAATAATCGGTGTCCAGATTGAAGTGTCTTATAAGATCGTTGTTGTTCTTTGAAAATCCTTCAAGATGGAGCTTTTTCAATAAATTGGCCGAGAAAGGGCTATTCTGTAGGATTTCCAAAGTTCCATCTGAAGAAGAAGCATCGCATATGTATACGTTTCGATAGCCAAAAGTCTTTAGTGAATCCAATAGTTTCTCGATGAACTCAACATGATTATGCGTAACCACCAGAATGCTTACCGAGGAGTCATAGATATTCTTTTTCATCATCAAAAATAATGTCTATTAAGGCCTCAACATAGTTGACAAAGTTGTAATTCAGTTTATACGTATCCCTGCATCTCTTTCTCACTGCCAATTTTCCCTCTATCTTTTTTGAATGATTGGACAGAATTCTGGACAAGTCCGAAGGGATGTCCCTAAGCGTGTAAAGGCATCCCATTTCTTCTAGCCGGGCACTGATTACCTGCTCTGTGGATATGATTGGTAGACCACACATTAAGGCTTCAATATATACCAAAGGATAGACTTCATAGTTTACATTACTAAGAAAGAGCAGAAAACTGCTTTCAAGGAAAAGCGCAATTTTTTTCCTTTCATCTCTTATTGGGCCCAAATATTGAACATTTTTTGATTTGGATAATAGTTTTTTTAGCTTCAGTTCGGTCGCCTCGTTTAATGAACCTCCGCAAATCCTTAGCTCGTAGGGCACTCCCATTCTCTTCATTTCCTCAACTATCCTTACCAATCTATCAATGCCCTTTTCTTTTGACAAATTAGAGAAAAAAAGCAATTGTAAACACTCACTTTTTGAATACTCAGGTTCTATGCCTTCTTTTTCAAAATAATCTGGCAACGCGTTGGGTAAAACCCTGCTTTGCAAATTCTTCTCTAAAAGTACTTTCTGCTGATAATGGTTTATGGTTATTATGCGCGTCTTGCGTAAAAGGGTCCTTGTAAAAAAGTTGATCCTCCTCTCGAGCCCGTTTGCATGTAAATGTACATTTATCCTGCAATTTTTTAGACGAAAAATCGCTATTAGCGCCATATCCCTGTAAAACGCAAATCCTACAGGTGTTAAATTGAGGTATGCGTAGCAGCTGTTTTCTAAAAAAACGACCTTAAATAGCAAGGTTATTGATTGGGATACCTTTCTTATGTTGAACTTTCCAAAATTCTTAAAGTTCTTCGCCTGCGAGGTATCGATTGCCTTAATGCGAATGTCGTCCTTTTCGGATAAATACTGCATAAGCCTTTCCGAAATGATTTTAACACCATTGTTGGGGCCTTTAATTGGAAAACAAAAATATAGCTTATTACGCATTGGCTTCAATCCTGGGAGTTCCTCTACTCTTCCGCAAAACAATAGGCACAAAAAAAGAAACGAACACAATGCCCTTGTTTAGTTCAAAAACTGTCTCTGTAAGTGATACCGACAGTACTATGAACATAAGAAAAATGATAGTCATATCCTTGTTTTTAATTCCTTGTACAAGCAAAAGAAATAAAGCAATCACGTAAAACGAACCAAGAAAAAGGCCATGTTTTAAAAATTCTTCTAAATATTGATTATGTGCATTGAACCGTTTACCTCCTTTCATCATATGTAGAAGTGGACCTTCCTTTTTTTCTTTATATCTGCGTTCCAAGGCTTCCAAGGCACTGGACGAGCTACCATATCCAATTATCGGTTTTTCCCTTATAAGCTCAACAGCAGAGGCCCATATCATAAAGCGAATACCTCTTCCACCCCAAACCTTATCGGTGGTGTACTCTCCTTTGTAGTTTATCGACTCAAGAAGGCGAACTTTAACCGGCTCGAAAAAAAACAATCCTGTTAGCATGATAATAGAGACTATCACAAAAAAAACCTTGGTAGAATTGCTCCGGAACACAAGAAATTGTTTCGCTGTTAATACCATCACTGTCAAGAAAAGTGAGAGCCAAAT
>JBCBSN010000419.1:0-2504 GCA_039819225.1 Bacteroidota bacterium | reverse complement strand
CCGGTACGGTAAGGGACAAGATATCCAATGAAGTATTGATCGGTGCCACCGTCAAGGTCATAAACGAGAATAATGAGGAAGTCATGGCGGTGATTACGGATACCGAGGGAAAATATGAGCTGACCGTGGATTGCAACAAAGGAAATTTTGTGCGTGCCTCTATTGAGGGATACGTTCCTTCAGAGGAGTATTTGGGCAAATCGGAAGGCAAACCCAGAATAATGGACTTTTATTTGGAACGTGACAAGGTTACCGCTGGTTTTGGGGATGATCTTGCTAAATTACTCCAGTTGAGCACTATCTATTTTGATTTTGACAAATACAATATTCGCAAAGACTCTGAGGTAGAAGTGGAAAAGGTGATAGCGGCGATGGAAAAGTATCCAAGTCTTAGAATAAAAGTCAACTCCCATACTGATAGTAGGGGTAGGGATGCCTACAATCTGTGGCTATCCAAGAAGAGGGCGGAATCCACGGTGAATTATATGGTCAAACATGGAATAGCACCAGAAAGACTGGATAGCGAAGGTTTTGGAGAGACTAAGCTGGTTAATGACTGCAAAAACGGTGTAAGATGTACAAACAAGGAGCATGAGTTGAACCGAAGGTCCGAGTTTATTATTATGGAGTAATAGAAAACTAATGTAAACTTTTGGAATAGGACGAGTCCCGCAGAGGAACCGGAAAATGAAGAATTGTTGCCCGCACCTTTAGGGCTTATTGTTCGCGGTCCAAGACCATTTTGAGTTACGTTTCACCGTTGAGGAGATAGAAGGAAAAGACAAAATTAAGGCCAAAAGTGTAGTTGTTTACGACCAGAAAGATCTTGGTTGTTTTGAAACAGTCTAAAAGAACCCTGGACATCGTATGGTATTAGGCAAACCCTTGGAGTATGTTTATTTTGGCCTAAAATGGCCAAAAGATAGTTCATGTTTTTTTTAGGACTAATACACGGTTGGTATCAAGAAGCTGTTTCTAAAAAATCGATTAGTTATTTTTTCTGCCTGTTTCTGTAGGGGAGGATACTTCTCCACTTTTTGCAATATACCACCCGGAGCCTTTTTCAAAATCTAAATGGTTAGCCTTTTCTGATTCCGCTATTCCATTATTCCTTTACAATTCATGGTTCTCTTTTTAAGCTTTTTCAAATCCTTTGAAAACCTATGGGGCCATAGCATCGTAATTTTATAAGTTTTTACTTACTTTTAAAGTTTAAAAATGTATCTTTCTGTGTAAGAGAAAATTATATATTTTCTTTTTATGTTTTGCTTCGTATATCAAAAAGTTGTAGGAATCACGCCATTGTCAAAGGTACAACCTCATTTTTCTAAAGATATACAGTAGTATTCTGCACTTATACAACAAATATTTTCTAAAGGAAATCTTGAGCCTAATTTTGCATACTAAAATCAAGTTGTAGGTGCTTTATACCCGTGGCAGACAATTTGAAAAGAATAGATTACCACCAAATCGACCAATATCTTATGAGTTTATTTATCAGGCAGTTAGGCATTTTCCTAGTAAATCCAAAGGGCCGTACTGGCTTCCCCTTTACTTATTTCTATACTACTATCGGGAGTATGTGCTCTACAGGGAAGTCCCCCCTAACCTGAAATAAAGTCTCCAAATCTACAAAGCTTATACCCCAACCGCCATGTACAAAAGAATCCTACTTTTCATTTTTCTAACATCCGGAGCTGTATTTTCACAAACAACAATTACTCTGGAAGACCAGTGTAATTGTGAAGTTCTAAAAGGGACCGAGGTTTCTGCCCCAAATTCCAGTTCACCTGCAGGAGCGGATATCGGTGACCTTTATGTAAATACAAATACAGGTACAATTTACTTTTGGGATGGCGATTCTTGGGAGCTAACCGCTACCGATAATCAACAAGTGGACACTTTTGATTTTGATCCGCTTACAGGAGAGCTTACCCTCGAGATACAAGGGGACAACCTGCCTGCCCATGTGGTTGACCTTGGGGCACTGGATGGTGATGGCAATATTAGTTCCCCTGGTAGTACCATAGATGTTGGTGGGGATCCAAATGCCTTGTTGGCTAACGTGACATTGGATGTAGAAGACAACAGTATTACTACAACGGAGTTGGCGAATAATGCAGTACATACGGAAAACATTTTAAGTGGAGGGAACGATCAAGTTCTTGTAACTGATGCTACGGGTACCGTAGAATGGGTAGATAAAGGCAACCTCGATACGGACGACCAGGCGATCAGCAGCACGGTGTTGACGGCGAACGAGACGGTACGGATCGACCTCGTGGACGGGGGCGACACGACGATCGACATCCGCGACGGTGACAGCAGCGACACCAACGAGATAGAGCTCCCCGCGGGGGGCACCAACGGGCAGGTACTGAGCACTGACGGCGGCGGCACCTACAGCTGGGTGGACGATAACGGCGGGAGCGACGACCAGGCTATCAGCAGCACGGTGTTGACGGCGAACGAGACGGTACGGATCGACCTCGTGGACGGCGGCG
>JBCBSN010000418.1:0-2506 GCA_039819225.1 Bacteroidota bacterium | reverse complement strand
CCAAAGAGCTGGTCCATTTTTTTAAAAGACTTAAGGAGGAAAATATCCATACCAATATTGATACCAATGGCCGCGTCTTAAACCGGTATACCAAAGAATTGTTGGATGAATATACCGATCTGGTCATGTTGGATATTAAGCATATGACTGAAGAGGGCTACGTAGCCATAACGGGGATGCCGAACAGCCGTACCACATTTAATCTGGCACAGTACAGGGAGGCCTCAGGGAAAAAAATGTGGCTCAGGTACGTATTGATTCCCGAAATTACCAATATACCGGAACTGCTGCACAAAATGGGTGAACACTTTAAGACCTACAAGACCATTGAAAAAATAGAACTGCTACTTTACCATAAACTGGGGGTCCATAAATGGGAGGCCTTGGGCTGGGAATATCCCTTAAAGGATGCCAGGGAAAATACCCAGGAAGAAGTAGCCTTAGCCGTGGACATCCTAAGGCAATACTTTAAGGAAGTAAAAGTGAACTGACCCCTTGACCGTCCATAATCCATCATTCCAAACTACAATAACCACCCTTGCCATAAATGATGAAAACCTATAAAGAACTCCATAAGCCGGCTTCCGAGTTTGCCAGCCGATCGGAATATCTGGATCACGAATTACAAATTATGAAGCCCAGAAGATATCGATTGAATCTTCCAGGTAGGGACTTTCGATTTGAATGGGAAGATTTGGTGCCCGCCTTAGCAGGTACCCTTGGCATTATTGCCATGTATTCCTCTGTAATGATAGCTTGGGCCAATGGCCTATCGGAGGCTTGGGACCATATTACGCTTGGGACGGAGTTCGCTATTGAAGTATCCCGGGTGGAAATGCTGATACCGGCTCTTTTGTTCGTCATTTTGGCTTCGGGATTCCTAAACCCTAGGGCAAATTTAGCCGGTAATCACGGACCCATGATTCCACTTATTGCCAGCATGGCCCTTGCTGGGGCCCATCCTTTGGCACTGGCCGTCCTCATTGGCGTATTTGGACTCCTACTCAGTATTTTTAAGGGAGGTTCCCGTCTAGTGGATGTAACCAGCAAGGGTGTTGCTGGTGGACTATTAATATTTTTGGGCTTTACGGGAGCAATGAGCCAAATCAAAACGATTCAATCTTGGGGTATGGGACTAGAATCAACAACAGTTGAGGCAGGTTCTATGGGATTCTTGGGACTGATTATCCTAGGAGTCACTGTAGTGATCTACAGCTATCTGGCCCGAATTGATAAACGCTGGCTGGCCATTCCTGTTTGCGCCGTTATCGCATTGGGGATAGCCTTGATCGGCGGTGCAGGTTTTGACCTTCAGTTCACAACTGAAATGGGATTACCTAACCTAAACCCGATACATTGGTGGGGTAGCACCGAAAAAGGTTGGATGTTAGGCTTGCCCAATACCCAACACTTTGTAGCGTCCTTGCCTTTTGCCATTTTGGCGGTAGCCATGTGGTCCCCGGATTTTTTGGGACATCGCATCTTTCAGGAAATGAACTATCCCAAAAATTCCGAAAAAGTACTTATGGATGTTGATGACACCATGACGATGTGTTCCATTCGTCAAATGGTGGGTACGGCAGTGGGCGGCGGAAACATTACCTCATCCTGGGGTACCTACATGATCCCGGCCGCGATTGCCAAAAGACCTATTCCCGCCGGCGCCATTCTTCTGGGTGTACTGGTTATTGCAGTCGCTATCCTGGGAAGCCCCATGGACGTTGCTGTATGGCCTCCGGTACGATGTATCGCCTTGCTTGTTGGCGTATTCCTACCGTTGATCGAAGCCGGGATTCAAATGGTAAAGGAAAGTGCAAGTGCCCAGGCTGCAGGAATCTGCATCTTTGCGGCTATGGTAACCAATCCGGTACTGGCCTGGGCCCTAGCTATGTTCTTGGACAACAATGGATTAATTGGGGATAAAGAAAGGCCAAAAAAATTATCCTTTTTGGACAGATTGATTATTCCATTGAGCATACTTATCATTTGTATCTTGGCCATTCTGTCGGTTGGTATGTTCAAAATAGGTTATGGTATTCCAGCCTTCTTGTAATTTCAATGGTCTTTTTTTGAAAGAGACACTTTTCTCCAGACCCTTTTTTTGGATTCCTGGTGTAATTGCGAAGTCTCCTATTTTAACTATCCTTGGAGCTCTACACTCGATGCAGCTTGTATGGATAAAGGCCGCCAGCATTCCATTGGCATACGTAAAGATTTTTGTCGCGGTCTACACAAACGTCATGGCAATGTTTAAATACTGGTTTATCTTGGAGCATTAACCCCAATTTGCCCTCTTTATAAACGGGTGCTGTACCACCTGGATTGGACACTACCTTATTATCCTGATTCAAAATGGTTACGAAACCTTTGTTCAATTGCATGTTATAATTGCCCTCCTCCATGCCAAAACATACCCCCGAGTATACATTAACGCCATCAATTACGGGCCTGCTTATAAACAATCCCGGCATATAAAAGGTCTCCAAATACTCCCCGTCCAAGGAAA
>JBCBSN010000417.1:0-2510 GCA_039819225.1 Bacteroidota bacterium | reverse complement strand
GATGAAAATCTATTGGACAGGGCAAAGAAACAGCTTGAAAAACTGGAAAGACTAAAGACTATAATTTGAACCTATGCAATAGATTTTCATCGGTAACCGAGGCTATAATTTCTTCTGCCTTGCCACGCATGGATCGGAGTCTTTCCTCTTCTTCCCTGTCGTTGGAATTATGCATCAACCAACCCAATTCCAATTGGTTCAACAGGGTCAACGCACGTTCCGTGGGATACTTTTCCGCGGTCCTAATTTGCAGGGCCTCCTCAAAAAACCCATAGGCCCTTTCATAATTGTTATGGAGTTTTGCAGGCGGAAAATCCATCAAGGCAGTGGCATAATTATGACAGACCATGGCATGTTCATACGGATGGGATTCCCTTTTATAGAACTCCAAAGCTTCCTTGAAAGCTGAAGCACAAAATGCGGTCCACATGGGTTTCTCATCGGGTGGTGCCGGAATCTCGGAGTAAATCAATGCCAACGAATGCTGGATTTCCGCGAAGTACTCTGGATAGGTATCCTTTTTAAATACTTTCAAGGTGTCCTGAAAGGCATTAATCGCCGCTTTGTAGTATTGCGGACTGCCATTCTTGGACCAGTGATACAGTAGATGCGCTTTTTTTAGACCTGCCTCACCCAGAAACTCTGTAGCCCCTTCTTCTTTAAACGTTTTAATGGCCTTATTGATGTATTCTTTGGCCAAAGGGAAATTCCCAAGAAAATTGGCCACGTCACAGGCTTCCATGGCCAATAGGGCAGCATTTAGGTGTAATTTATACGATTGAAGGTATTGAATACATTCCTCTTGTTTTGTCAAGATGCTTTTAAGCTTATCCGGATCATAAGGCAGTTGCAAGTTTTTAGAGCTGGCCGTACACCACTGAACCCATAAGGCTATTTGGGCAGCTTTGGATTTCGCTTCCATAAGGAAGGATTCACTCGCTATTACGGTTTCCTTGAACAGTTGGACATCCAATAAAAGATTGAGATAGTGTTTGGCCGTGTAGCTTTTCACATCCCTGTTACTTGCGTGTTGTATGGCATCTGCATAGTGCCGGCGCAATTGGTTAAAATTGATTTTTAAGGAAAGATTGCCGTAATGGTGAAGGATGGCTTTGTTGTGTCCACTTAAATCAGATAAGGTTTCCGTTTCAATTTCATAACCAAACTTGAGTTTGGTGGCCAGCAACAAATGTTTGTACAACGTATCCGATTCCGATACATATTGAAACGCTTGTTGCTCATTTCCCATTTTATAGAAGAGCAACGCCAGTAGATTGTTCTTGTTCAAATCCACGGATGGAAAAAGATAGGGGGGTTCGGTATCGAACCAATCAATGGTCGAATAAATTTCGGATGCTTTGACCCGAAGTAGCTTATCGCCTTTTTGCACCGGGGCATCCCCGACCGATACTTGAACCAATTCGTTTAAACGCTCTACCGAATCAATGATTTCCCTAATTCGGAATTCGTGCTCAGTTGTTGTTAATATCGTAATCATCTTTGTTGACTTTTTGAATGCCCCTTGGGTCTTTTTCCGCGGTTCGTTTCATGTTCAAAGCTGCGATTTCCGCTAGGCGTTTGGATCTATAATCCGCAATTTCGTTGACCAAGATCCGTGAAGGATCTTTGGTGTCAATAAAAACCAGCGCAACCCCCCACCTTCCTTTCTCTTCTACAATTCTTGTTTGTACTTCGGCATCCAACAACCAATCATCATTATCTTGGGTCCCGTTCTTCACATCGCTACCTTAATGAGATTTGTTTTTTCAATCCACTCGTATTCCAAATTGCGATCTTTACAGTCCAGTTCGTTATCAATGAATATTTCCCGTAAAGCAAGGGTTTTGTCTCCCTTTAGATTTCGCTCCTTAAGTAAAAACTGTGTGGGTTCGTACATTTTTACAAACCATTGACTACTTACAGGGGTAATCAACAAACGCCTTTGGTCCTGCACATAGGTGACATAGGCATAGTGCACTTGTTGAAATACCTTCTTGGCCAATTCCGCGCTGAAATGAACGTGCGAGGAACGTAAAGAGAGATCTGAGCTCATGATACCTTAAGTTGCTTTATTTCTTCAAGAATGTGCTGAACTACCTTATCTCCGGCATCCCTGACCGGTGCACTCAAATCAATTTCCAATTTTGTGTTGTCAATGGCTATCAGATACACACTGATATCCTTTGGATAGGATTCTCTTAAGATTTTCTTCGCATATGAAAGAGCCTGATCCCATTTCATTCCGTGTAAAAAAACGAGGGGATCTTCTTGTGGAGCGCTCAAAACCTCTTCAGCAGGAACCTTAAACAAAGTTCCAACTGGTTCATTGGAGTTTATAACCGCGTCCACCATGATGATTTTGTCGTGCCCTTGTAGACCAAATAAGACCTCAAAAGCGGAAGTGCCCATATCGAAAATGCTGATTTCATCAGTATTTACAAGGACTTTATTGAGTTCTTATTTGGTCTACAAGGGCACGACAAAATCATCATGGTGGACGCGGTTATAAA
>JBCBSN010000416.1:0-2524 GCA_039819225.1 Bacteroidota bacterium | reverse complement strand
TTATTCAATTCGGCCTTTTTGATCCTAATTCCCCTTTCGGTAAGGCGGTATTTTTGGTTTTTACTGTTGGGTCTGTCCGGAATGGTGAATTCTATGAAACCCAATTCCAAGGCTGGACGTAAATAGTTTGTCCTAAATGTGTGATTATGGGATAAGTTTAAAAAATCCATTAATTCACTTCGACTGTGTTCTTTTTTTATAACAGATAGAAGTTTTTTAACTTGGTCGGTTACTTGGTCGGTTACTTGGTCGGTTACTTGGTCGGTTACTTGGTCGGTTACTTGGTCGGTGGATTCTTTTGAAGAAGGAAATACCATCCTGGTAAAACTATCCATAAACCGAAAGCATTCTTTGTCATAATGCTGTAGAATTCTTGGAACTCCGGAACCTAATTGTTCTACCAATTCCAAATCCTTGTACACGCGCATCAATTCCTTGTTTCTGGGAATGGAAACCCCTTCGAAGAAATCTTCCTTGCTTAACCCTTCCGGCAATGAACCGGCAGATGTGATTTCAATCCTATCGTCGAATATTTCAAACTTTGGAGGCACTTCCCGGGTATAATCGTTATGCACCAGGGCATTAAGAATGGCCTCACGCAAAGCAACCGGGTTCCACAACCTTCGCTCAATGCGCTCTTTTGATGTAATGGTCGCAAATGTTGTATTCTCCACGGTAATTTTATCCAAAACACTTTTTGTCGCCTTGATAAGCGAGCAATACCCGTATTCGTTGTTCTCGACCAGTTCTACCCGATCTAGACCTTTATATTTGGCTACTTTGACCGATATATTGTTTACATCGGCCAAAAGGTATGCCGCATAATTAAGGCGTCCGCCTTCGGTTAATAGCTCCAGGTTTTTTTTGAACTGCTTGTTAAGGGCCTTACCATTCTCTTGGTAGTAAATGGAAAGCTGCTCAAAACTCAGATCTTGGCGGGGGGATGTTATTTTCCCTATGGAATCCCGGGTGCGGGATGCGAACAAGGTCTCGATCATTTTTTGGGGCATAGGTTCGGCGGCAGTACCAATACGGATAAAGCAACCCTTCTCGGTCATCCCATATTTCTTTTTGAAATACGGTTTTTCACTGCCGCTGGCCACGATAATCTTGATGATGGTTTTACCCTCATTTTCTTCTACGACCACATCAAACAGGCCCATGGCCGAAGGGGAAATATTGTTCTTGATGCGGTCTTTGATTTTCAGCATGTCCCCATCCGGGTCTGCCACACCAACCGTTTTGCCCGTTTTATCGATACCGATATAGACCAACCCGCCCTCGGGGTAATTTAAAAAGGCTACCACCTCTTTTTCCAGATCTAGGTCTTTGGTCAATTGGGCTTTATGTTCTATGCGGTTGGTTTCGGGCATCTTTTTTTATGGTAAATGTTAAGATTTTAGTTATTCCATGTATGCTTTTTCAACTTTTAATATTTACAGATTTATTGTAAGAACTAAAAAGGATTTTCTTCCTTTTTCCTATCAATTTCAAATTCATTTATTAGATTTATTAATCCTTTGCCATTTTCTATAAAATTTTCCGACAAAAACGTATCGAAGCCAACCTTTATATATCGAATTCGGTTAGTACCTCTAATCTTATGCATATTAAATTCGGGCATTTCACTATAAAATGCATTGTTTTGAATTTCTTCAATATATTCCGACAAAATCCGACTTTCATCACCTTTCAAATCTTCTGGACCGAATGTAGGATTTACGATTATTAGTTTACTGGACTCATTTTTGTTTAGAGCTTCAATAATTAAGTTGTTAATGTATGGGTCAAAGAAGCTATATCCGATGGCGAAAATATAAGGTCGACTTGATAGTGATTCTTTAAAATGATACATCAAGCTTGAAAAAGGTTCAAGAGAAAAAGTTTTCAAGCCATGACCAAAAATTAGATAGGGATCGTGACGCGGGTCTATGTCTTTTTTTTCTTCTTCTTGTAGATTTTCCCTCATTTTAATGGTTCCTGAATCCATCAAACGAACCCAATTAAGCGACCCGTGAAGTTTATACAAGTTTAATCTGTCAAACCCTTCAATATCCTTTGTTTTGGGTCCTTTCCATTCTCCCGACACAAATCCACAATAAGGTTGAACTTCATGTTTGTGCTTGAGAAAATTTTCTAGTGTTTCGTCATAGTTAAGTGAAAAACATTCAACCGGGTATTCTAGAGATTGAGTAGCCATGAGCTGTGCCAATGGGTCTAAATAATCCAACGAATTAGGATTAATTTGAAGCCAACTTGGCAATAATTTTCTTTTGAGCTTATTTTCAAGGGATTCAAACAGCGACTCAACATCGTCGTCCTCACTTTTAAATTTACTTTCTAACTGAATGAGTTTATCAGCCCAATTTCCTGTAATTGGATATGGCAGATAACTTTCTCTGTTTTTTACTCGTCTAATTACTAGCGCTAGCTCTTCTATATTGGGCTTAAACTGAAATTTTGAATTTTTTTCTAGACTGCGCCAGTTATTTTGATAATGTAAGGTGGAGATTAAGAATCGAAG
>JBCBSN010000415.1:0-2524 GCA_039819225.1 Bacteroidota bacterium | reverse complement strand
CCTTGAAAATTCTAAAAATTATTACGAAAAACAACAAAAGCGAGACCAAAGCATAATACCGGTACAAACGATTAAAAATGTCCAGTTTATTGTATACGATTTCGGCCGTTACCTTTTCCTCTGAGAGCAGTACTTCCGAACCGTGGTTCCTTTGGTTCTGTTTAAAGGCTTCCAGCAGTTTATCGGATTCCGAATAATCCCCCGAAGCTATGGCATTCCGCAAGGTATTCACGTAATAGGGCAGGCCATTGGTCATAAAATTGGCGTAGAGCGAATCCTGTACCTGGTACTGTCCCCCGCGGTACTCTACGGCAGAAATCCACTTGTTGTTCTCGTCGTTCAAAAGGGGAAATATTTTTAATATATTTCCGCTCAAGGCCATATCCAATAAGCCCAAACGCTCATGGATCTTAATAAAATCTTTTTGGAAGGCATTGGGATTGGTCGTGGAACTCGCTTCTGTTAAATAGGGTTTTAGTTTGTACATGCCCGTAGCATCGAAGAGATCCAAGGGCTTCACATAATCCCCGCCTTTTTTTACACCCAGTATCTGGCGAATACTATCATTTTGCCATTTACCAACTTTGATAAATTCCGTATTGTACCAAAGTGGGGGGTTTATCATCATGGAAAGGAATACCTGATCGGAATTCATCTCCTTAAATGTATCGTCACCGCTAAGTCTACGAAGTAATTCCGAAGTGAAGGTATGCAAGGGTTTCATGCGCCCGCCCTCATCCTGTATGACCAGTGCCCCAAATTTATCCGCATGTTCCTTGCTCACCGTTGTGGCCGTTATCAGCGAATCTATTTGTTTCTGAGAGGGCAGGTTGTTTTGGCGCTCTTGTGGCACTTGCTGGGCAACGCCCTGAAGAACAGCGGTAAGGAAGAGTAGCACGCAAGACAATTTTGTTTTTTGCCTTTTTACCTTATCCAAGGCCTTAGACAGATCCCGAAAGCGTGTTTTCCCAAAAAACATGATCCCTACCAATCCCAAATACAATAAAAAGTAGCCCATGTAGGTAATCCAGGTCCCCCATTGATCGTGGTTTACGGAAAGTATGGTGCCTTTTTCGTCCGGCATAAAACTGGATTGAAAAAAACGGTAGCCTTCATGATTCAGGATATGGTTCATATAAATGTCATAATCAAAGGGCCGTTTATCTTGCACGGTCACCTTGCTCATAAAGGATTTGTAGGCGTTGACCGTTCCGGGATATTTCTCTGCGATAAAGTCGTTCAGTTTAATGGCAAAGGGAAGTTCACGAACTTTGGAGCCATAGCTGATCATAAAATCCAGCCCCCCCACGTTGAACTTTTCGGTAAAATTGGCCGTACCCTTGCCGCCCAATACCTTCTTTTGAACCCGCTCCCCACCGGCCGAAACCTCTAAGACCAAAGCATCCAAGGTAGCTTCGTTCATTTGTTCCTTGGGTACTTTTACGATATCGTAGGCCCCCTTTACCAAAGGTTCTGGGATTACGAATTGCATTCCCGCCAAAGTGTAGAGCGAACGCAATTGTAAGGCTTGCAGACTGTCCTTGGCCAACTGGCCCTGGAATTGATCCGCCATTCGCATGAATCTCCCCTCATAGGGCGATTTTATCGTATAGATGCTATCTGTGGCAAAAATGTTGATCGCCCCGTCCATCTCCTTGTTCAGGGAAAACAAAACATTGTGAATGTTGGATACCTTGCCATCTTCCAAATAATGCTCATGTCTTTGCCCATCCCCGGCTTCTACTAGCTTTAAGTAGCGTTTGCCCTTTTCGTCCGGTACAAGGCCCTCTTTTGCCCCATCGATAAAATCCACATAGGATAGGGTAAAGAGTTCACCGTTAAAGTCCTCTTTCCAGGGCAGGTTGGACTTTATGTCCTGTGCGGTAACGATCAAATCGTTCTCCAGGATCTTTCGCCTAGGCTGGCCATCGATTTCCCCATCGACAAAGACCGTGAGATAGGTTTTGTCCGAATAAAAAACATTCTCGGAACTTCCCTCCCGTATAGGCATCATGCCCTCATAACTGATGTAGCGCGTAACAAAGGCGCCCAGGATAATCAATATCCAAGAAAGATGAAGGACCAACACGGGCCATTTTTCCCATCGCAATAACCTATACCGAAACATATTTCCGATAAAATTGATTACGAAAAAGAGCATAATGACCTCAAACCACCAGGCATTATAGATCCATATTCTGGCGGTTTCGGTACTATATTTACTTTCGATAAAAGTGCCAAATGCCATGGCCGTAGCAAAAACTATGAAAAGGAAGGCCATTAAACGCGTGGAAAAAAGGGTTTCCTTGAGCAATTTCTTCATTAAATCGTATGCTGAATGGTATCAGAAAGCAAAAATAGGTCTTTTTCTAGTTTTCGGGTTTTGTGTCCTGCGTAAAAGGTTAAACATATTTGTTAATTCTTTGATAAAACGCAAATTCAAACACAAATGTCAAATACAAATACAAATTCAAGTTCAGGTTCAAGTTCAAGTTCAAGCTTAATAAAATTTGGTACATTTCAA
>JBCBSN010000414.1:0-2546 GCA_039819225.1 Bacteroidota bacterium | reverse complement strand
CAAATTATGGATATTGCAGCACTGTTAAAATTTTAACAACTAGACAAAAACTAGACAAGTGTAAAAAAGATTAAAAATGGCGGAGACGGCCCATTTCAAAAAAATACATCACTTTTTTGGCCTCATACCAAGTCCTTAATTTGCAGAATTTCCCGTTCTCCCTATGCGAACCCACCGTTTTTAACGATTTACCTTTGCGCAAAGATTTATATTTATTCTTTCTTATTATAGAACAAATGATTTTTCAACTATAACAAATGATTCTATTGATTCCTATGCCTGAAAAAGGACAAACGGGATACTGTCCTTAAAATTTGTTTTATAACGCAATATAAGCGCATAATCACCTATGCTTTTATGCCTATACTAACTTCCCTTTACACAATTTTAACCTAATTAAAACCAGAAAAGATACTTAAAGAACGAGATTCACTTTCTATAGCAGCTAATGCATTTTTTAAAAGCAATGATATTTTTAAAGGGGTGCTCCACAAATTTCACTGTCCGCAGGAAACAGCTCCTAACCTTGATAAAGGGGAAGTGTCCCGCCCATGCGGGACAGAGGGAATCGTACCCAATAAGATCATGGATCTGAATTCCGATCCCTTCCGAGTCCGCCCAAAGGCGGCCCTACCCCGCCCGAACGTACCTTTTCGGTACGGGCGGGCTTCCCTTGGCCAAGGGAAGGAACACAGACCAACTACCATGATCCATAAAATAGAACGAATCCGGACAAAGTAAAATTTGAAGAGGACATGGGATAGCTTCCACCCAAATGTTCCAACAAATTAAAAGGCTTTATTCAGGGCGGCTAAAACTTCTAGGTGCTAACGCTACTTAAACCAACGTTATTTGAATCCCTACTTAAGCTCTATCTGCTGCACCTCGGAGTTTTCATTGCCTCTAATGGCTTCAAAGGCAATGATCATCTCTCGAAGTTTTTCCGGAAACTTTTCCGCTAAATTTATCTCTTGTCCTAAATCCTCTTTTAGGTTATACAATTGATATTCGTCGGCATTACCCAATTCAATCTGAACATTTCCCAAAACAGCGGGGCCTTTGTAAGGGGGTATCATAGCCCAATCTCCCTTTCTAAAGGCGGTTCTTGAAGTTGCCTCGATAACCAGTTCATTTCTCCCTTTATCATTCTTGCCCATAAAGACCTCAGCTAAATTTTTACTGTCTTCCCCAGTTTCACCACTATCCACAAGAGCGGACAAGGAGGTAAGCAAATCCAATTGGGAGACTAGGGCATGGGACACCCCGGGTTGGATCTTCCCTTTCCAATACGTGATAAAAGGCACCCGTGTTCCCGCCTCAAAAAGACTATATTTACCTCCTCGTAGGGGGCCTTTGGGATTATGGTTCCCCAATTTTTCAACAGCATTATCGTAATAACCATCATTTAAAACCGGTCCGTTGTCACTGGAGAAAACGATGAGTGTGTTTTCCAGGAGACCCTCTTTCTCCAGAGTTTGGATAAATTGTCCTACGCACCAATCGGCCTCTATGATTACGTCTCCTCTAGGGCCCATCCCGGACATTCCCGCAAACCTGGGATGCGGCGTACGGGGCACATGGGGCTGTTGCAGGGCATAATATAGGAAAAAGGGCTCCTCTTTATGCTTTTTCACATAGTCCTGGGCTTTGGCCAAGAAATAGTCGGCCATATCCTCGTCCACCCATTTGGCGGCCTCCCCACCTTTCATAAAACCAATACGGGGAATCCCGTTTATAATGCTATTATTATGGCCGTGGTGCCATTTCATTTTCAACAGTTCCGGGTTTTCCAGTCCTGTGGGTTCCCCAGGAAAGTTTTTTTCATAACTGACCTCTATGGGATCATTGGAATCCAGGTTTACCACATGCCCATCCTCAATATAAACCGTGGGCACGCGATCTTGCGTAGCTGCTAGGATATGACTGTAATCAAACCCTATTTCATTTGGTCCCGGTTCAACTTTCTCATTCCAGTTTACTTTACCGGTTCCCAAGCCTAAATGCCATTTCCCTACGATACCGGTATAATACCCTTTTGCCTTTAGCATCTTTGGCAGGGTAACCTGTGCGGTATCAATAATTAGGGGAGCGGTCCCCGGAAGTATTTTGGCCCTTTTGTTTCGCCAAGGATATACTCCGGTAAGCAAGGCATACCGACTTGGGGTACATGTAGCGGAAGTGGCATACCCATTGGTGAACCGCATACCGCCATTGGCCAGTTTATCCAAATTAGGGGTCTTTAATTCGGTAGCACCATAGGCACCAAGTTCCCCATACCCCAGGTCATCCGCATAAATGATGACGATATTCGGTTTAGGGATATCCTTGGATACCACCATGGATTTTGTTTCTTCCTTACAGGATAAAAAAAGCAAAAAGATACCATAAAGAAAAAAAAGAATACCGCTATTCGTAATTCTATTGTTCATAATTCTTCTAAAACCATTTTTATCCAAACATCACCAAACAAAGGTAGGGCAATATTAGGAATTTACTTCTTTACCAGAGTATACGCCCTAACCCAATCATAGTATGTGGTGTTCTTG
>JBCBSN010000413.1:0-2546 GCA_039819225.1 Bacteroidota bacterium | reverse complement strand
GACGATGTTCTACAAAGGGAGTGGGTGCGGCCCATGGATTTTACCAAACGCCCCATGAAGGAATTTGTTTTCGTTTTGCCGGAGGGATTCAAAACGCAGGTACTGCTCCAGTCTTGGTTTGAACTTGGCCTGGAGCATGCCCGGAAAACCCTTAAAATTAACTAATAGCCAATCCCAAAACCTATGCAGCTCTTTTATCAACCCAATTTGGATCATAGTGTTTCCCAGTTTCAATTCTCCCCTGAAGAAAGTAAACATCTGATTAAGGTGCTCCGAAAAAAGGAGGGGGATACCATAGCGATCACAAACGGCAAAGGGGATATCTATGAGGCGGAGATTCTAACGGCGGACCTAAAATGGTGTAGGGCAAAAATTGTGGGAACCACTAAAAGGCACCCCAAAATGTACCGGTTCCATTTGGCAGTGGCCCCTACCAAGAATCTGGAACGTTTTGAATGGTTCTTGGAGAAAGCCACGGAAATCGGGGTCCATGAGATTACCCCGGTCATCTGTGAACGATCGGAACGGAAAACCGTCAAAAAGGAACGGATGGAGCGGATCATCGCCACGGCCATGAAACAGTCCCTACAGGCCTATCTGCCCAAGCTAAATGGGACTATTTCCCTGGATGATTTTTTGGCCAGACCAAGTGAAGGGCTGCTTTTTATTGCCCATTGCGAAGAAGAAGAGAAAGCGGAACTAAAAAGACGGATGGCTCCGGACAAGGATGTCACCATATTGATAGGCCCGGAAGGGGATTTTTCCGTTTCGGAGATCAAGAAGACCTATGAGAAGGGGTATCTGCCCGTATCCTTGGGCAAAAACCGACTGCGCACCGAAACCGCTGCCGTGGTGGCCTGTACCATTGTGAACACCATAAACAATGTATAATGTATAGGTAATCTAAGCTATTGAGATTTTAGTACAAAGAATTTCCCTATAGAGCCTTACTGGAGGCGGCCGTTATTGCTAAATCCTTATCCTGGATCAAAAGGATCAACTTGGCCTTTTCATCCTTTTTTACGATTTTGGGTATGGAAAGCGAGCCATCTCCCCTATTACCGACAGGTTCAATTAGCTTCTGGGCAACTACAATATTACTGTTGCTTAACCGTCTGTTTTGGTTCTCTCCCCTTTTTACTTGGGTCTCGCGACGATCCAGCACCAAGAGTGCCCGTATTTGCTTGTCGGCCAAATCGCCTTTTGCATCATATGAAAACGTAAGGGCCCCTAAGTTGTTGTCCACCCTGGAAATGGCAATTGCATTTTCAGTTTTCTGCTTGCCATATTTGTCTATACCCGTATATAACTTCCCCGAATGGGAACCCACAAAATGTTCCCTTCCATTAATGACCAACTGCGGTGTATAATTGCCCCGGCTGTTAAATTTATGGTTATAGGCCCGTTGCCTTTTGGTGTACTCCGGTTTACTAAATGGATCGGACCAGCCTATGTAATTCCAATAGTCCACATGATAGGAGAGGGCAATGATACCATTATCCTGTTTTTGGATCACCTTTTCCAACAAAACGTCGGCGGGCGGGCAACTGGAACATCCTTGGGAAGTAAACAGTTCCAGAACCACTATGGGATCATAGGGACCGGAAACGACCGTTGCCTCCAATTGCACGCTTTTTTCGGAAGGGACCATTCGGTGAAAAGCAACAAAGGCCAAACTCACAAGAATCAATATAACAACAACAATTTTTTTGGACATGGAATATGTTTACATTTGAACAATATGTTGATTTAGTTCGGTAGTACATGAAATTACTTACGTCCTTGTTATGGGTATTTTGGGTTTCCTATGGGAATTTGAACGCCCAGGAGATAGCTATCCTTAAGTATAATGGGGGTGGCGACTGGTATGCCAATCCCACGGCCCTGCCCAACCTTATCCGATTTTGCAATACCAATTTGGGTACGGCCCTTATAGAGAAACCGGAGACCGTGGAGGTGGGCAGCAATGCCATTTTTCAATATCCTTTTTTGCATATGACAGGACATGGCAATGTGGTTTTTTCCGATGAGGAGGCCCAAAATTTAAGAACTTATTTGTTGTCCGGGGGGTTTTTACATATTGATGATAATTATGGCATGGAACCCTATCTTAGGAAAGCATTGGCGAAGGTATTTCCCAACAAGGAATTTGAGGAACTGGGCAAGGACCATCCCCTATTTTCCCAAAAGTATACCTTCCCCACGGGGCTTCCTAAAATACATGAGCACGATGGCAAAAGACCCCAGGCCCTGGGCATATTCCATGAAAATAGACTTATCTTGCTGTTTACCCTGGAAAGTGATCTAGGTGATGGCTGGGAAGATCCAGCGGTACATAACGATCCGGAGGAAATACGCTTAAAAGCACTGCAAATGGGAGCCAATATTGTTTCTTACGCTTTTAGGAATTAGATTGAAGATGCCGGGACTTGGATGTTGAGTGCCATATTCAAATAGGAATCATTTACCTCTAAGAGACTGTTTTGAAATATGTGATTGGAATTTATTATAAGGCATTTTTGATGCCTAACAAGGCAAAATTTGAG
>JBCBSN010000412.1:0-2569 GCA_039819225.1 Bacteroidota bacterium | reverse complement strand
GTCCACTCCCGAAAAAACAGAAAAAGTAGCCCGTTTGTACAAGCGTTCCAACACCAAGGTAAAGAAAGCCCTGTCCTTCACTACAAAGAGGAACCGTTCCAAATTAGCCTAATACGGTTTCAAAAGAATCGCTTCAAAATAATTTCAACAGGCGCTTAACGCGATAGGACGTTCCTGGAGGTAGTCATAAATCCAGCTTCCCATAGGCTTTCACCAATTCCACTACTTTTTCAGGATAAGTAAACGCCAGATTGTTTAATTCCGTAGGATCTTCCTTCATATTGTACAATTCCCAGCTTCCCCCATTGAGGCGTACAATTTTGTAATCTCCCTTTCTGAACATCCTAAATTTGTCCAGACCTGAGATAAAAAACTCCGGTTCCTCCCTTTCTTCACCTAGGAAAACCGGTAATAGCGAACGGCCATGTAAGGGTAAACTGGGATATCCCTTTATGGAATCCGGATAGGAGGTCCCAAGAATTTCCAAAAAAGTGGGTGCCAGATCCACTACATGGCCCGGTTGGTGGGTAATGCTTGCCGGTTTTATATGATTGGGCCAGTAGGCGATAAAGGGAGTATGGCTTCCCCCCTCATGGCCACATTGTTTGTATTGCCTAAAGGGAGTGTTCCCTAGATTGGCCCACGTGGCCCTAAGGCTCCAATAGGAGTCGGCGGGGCCGGGCGGTACATCGGGGATCTTATTGGTATAAAAAGGGCATGAACCATTGTCCACCAAAAATAGGACTATGGTGTTGCTTAACTTTCCGGTTTTACGCAATTTGTCCAATACGCGGCCTATATTCCGATCCATACGATCTATCATTGCCGCAAATACCGCCATCTCCAGATCCAGGGAATCCTTTTGCGCTTCGGAGAGGCCCTCCCAGGGATAGTAATCCGTATAGTCCGGAACCAAAGGTTTTCTAAACCTATTCAGATTGCCTTCAGGCGGGCTTAATTTGGAATTTATGGGAAGAACACCCAATTCCTGCATACGGGAAAAACGCTCTTCACGAATTTTGTCCCAACCTTTCCGATATGTGCCCCTATACTTGGCAATATCTTCCGCCCTGGCCTGCAAAGGGTAATGTGCGGCATGGTAGGGGAGGTATAGAAAAAAGGGTTTCTTCTCCGCTAGGGGTCGCTCCAACCAGTTAAGGGCATAATCCGTGATAAAATCGGTTTTGTACATTGGGGCTTGATCAAAGGCAATGTCCTCAGCTTTAAGCTCTTCTCCGTTTAGATAAAACGGACGTTCGAATACCCCTGAGGGAGGTTTAAAATATTCGGTGGTGGCCCAGAAAGTAAAGGATTGGTCAAAAACATTTTCGGCCTTACAATAATCCGGTACCCAAGAATCAAAATGCTCCTTGCCACTCATAATATTGGTATATCCCGCTTGTTTGGTAAGATGCGCCAGATGAACCGCTCCGTTACCGCCCTGGTATAATCCGGTTAACATTGAGGAACGGGTAGGATTGCATTTGGCCATATTATAGAAGGTAGTGAAGCGCAATCCCCCTTGCGCCAAAAAATCCAAGTTTGGGGTTTTTATTTCACTTCCATAACAGCCCAAGTCTGAAAAACCGATATCATCCGCCATAATCAAGACAATATTCGGTGGTGGTTCTTGTGAGGTTTCCCCCTTGTTTTTACAAGAAAGGCCTAAACCAAAAATGGAAGCTATAAACAAGAAATTCTTAATACCGATGTTCATGTATTGGCATCTTTGGAATTACAAAAGTCTAAACGCATTCATTACATTGATTACTGAACAACATCCTTTAAGATGTCCCAGACATTGGCGGCTACTATTCTCTGGCCTTCCGCCGTGGGGTGGATACCGTCCTTTTGGTTTAATTCCGGGTTTCCGGCCACACCTTCCAACAAAAACGGAATCAAAGGAAGGTTGTTTTTCTTGGCCAATTCAGGGAAAATCGCCCTGAATTCCGAAGTATAATCTTGTCCCATATTGGGCGGAATCTGCATTCCGGCAAGAATAATATCGGTATCGGGATACTTCTCTTTAACACTATCGATAATCGCCTGGAGATTGGTTCGTGTTTCGGTTAGGGGAATACCCCGCAAACCATCATTGGCCCCAAGCTCCAATACAAAAATATCCGCCTTTTGGTTCAGGACCCAATTTAATCGGTTTATCCCACTGGCGGTAGTCTCACCGCTGAGACCGGAGTTTACCACGGTAAAATCAAGATTAAGGGAATCCAAGGTTTCCTGTATCACCGCAGGAAACGCCTCCTGGGAATCCAGGCCCAGACCGGCTGTTAAACTATCCCCAAAGAATAAAATGGTGCCGTTGCCGTTTTCGGATATTTCCTCTTTTGCGGAGGTGCTGGATGCCGATGGGTCCCCATTTGATTTTTGTTGCGATTTATCACCACAGGAAAGTAAAACCAAAAGAACCAAAAAATAACAAAGATTTAAGAGCAGCTTCATCGGGCAGGGATAAAATATCAAAATCATTTCCTTAATTTGTCCACTTTACCTAGGGCATTTTAAAAGGGACTATGACAAAGATATTAAACGTTAGCAACCTTGGGAAAACATA
>JBCBSN010000411.1:0-2574 GCA_039819225.1 Bacteroidota bacterium | reverse complement strand
GGTATTGGGAAAAAGATGGGTATACCCGGACAAATGGGCAATGTATTGTTCGGAAAGGACATCTATGGTAGCATCCGAAACGGAGTGCCCCAATTGATCAAAAACCGTTTTTAAACGCCGATAGCGCAACTGCGCCTTGGTGATCTTTTCCTCCCGATACAACTTCCAAAAGGCCAAGTTGGTTGGCACGTAGACTTCCAGGAAATCAGCTACATTTACCCGAACCTGGTTCTCCCTAAGTATTTTTTTAAAGGTCATCGCGGAGTTCCTATCAAAATCCCAAAGGGTATGGTCAAGGTCAAAAAAGACCTGGGTTACATCCTTAAACATGGCAATCCCTTAAAAGATCTTCATAAAGTTCTTTCCAATCCAGTGGATGGTCCCCTCCCAAAAGTTCATTGGAGAAAATAGTGATAAAGTAGCCGTTCACCTTTTTTACAACGGCATGCAGGTTCATCACCTTTTCCATTATCTCCGCCTTATCTGTACTTTCCCTTAGGGCATAGTCATGCAATGCAAAGGGGTGCAACCTAATGGGTTGTTGCAGTTCCAAGGCAAGGTCATAAAGGTAAAAGGGTGTACAGGTCCCGGCCCTAAACCCGATCTCATGGGTATAGCCCATGGTGTAATCATTCGTAAACTCGGCTTCTACCAAACTTCTGTAGGTATGTGGAAGTTCCACCCTATTATAGCGCATTCGGCAACAGTTCACCGGTCTATTGATAACCTCTTCCAAACGCCTCTTTTCGTTCTTTAGCAAAGCAGTGTCGTTCAGGGAACTGTAAGATGCCGCCAAAGAAACCCTACTGTAATCCGCAATGGACTTTATTAGGGAGCGAAAGCTATTATTATTGGGCGATACGTTCTTGTCATAGGTAGAATAGGAAGCAAATTGAAAAAAGAATTGGCTCTGAACCCTGTATTTCTTATGAACATCCACCAAAAAGCCGAAATTGTTAAAGGGATCCAGAGAAGGCCGGAACCAAACCTTGATCCTTTGAAACACCTTTTTGAGCCTTAATCCGCCCAGGTCCAAAAAAAGCCCCCCCACACTGCGCATGAGCCCCCTGTGGGCATAACAGTGAGAGGTGGTAACATCCAGCAGCGAAGTGTATTTATAGGCCCTTGCGGTACTTGTAATGTCCGGAAACCGCTGTTTAAGGCTATCCCAAAGCTGATAGGCCCATAGGTCTACCACGGGTAATTCCAGAAAACCTCCCCTATGGGCAATACTGTCCTTGGGCGAAAACCGGCCATGCCTATCCTTTACATGGGGCAGGTACTCCTCATACCTACTGAGAAGAAAAAAACTGGCCGAAAAAATATCAAATGGGATACTGCTCCGATCCCCGGCGGCAAAGAAACAGGGAACACCCTCCCAATCCCCCATGCTTATGGCAAAATCATTGATGCCCTGCTGAAACAGCAGGTCATTACTGCGTATAAAAAACTCATTCTGCAAGGGTTGTTTGGTGTAGGTGATTTTTGGCCCCGTATGCTTGATAAAATCCTCCACAGTGGTGGTCAAGGATATCTGAACCCCCAATATCCTTGTAAAGACCTGCTTCATGGTATACCTGAAACGGGGTGTAATCTTATGAGTATATATCAACAGCATAGTCGGCATGAAATTCCAAATTTCAAATGACAAATCCCAACCTCCAAGAAGAAAATGTTAGGTTACCGCTTTAATTTCGGCTTCCCGGACCAGTCCAAACATCTTTTTATAAAACACCGTCATCCGCGAAACTAAAATAACCCTTTTGGGCAATGATCAGATGGTCCAGGACTTTAAGGTCCAACGCCCCGGCGGCGGATCGTATCTTTGCTGTTACCTCCATATCCGCCTTACTCGGATTTAGTGTTCCGGACGGATGGTTATGGGCCAATATTAAAGCTACCGATCCCAGTTCCAAAGCCTGTTTCATCACCAGGCGTACATCTACCAGAGTGCCCGTAATACCCCCCTTGCTTATCTGGGCCGTATGCAATACCCTATTGGCATTGTTAAGGTAAAGGATCCAGAACTCTTCGTGCTCCAGTTCCCCCATGGACGGGTGCAGCAGTTCAAAAGCATCCCTACTGCTGTTTATTTTTGTTATCTCCGTGGCCTCCTCGCCCCTACGGCGCCTTCCGATTTCAAGGGCGGCGGCAATGCCCACTGATTTGGCCTGGCCAATCCCCCGGAACCTTTGCAACTGCCCCAGGGACAGTTTTCCAAGTTCGTTAAGGTTGTTGTTCGTGGCCGCTAGAATACGCTTTGCCAGGGCCACCGCGCTTTCGTTCTTGCTGCCGGAACCAATAAGAATCGCCAAAAGCTCGGCATCCGATAAGAACGTACGTCCTTTTTTTATCAATTTTTCACGAGGCCGGTCATCCTGTGCCCAATGCTTTATGGAAAATGTGGGAGATTTTTCTTGCATAGGACTAAAATACGGATTACCCAGATTTATATGGGTATTATTTGATCATTTTGCCTATGCTGTTCGAGTTCTCCTTATTTTGCCCTTTAAGAATATGGGCTTTTGCGTTGCGAAAAAGAAAATCGTTGCGCAAAAGCCCATATTCTTAAAG
>JBCBSN010000410.1:0-2582 GCA_039819225.1 Bacteroidota bacterium | reverse complement strand
CGATGGCCCTCGGCACGAAACCCAAATCACCCTGAGTGAGCTGGTTCTCGTAGAGCATGGGGCCATCGCAAGCGAGAACATCTTCACGGCTCCAACTGGACTGACCACGGGCGACTTCGACCGAGATGGCGACGTCGACTCTTTAGAGTTGATGAAGTTTTTCATACATTTATAATGTTTAAGTGGTTGTACTTAGAATTGATTGCTTAAATACCAATCGGGGAATGTGCCAGCATTTCCCGATTATTTTTTGCAGCTTAACAAGGGTCGTTCAACTATTGTTAAGTAAGTTTCGCCATAGGCATATCGTTTTAATTGATGATTATCCGGTTATTGGTTATCTGGTAGTCGACTTTGAAATTCTCGTTCAGTACTTTTAGCACTTGTTCAATAGTTTCATTGTCAAAATTTACATTATAGGTCGTTTCGTCCAGATCCCTATTATTGTTTATGATGGTTATATTATAATGCCTTTCCAGTTTTTTCCGGATGGTTTTAAAGGGCACTTTTCTCAACAATAGGCGGCCGTCCATCCAGGCGGTGTAGAGGTCTACATTTACCGTTTTTACGGCAATTTGGTCTTGCCCTGGCCTATGTGTTGCCATTTCACCCGTTTTTAAAACAACTTTGGAATCCAGTCTTGATGTATCATAGACCTGGACGCTGCCTTCTACCAATACGGTGTTCGCTCTTTTGTCCTCCTCGTATGAAGAAACATTGAACTTGGTACCCAGTACGGCTACGCCCATATCCCCGGAATGTATTACAAATACGTCCTCTTCATTTTTTGTCACCTCAAAAAATGCCTCGCCCTTAAGGAATACGCGGCGTTCTTGGCCCGGGATGAAGTTGACCGGGAACTTCAAAGCGGTTCCGGAATTAAGATGTACCAAGGTACCGTCCGATAAGGTTACCTGAAAGCGCTTGCCATAGGGCACAAAAATTTCATTGTAGACCAGCTCTTGCGCAATATTTTCATTTTCATGGTAATTGATCTGTGCACCATTTTGTTGGGCCACTTGCCTTCCCATGGAATTACGGACCAAGTTCGATTTTGATTTTTCATCCAATACTTGAATCTCTCCCTTTTCATTTTTTAACACGATATCTTCATCCGCAATAATCAATTTAGGTTGTGCGCTGTCTACTTTTTGATTCCCGACCACCGAAGATTCCGAATAGAAGTATTCATAGCCATAAAAGGATAGGGCCACGAGTGCAACAAAAATAGCCGCGTATTTAAGTAGGTTTTTTGTTCTTCCCAACCCATTGACCCTCCTTTTCCTTTGGGCATGTTCGATCAGCTTTGCCTTGTTCCCCTCTACATCGGGACCAAAGGCCTGGTTATTGGCCAAAAAGTTGATTCTTACGTATTCCTCAAAGACTTGGTCGTTACCTTCAAGTTCGATCCATTTCTCCAGTTCTTCGATTTCCGAAGGGGAAGCATTGTTGGTAAGGTATTTTGCGATGAGCTTTTCCATTCTATTATAGAGGGTTTTACTATTAAAACACATCAGATTCTTGAAACCACTATTTTTTTTATGGTTTTTTTACAATTATTTAATAATTTGACAGGACAACCTTCCATTTCACAATGAAGAAGTACTTTGATAATGATTCCTTGTTGATGCGGGATCTGAAAAATGATGGGATTCAGGCATATGCCCGTATAGTGGATAAATACTATGATTCTTTATACCGATATGCCCTGAATTTGTCCAATAACCCTTCCATGGCCGAAGATATTGTGCAAGAGGTATACATGAATATTTGGGAAAGCCGCCAAAAATTGAATACGGACATTCCCCTAAAAAAATTGCTCTACAAATCGATATACCACAAGTTTATAACACTCTATAAAAAAAATAAGGCGGTAGGGATTCTTGAACAGAAATATTTTCATTCGGTTGAATCTTTGATGGAAGAATATGACAATTCCGATATGGAAGAAAAACTAACGCTATTAAGGGAAGCTATAGAGCTTCTACCCCCTAAATGCAAAAAGGTTTTTTTGTTGAGCAAGCGGGAAGGCCTTACCAATAAAGAGATCTCACAGTATTTGGACATATCGGTAAATACGATTGAAAACCATATTTCCAAGGCTTTTTCCATTTTGCGGGAAAAGATCCAAACGGTATCAAAAAGCATTCTTTTTTTTCTGTGTCGAAAAATCAAATAATAGTTTATAGGACTTTGTACTGGCAAAGTCTTGGTTTTCCTATTATCGACACTTCGAATAGCTAGCCAAATGGGATGATTTTACTGGATATCAAATGGAATCGGGAAAAATAAAAAGACGGTGTTTAAAAAGCATTGGAATTGTCATTTCGAGCGCAGTCGAGAAATCTCAATTGATTCATAATGAAATAGTTAAAATCATTGGAGATTCCTCTTTTCATTCGGAATGACACTTTTTAGACACCCTCTTTTTGAATAATTACGGACTCTTAAAAGTAACCTGGTTGGGGACTCACTTCCGCTAGCCTTTACAAGGTTCAAACCGCTCAGTGCAAACTTCTCGCCCCGGTTTTGTCAACAAAAAATCCTGACCGTATCGTCAGGATTCCATATCACTTCGTGAC
>JBCBSN010000409.1:0-2543 GCA_039819225.1 Bacteroidota bacterium | reverse complement strand
GGGACTTTATGCCTGAATAGGACCGTGTTCCAAGTCTTATGTCCTATTGTCCTATGTCATCCTTGGCGGAAACTCTTCTTATTTTACCACAAAGTTCGTGGTAGTACCCTTGAAATTATACCTTCATCGAGGTAGGCAACTCAAACACTTCCAAATCAAAATAGGGTACGGCCGCTAGGATATGATCAAAAATATCGGCCATAATGTATTCATAGTTCTCCCAGCGTTTGTCCTTGCTAAAGGCATAGATTTCCAAAGGAATGCCTTGGGTGGTAGGTGGCAATTGACGTGACATCAATATCATCTCCTTGTTTATGGCTGGATGCTGCTCCAAATAGCGCTCAATATATTTTCGAAAAACCCCAAGATTGGTCAAATTACGACCGTTGATCAGGATAGATTTATCGATATTTCGTTCTTGGTTGAACGCCGCTATCTTCTCCTGTCTCGTATTCAGATACGTCGTAATCAAGCTAATCTTTTTGAGCTTCTCCACGCGTTCCGTGCTCAGAAAACCAATGCTACCCTGTCTAATGATAAGCGCCCTTTTAATACGTCTTCCCCCGGAGGACTGCATGCCCCTCCAGTTCTTGAAACTATCGGATATCAAAGCATAGGTGGGAATGGTGGTAATGGTCTTGTCAAAGTTCTGCACCTTTACCGTGGCCAAGGTAATTTCGATGACATCACCATCGGCTCCATATTTATCAAAAGTGATCCAATCCCCAATGCGCACCATATCATTGATACTCACCTGGATACTGGCTACAAAACCCAGGATGGTATCCCTAAAAATCAAAAGAATTATTGCGGATGCCGCTCCCAATCCGGTAAAGAACCTCCATAAGGAAACCTCCGTTATAATGGCCACTACCGTCATAATGCCACCGCCCCAGGCAAAAATCATGAACACCTGAATGTAGCTATCAATGGGCTTGTCACGAAAGCGAGGCAGGGTTTTTAAGTAATCGCTTATTGTACGCAAAAAGCTTCGTGTTATCCGTAAAATCAGTATTACCCAAAGGATATATACCACTTTTAGGGCGATGTTGGTGGCAAAGGGAAAATCAAAAAATATAAGGGGGACCAGTTCCAACGCCAACATTAGCGGAATAATGTGGGCCAAATGCCTAGGCAGCCGATTGGCTACCATTAAATTGTCAAAATTGGTCTTTGTCTTTTTGGCCAAACGGGTAGAGAGGGCCCGTATAACTTTCCATACCCCATAATCCACAAAGAATATCAAGACCACCATCAAGACCAAAAGCAAAGCCATATTCCAATAGGCGGCGTGTTGTCCGGAGACCCCTTGTTCAACCAGATATTTGTAGAGAAAATGGAACCAGGTTTCGTACGTCATGGATTTCTTGCTTGGGAATGCAAAATTACGGAATGGCTTCTGTTTTATAGGGAAGCTGACAAAGTATTTGGATTGGAAAATTTATTCCGTATAAGGGTCACCCCCTAAGGCATCCATACCTTACATTATACGGTACAGTGGTCCATAATCAGCTTATTCGCTACCTAAATACGTATCCCGGCCAAATGCGAATATTTCAGACGGTGTTCTATGTTAACCCTAGGCTGTCCAATTTATTTAGGATTCTGCACACATTGGTACCCATAGTCTCTACCCTTGCGGCATAAACCGGATTAATTTCCAAAGGGTTCCCGGTTTTTACCCGATACTCTTTCCCTAATTCTTCTTTGGCCATTATAGGGATATGTAACGAATAAAAGCAGAAGATTATCTTACTTATTGTATACCACGGAATGGATCTTCACTTCTTTTTCCTTTCCCTTTAGAAGCACACTTCCCAAAAGTTTGGCATACGATTTTGTATCCTTATGTAAATCGTTAAGCAATTTTTCAGAAATCAATAAGGTAACATTGTGCTTGTTACATTCCGCTTGGATACGAGCCGAGGTGTTTATGACATCCCCGTGATAGGCCAGTTCCTTTTTTACAAAACCCACCTCCGCGGCCATAAGCGTACCCCCGTGTAAACCTGCCTTAAATTCCGGAAACACATTATACTTTTGGATATAGTGCACCCTTCTTGATTTTCGCTGGGCCTCAAAAGCAAAGAATACGCCCAGACAGTTGTTGTTTGCCAGCCCTTTTGGATAAGGCCAACTCAATACTGCCTCATCGCCCACATATTGATAAATCTCCGCATTATAGTCCAGCACAACCTCATTTAGATCATAAAAGGCATCTTGAATAAGTTGACTGTATTTATGGTGTCCCAGTCGCTCGGCAATAGAAGTAGAATCCTTTAGATCCAAAAACATAAAAATGCGTTCCTCTTCCTTGGGATTTTTGTATTGCCCTAATAACATCTTCAAAAAAATACCGGGCCCAAAACGTTGGATGGCTATTCTTATGAAGGAGAATACCAAGGAAGATAAAACAATATACCACATAACCGACCAAAAGCGTTTATCGGTAAGCCACCAACCCATTTCAAAATTAAACCCTAAAGGAAAAAAATTTGAAAAAAAAGTAAGTACAAGGTTGAAGACCATTATGGTAGATCGGA
>JBCBSN010000408.1:0-2618 GCA_039819225.1 Bacteroidota bacterium | reverse complement strand
TTGGCCTCATAGTTCAAGGGATAGAATAGAAGTTTCCTAAACTTTAGATCCAGGTTCGAGTCCTGGTGAGGCCACTTTTTTTGCCATTAGGTGAAAATGTTTTCGTAATGAACGGAAGGCAGGAATATGCCCCCGTTATCCTCATAAAATGATTTTCCCGTTCGGTAAACCCCTTTATGGGAGGTCGTCCAATCTGCGTCTTTTTTGGGATGATAAGAAGTAAGCCTGTCCCATTCCTTGTAGTACTGATGTCCATTGGTTTCCAAAAGTCCAATTTGTACATTGGGCAAAGGAGCGAGGCGGGCCGCCACGGATTTGTTCCAATCTACCAAGATGGGGTTCACGGTAAGGTCCGCACTAAAGCAAGGTGTGTTTCTCTCGTGGCACGCCCTTATTATTCTTAGGGTCATGCTCAAGGTCTTTGCTATAGCTTTGACCACTATAGTGGAATACCCTTGTTCCATCCTTTTTAGGGCGTCCTCAACGTTGTGTGCACTTTCGTCCGCCGCAACGGGCACCCCCAAATCGCCTACGTAGGATTCGTTGTTTTCGCCAAAAGGTTCCTCTATTATGGCTATTTGATCAAAAGCCCCTATGTTTCGGGCATGTTCCAAAAAGCGTAATAGGGTATCCTTGGATTTATATCTTCCATTGGGATCTAGATAGTAGGGGATTTTTCCATCTTTGGTATAGGAAGTGCGGTAATGGCCAATAGCCTTATGAACCGTTGTCAAAAATGCCATATCCTTTTCCAGCATTTCCTTTTGCGTGCCCCTGGAACCTGTTTTCAGTTTCATGATAAAATAACCCTTGTCAGCGGCGGATTTTATTTTTTCAATATCCGTGCCTACGGGAAAGGAAGGGATACTCGCCACTTTTTCATGTTTGTGGGACAACCCCTCACGGTAAGCGGTCGGAATCATTTCATCAAATGATCGGATTTTATTTTCATGGGCATACAGCAACCATGCAGCATTGTCCACGGGTACCAATGCATTGAGTACAAAGGTTTTTCTTAGGTCGGGATTTCCCGTAATTTTTTTTGCATAGGCAAATAGTTCTGGAAAAATGGCATCCTGTAGGGCCATAGGGTCGGTAAAAGAGATGCCTTTTACCATTTGGGTAGCTCTCTCCGTCACCGCGAACATCAAGGCATTTGCCCCATTTTCCGAGTGCTTGCCGGCTACATCGGCATCGGACCAAAGTACATTCTGTGTGCCCAGGCCAATTTTTGAAACGCCGGAAGAACTTTGCAATCGTACCACGGCTTGCCAGAGTTGAGTCACCATACTTCCTTTGAAGCGATAGGGGAAGAGGTCTTCGCGCTCAAAATTGGTGTTCACCTGGTCTATCCGTATCCCAGGGCCCGTTTTCCTTTCCTTTTCCATAGAAGTAAGTTGCAAGGGCAATCCCAAAGCACCTACGGATAAAAAGGCACCTGTTTGTGCCATGAACTTTCTTCGGGACAATCTCTCCCCCATATCACGGTGTTCCCCTCGGGGTCTTTTTTTGGCCATGGACAAATACTGAAATTGGGTTCTGTTGAAAAGGTTTGAGGCCTGGAATTACATGATTACAGGAGAATTTAAGACAGGTGAAATAGCGAGTGAGTCAACTATTAGGAGTCTCAAAACTTGTTGATTGCTCATCTTCTGGACCAAATCTCATACATAGGTTCTCCCTTGCTGTTAAGCCCCTTGTGATGCCAATCCTTTCCCTTTAGCTCGTAATCAAATTTAAGAGAAGCCCCGGTGCGGGAATTGTCCCTTGAAAAATATTCAATATTCTCTAAATAGGTGCCGCCCTTGGAAGTAAAGGCGCCTCCCCCTGTACCAAAAAACTCCATGCTTTTAATGTTATAGGCAATCCATTGAAACCTTCCATCAAGCAAAAATTTTAGGGTTTTCCTGGGGTTTTCGTCTCCACGTCGTTCCTGTCCGGTGTCAGGGCCCCGGGTGGCAAAGAGCCATGCCCCATCCAAATCCTGTTTGGGGTTCTTGGATTTGGTGAACCTAAGTTCACCCTCAAATTTCAAAAGTAAATCCTGGCCTTTAAGCTTGTATGGGATTTCCAAGGTTTTTGCCCCATCTTCCTTGAAATTGGAGTCGAACTCCAAATTAACACTCAACGTTTCCCCGGAAAGGGTATAAAAGCCGCCCAAAGTCCTTATAAATTTTGCAGGGGATTTTTCATAGACCGAAAGGATAAAATAGGCATTGTCCAATTTTAGCTCATAGGAGACATTGTCCTGGTTGGAATGGTAAATGCCCGGAGAAATCTGGGCATTTATGTGAAATACCGCTGTGATTAAGATAAGAAGAAAAGATTTTTGCAGGTTCATCTTGCTGACGTTTTTAGAGGATTGACTTTTTTAACCGAAGAAATACTTTATGAAAATTACATAAATCGAAATACGTACTATACGGGGAAACCTAAAATACAAAACAATTACCTAATATGTGGAAGTATTTTTCGATGGAACCAAACGTTTTTCCATAGTCTTTCCTCGGAGGGTATATCTCAATTTTGAACGATAAAAGGATTGGGAAAAACATTGGCTAAAACTTAACTATTCTTTTCGGTTCAATGGTTACGCTCCACCAAAAGAATGCCATAAA
>JBCBSN010000407.1:0-2620 GCA_039819225.1 Bacteroidota bacterium | reverse complement strand
GCCTCGATATCCTTTTTTAGATAAGGACGTACTGCGGTATAGAATGAAATGTTGACGAAATTGTTGGTGTGGTTTCGTTCCCCGAAGTGAACTTGCCTTGACATCACAAAGCGTATCAGTTTATGGAACATTTCTTTTTTGAAGTTCTTCCTGAACTGCTCTACAACTTCCGCCCTACTCTTCTTTTCGGTATTGCCTAAAAAGCCTTTGAAAAAATCCCTTTGGCTGTACCAACTCAATTGATTCTCGAAAATATTAAAGCAGTATGCCACCATTTCATCGTTACTAAGGGTTTTCTTAGTGTTGTGATACTCCGAATCCCTTACCATCTTTACCACTTCTTCAAACTGTTTGTTATTTTCAAGCTCTTTCTTCCGTACCTCCCTAGAGTTCATCTTTTGGATTTTCTCCGTAGGGGTACAATCATCCATCTTCTTTTCCTTGATAGACAATGAGCGCACATCTGTTTCGGCTTCTTCTTCCTCTTTTAATAAAACTTCTTCCCAATGGTAAGTCTTGGGGTCGATTAGGATTCCCTTATTGTACCCATTGTTGGGGGCATTGGTATAAGCTTCAACTTCCTCGTTGTAGTCCTCTAAGCGATCTTCCAACTCTTCCTTAACTTCATCATCAGTCCACTCTTGCCAATGGTATTCGTTCCTAATGGATTCTGCTGTTGGTTTAACTGGATTTTTTAGAACATCCATATCATCCATCATGTAAGTCTCTAATCCGTTTTCCTCCATAATGGAAAGGATTAACTGATTGTCCTCTGAATCCATACTATGCCTATAAAACTCGGGAATCAATAATCGCCCGTCCTTTTTAACTTCTTCGATAAGGTTTAAAAGGGTTTTGGTCTTTTTGGTAACATAACAACTTGACTTTGTACATATCTGTTTGCCATCCCCGAATAGACTTCCTTGATTTGCAGAATTAAAAGGGCAAAGCTTACACGCCCCTACCTTGGCAACCAATTTGGCATCGTCCGTTTTAAATGGTGCAAAAGCCAAATCAAAGGCTTGTTTATTACAAGCGTTCTGTACGAACCGTTCTTTAAATTCCTGACCCATACCCTCTAAAATCATATGCTGTTGCTCTGGCGGGAACGAAGCTACCGTTACGGCTAGGGAAAGGGTCATTTCCTTGCTCCTTACAAAAGGTTTGAATCCCTCTATTAATTCAGAAAGTTTGATGCGCCCATAAACGAACTTTTTGTTTCTTCCGATGCGGTTTGCAATTTCTTCGGGAGTGAACTTCGTTTTAAGCATCGCAATCGCTTCCGCTTCCTCAACGGGCTCAACATCTTTTCGCTGAAGATTCTCGATAATCTGTACCTCCAAAATGGCATCCTCTTCGATTTCCCTAACCATGCACGGAATGGATTTCCATTTAAGCATTTTACAAGCCCTGTACCTACGTTCCCCCATCACGATAACAAACTTGCTACCCGATGGTCTGACCGTTATAGGCTGCAGTAAACCTACTTTAGCGATACTGTCTGCAAGCTCGCTAATGTCTTGCACTTTAAATGACTTCCTCGGTTGCCCGGGGTCGGGTTTGATCAACCCGATTTTTAATGATTGAACTGTTTGATTTTCCATAATCGTCTTTGTTTTTATTAGTATTCAATTTACGAATACAATGTTAGTTTTGCAAACAATGTAAACATTGTTTTCATTGTATTTATTTATTATAAAACCCTGTCTTATAGGTATTTATGATGATTCTTGCAATTGAGTAAAACGAAATTTATTAGACCCCTCTTTAGATTAAGGGTTCCCCTGGTCTGGAGTTAGCCCCTCCGTCGATGCTTAATGAATTGACCGTGCGAGTGGCCAAAAGGCTTTTGGGAGCTTGCGACCGAATTTAAAAATCGGGTTCCCCTGAAAGTGGGAACACTAATTTTAAGAAAAGCATTGCCGGCCAGCTCATTATGCACGGGCTACATTTGCCGTCGAAAGGAGAGGCTCCAGAACAGGGAATAGAACCCTTAAAATAAATGTGGAGAGCCTCCCCTTGAAGTCCTTGCCGTAGAGGGCAAGGATCCTCTTTGGCGGGGCTTTTGCTTTTCTGCAAAAGGCATGACAAAGGGGACACGGAAAGTGCAAGAGGGCAGGAGGCCCGACTTCCGATTTCTAACCCGGATCTGGCGTGTGTTTTTGCCCTTTTGCAAAAACCATGACAGAACCGGAGCGCAAAAACCACCCCTAAGTACTAGGGGTTAGTTTTCCTAAAATCTACCTGTCCAACACCTTTTTAAAGAACCATTGATAACTGTATTCGTTGGGTAAAAACAGTGTGCCGAACATATACATTAGCTTTATGCTGTCCAATAAAAAAGTTTCCTTTTCGTACACATCTTCCCCAAGGGCCACACCGTCCGAATTTTCAAAGAAAATGTTGGTTCCTCCTGTATCGCATTTTTCCAAGGTTATATGTAAAACTCCCTCGGTGTCATCCACCAATATTTCCAAAATGGGTTTGATGTGCAACAGGGTTCTCATGGCCTTGCATTCCCATCCTAAATACTCAACTCCATCAGAAAAATAAAGCACCGTGCTAGGGGTTTGGTTTACGCTTTGAATAGGGGGGAAGGAAGCGAGTTTAAAACTCGCTT
>JBCBSN010000406.1:0-2620 GCA_039819225.1 Bacteroidota bacterium | reverse complement strand
TTTTTAATCGAGAAATACGGTATTCCGATTTGGTTTCGACTATTTGTAAGGAGTCGTGTGCTATCTCCTTTCTGTAACGCAACGCTCCCTTTTTTAGAATCTTGTTCGGAATACCGTATTTCTCGATTAAAAAATTATAAAACTCCACATCCATGGAACCTCTAAAATCGGTCATTATCCTATTAACGTACAATTCAGTATCCGTAATGAGAACGATACTAATAACGGGTCTGCCAAAAAGGTGTTTTTTTCGTTCCTTGAGCAAAAAAGTGTTTTCATCAACATCGTTTATTCCAAATGGTTCATATTCATAAGGTATTTCGTTAATGTTTTTCCCGATCAAATCTTCTATACTAATATCCATACTTGGCTGAGCCATAGTTAACCATATTGAGCATAAAAAGTATAAAAATGTTTTCATATAAATAATCATTAACCACAATCTGTAATATCCCAGGCCCAATCTTCCGCATAAGGTGCTAAATTACGGATAGGAAAAGGAGGGGTTTTGGAGAAATCACCTCCAATTGCCCTCATTGATGACCTTATGTTTTTCTCCCATTGCAAACCCAACGCAAATGAAGTCGCTTTTGGATTTTTCAAGAACCATTCTTTGGTGTTAATATTAGCCGCCCTAAGGGCATTTGCCGTTACGTTGGCCGCCTTTCCATTCGTCCAATATTTTGGCATGGAAAAATAAGCCTTCGTTATGTTGAGATGGTAACTATGGTAAAAAGGACCATTATTATCTACACCAGCGGCAATAAAAACATTTTGGACATTGGAAACACCGGCAGCCTTGACCAGTTTGCCATCCGCATACTCAAAACTTTGACAACTGGGTACTAAAAGGATATCATCCGAACTTGAATCGATCGGCAACAACAGTTCCCCTTCCGGGCAGTCCCCTGCCTTTCCGGTCTTTTGGCCGGTGGCCCGTTTTTCGTCATCGTCCTGGCGGATCGGGTCTTCCCAGTCCGGGCCTGTCGACAACGAGGTCTTGCCGACCGGTATGTAGCCCAGACTCCATGTAAAGGAGCCATCGCCCCCTATTACTCTGGTATTGGGCCTGTTAAAGGGTATGTCCACCGTAAGGCGTACCGAGGGGCCGGTATAATAGCCGTTGATCGCGGGGGCAAAGGGGTTGTTATAGCCCGTACTGTTGCCCGCGGCACCGCCGTTGGTCGCCGTGGGGACCGTCTGCTGGGCCTCGTAACAGGGCACCGGGCCGTTGCGGCCCTCCAGGTGTACCCCATTGGTAAACTCCTTCAGGGAAAAGATACTGGCCGATCCGGGGGTGTCCCCATAGGCCAGCCCGTAACGGATGATAAAGGAGGCCATACGGCCCTTCTTCCGTTTGGGCACGATCAGGTTGTAGATATGGTAGGGGGAGGGATCCTCGCTCCATATCGTCATGGCAAAGGTACGGTTGCCCGCGGAATCCGTTACCTTTACGGCCCTTTTCCGGTCCAGCCGGAACCGCCTCTTTTTCTTGTCCGCGGAAGGGGACAGCAGGGCGTTTTTGCCCGTTTCCCCTTCCAGTTCCGCGAGGAGGCCCGCTATCTCGGCCTCGCCCACGGTGGCCGTGGTATAACTGGGGGGTTCCGCTTCTTGTAATTCAACCGTTTGGGAAATCTCCTCTTTTTCACAGCCAATCGGGATCAGGAAAAAGAGGAGAATAAAAAGGCCTGGGGGGAACTTAGGTTTCATATGTAATGGTTTTAGTGTTTATATGGCGTCTTGTACGGGTATTCTTTGGGGCTTGGTCATACCTCCTATCCCTTATCTTTTTTGTATTTTGTGCTATTGTAGTGTAATTATAATACAAATATATACAAAAGTTTGCAATAAACAAACTTTTGTTTGTTTTTAACAAAACCAAAGTTTTTATGGTAGATTTCTCCGAAAGATTATCTTATATAATGAAGCTAAAGGGGTTAAAGCAGGCAGATTTATCTAGGTTATCTGGTTATTCTGGTCCAGGAATAAGAAAAGTCAAAAATGGGGAATCTGAACCAAAGTATGGTTTGTTAAAGGCCATAATTGAAGCATATCCCGATCTAAGCGCATTTTGGCTGCTTACAGGAAAAGGAAACCCATTGGATGGTGGAAACAGGAAATCTTTATATGATTATGATGTGAGAGAGGTAGCAGAGAGGGTTGTCCGTGAACAAGAAGTATTTCTTGAAGACGTTCTGTACAATGAATTTGTAGAAAAAATGGCTCTCCGAAAATTGAGAGAAATTGAAAAGAACAACTAGATTACTAAACATTGAAAGGTGATAAACCTTTTTCAAATCGTATACTATTGATTTCTGAAAGAAGTGCTTTTTTTTCATTTTTTTCTAATTCCACAAGTTCAAGATATTTTTCTTTAATATCTTCAGGAACAAATTGAGACTTATAAACGGCGTCTATTTTGTTTTTAGTTTGATTTTTCATTCTCAATTATGTAATCGACGGCCGTAATTTTTTTGGCATCGAAGTCTTTCCTCATCCTTGCCTTTATATATCCCTCTTTGTCAAGTGAAAATATAAAACGAAGTAAATAATGCACTATGACCAACATACGTTGTTTACGCTTTCCAGATTTTTTAAAAGTCGTAAACAACGTATGTTG
>JBCBSN010000405.1:0-2643 GCA_039819225.1 Bacteroidota bacterium | reverse complement strand
TTAAACCAAAGGTGAAAAAAATCCCGAAAATCCTGAACAGACTTCAGAACAACGGGAATACTTTCTTTATTCTCTCCGGATGTGTTCCAAAACAAGGATTATCCCATAACCTCTTTTACTTTTATACCAATTTCCGCAGGGGATTCCACCACATGGATCCCACATTCTTTCATGATTCGTTTTTTGGCCTGCGCGGTATCATCACTTCCCCCCACTATGGCGCCCGCATGACCCATGGTCCTACCGGCGGGGGCCGTTTCTCCCGCGATAAAACCGACAATAGGTTTTTTGCTTCCGTTTTCTTGGTACCACTTGGCGGCATCTGCCTCCAGTTGTCCTCCTATTTCACCGATCATGACTACGCACTCCGTCTCTGGATCATTGATCAAGAGTTCCACGGCTTCCTTGGTGGTCGTCCCGATTATGGGATCTCCGCCAATGCCAATGGCCGTGGTAATTCCCAGTCCCTGACGTACTACTTGATCCGCGGCCTCATAGGTTAACGTGCCCGACTTGGAAACAATACCTACCTTGCCCTTCCTGAAGACAAAACCTGGCATTATTCCCACTTTGGCCTCATCCGGAGTTATTACCCCGGGGCAGTTGGGCCCAATTAATCTACAATCCTTGTCCTTTAAATAATTATAGGCCTTTACCATATCGGCTACGGGAATGCCCTCGGTAATGGTAATGATTACCTTTATTCCGGCATTGGCAGCCTCCATTATAGCATCCGCGGCGAAGGCCGGAGGCACAAAAATAATGGTGGTGTCCGCACCTACTTCAGCCACAGCTTCATCCACGGTATTAAACACGGGTTTCCCCAAATGCTCCTGTCCTCCCTTGCCCGGGGTTACCCCTCCGACCACATTGGTACCATAGGCGATCATTTGTTCAGCATGAAAAGTGCCTTCACTTCCCGTGAAACCCTGGACTATAATTTTTGAACCTTTATTGACAAGAACGCTCATAGTATCTTAAATTATCATTTTAGAATGCACAAAAGTATGGGTTTGTATATTAATTTATAGGGTATAACAACGATTATTCCCCCAATTTCTTAAGGATATCCGGTATCCGCTTTATGTTGGCCAATTCTTTGATCTTCTCCCTCGATTCCCCATGTGGGCTGCCAAAGTAGCTCTTGCCCCCTTCAAGGGACCTAGAAACTCCGGTCTGGGCCAGGATCGTTGCCTTTTCCCCAATGGTTATCCCGCTTACAATACCCACTTGGCCCCAAATGGTTACTTGATCTTGGATGACAACACAACCTGCGATTCCGGTCTGGGCCGCTATGATACAGTTTTTTCCGATTACAGTGTCATGCCCCACCTGGACCTGATTGTCCAATTTTGTTCCCTTTTTTATGGTGGTGTCCCCGGTTACGCCCTTGTCAATGGAACAAAGGGCACCGATTTCCACATCATCCCCGATGACCACTCTACCTCCGGATAGCAATTTGTCCCTTCCCTCAGGTCTGTTCTTATAATAAAAGGCGTCTCCACCTAAAACGGCCCCGGCATGGACGATAACATTATTCCCCAAAATACAATTATCATATAGCGATACATTGGCATGGATTATGCACCCGCTGCCAATCTCCACATTGTTTCCGATAAATACATTAGGTTGTATTATGGTGTCCTTTCCAATGCTTGCCGTGGTGGAAATGGATTGTTCGGCCTTTTCAAAGGGTCTAAAAAAACGAGTAAGCACATTAAAATCGCGAAAGGGATCGTCAGATACCAATAAGGCCTTTCCCTTGGGGCATACTACTTCTTTATTTATAAGCACCACGGAGGCTGCACATTGCAGGGCCTTATCGTAATATTTGGGATGATCCACAAAAACAATGTCCCCGGATTCCACCACATGGATCTCGTTCATGCCCAACACCGGAAAATCGTCCGCACCCACATAAGTGCATTTAAGAATGGTAGCGATCTGTTTTAGGGTATAGGGAACCGGAAATTTCAAATGTTCAGTGTAAGGTTCAACGTAGTATCCAATTCGGCGGTTTAATCCTTTACCCTTTCCAGGTAGTTACCTTTTTCAGTATCGATTTTAACTTTGTCCCCAACATTAATGAAGAGTGGTACATTTACACGAGCCCCTGTTTCCAAGGTGGCCGGTTTGGTGGCATTGGTGGCGGTATTGCCTTTTACACCGGGTTCGGCATGGGTAACTTCCAGTATTACGCTCGCTGGCATTTCTACGGACAGGGGCATACTATCCTCCGTATTGAATAAAATGGTGACCACCTCGCCCTCCTTTAAAAGGCCCGGTGCCTCCAAGACACTTTCTTGCAGCGCAATCTGGTTGTAATCGTCCGTATTCATAAAATGATAGGTCTCGCCCTCTGAATACAGATATTGATAAGATCGGGTCTCCACACGTACATCCTCGATCTTATGCCCGGCGGAAAAGGTATTGTCCAAGACCTTACCTGTTGTTATGCTTTTTAATTTTGTCCTTACAAAAGCAGGGCCCTTTCCAGGTTTTACGTGCAAAAACTCAACAATCTTATAAATATCATTATTATATCTGATGCATAGTCCTTTTCGGATATCGGAAGTTGATGCCATTTTTGGTTATTGTGCTATTTAGTTATTGGGTTGATTAAATCTGATGTATGCCTCTAAA
>JBCBSN010000404.1:0-2653 GCA_039819225.1 Bacteroidota bacterium | reverse complement strand
CTCCTGAATAAAATAGTTGATATTGTCATAAAAAACCATATCGTAGTCAAACGTATTGCGCTGGTATCCGATTAAGATGTAAGACGTATCGGATCGCGGATCATAGAATTCCAACGTATTTCGGTTTATGGCAAAAACCTCCAAAAGCCAAAGCCCGTCCACATCATGATCTACCTCCACGGCACCTCGCAAAGGATTGTATATACCAACATCCAACCCAAAACCGTCCCCGGTTTTACCTATCCCTACAATATTATTATTGGCGTAGACCACTCCATTGACAAAGGAAATGGTAAATGCCATTTGCAGAAAGGGAACCTCCCCATTGCCACGGGTCTCGTTGATATTCACATACCAAAGGTCATAGGATTGCAAAACCGCATCCGTATTCAAGACAGGTTCTTCCACAAATCCATCCGTTATTATGGTCTCCGTATAACAGGAACTCATCAAAAATCCCATTGCAATTATCCCAAAAAGTAGTCTTGTCTTCATCTGCTTGCCTTTTACGTAATCCCCAAAGCACTTGTTTAAAAATTGATATCCATTTCGTAAGCTGGGGCACTACCGTTCGGGTAACAGAAAACAAATCGCATGCCAAATTTTTTAATGTTTTGATAATCAGGTATTAAGGTTGGATGTCGTCTCAAGGCTTAAAATCCTCTTGCTTTTCCCTAGCCCTAAAGGGAAACAAGAGGATTTTGCCCTTTAAACCCTTTAGGAAAAGAAAAGTCGAAATCAATTGTTTTCCAAAACGGATCAATAATTCCTTTTTTGGGTAATTTTATACCGTTGGAGAAGACCGGGCTCGGCCCGGTTTAAAATAACACCTATGCCAAATGACATGAAATTCGCCATACTCGGCGGTGGAAGTTGGGCCACCGCCTTGGTCAAAATGCTTACGGAAAACCAGGATAAGGTGGTCTGGTACATGCGCAATTCGGATGCCATTGGGTATATTAAGATCCAAAGACACAACCCCAATTATTTGACCTCCGTAGAACTACATACGGAGCGGTTACAATTGACCGATGACATCAACGAGGCGGTCGCACAAGCCCATATCCTTATTTTTGCTATCCCTTCCGCTTTTTTGGAAGGTGAGCTTCAGAAGCTGACCCTCCCTTTAACCGATAGAATCGTATTTTCCGCCATAAAGGGGATTGTTCCAGAAACCGGGCGCATTGTTGGGGAGCATCTCCATGAGCATTATAACATTCCTTTCGAGAATATTGGGGTAATCACCGGGCCATGCCATGCCGAAGAGGTGGCCCTGGAGCGTCTTTCCTATTTGACCATTGCCTGTGCCGACAAGGACAAGGCCCAAGTAGTGGCCAAAAACTTGAGCAGCAATTATATTAAGACCAAGATTACCGAAGACATTATTGGTACGGAGTATGCGGCCATGCTCAAAAACATCTATGCCATTGCCGCCGGAATTGCACACGGCCTGGGCTATGGCGATAATTTTCAAAGTGTGCTTATGAGCAATGCGATCCGGGAAATGAAGCGTTTTACCAAACGTATCCACAACATAGACCGCAACATAAACCAGTCGGCCTATCTTGGCGATCTCCTGGTCACCGGGTATTCCGTTTTTAGCCGCAACCGGATGTTCGGCAATATGATTGGGAAGGGCTATACGGTTAAAAGCGCCTTAATGGAGATGAACATGGTGGCCGAAGGGTACTATGCGGCAAAAAGTACCCACCAAATCAAATCCCGCCTAGAAAAAAAAGTGAAGACCCCGATCATTGATGCGGTCTATACCATATTATACGAAAAGAAAAATGCGACCAAGGTGTTTAAGGCATTGACGCATAAGTTGGATTGAGACCCTTTTAGACTTATCCTTTTGTGGCCTTCCCTAAAAACCTTTGGGAAAACGACCTAACCTAGTCTCCTTCCTTGAAAGAATCAGAGCCTTGTGCGACGGCTACTGTTGTTGTACGCAGCTATTTATATTTCCGCTTCTATGTAGCCGATTAATTCAATCAATTCGGATTGGGAATAATCAAAATTATGGCTGTTGGCCAAACTTCCATATTTCTCTTTTAGCTTCCTTGCATAAAAGTCATTTGTATTAGTCAATGAATCTTGATTGGTGATGTATTTTTTAAAATATTCAATTCCCATTTTGTCCATCATTTCAGTTTTCATTCGCCAAGTGTTAATCATTGAATTTCTATGATGACAAGCGCTACAGTCAGAAGTAAATAATTTTTTCCCACGCTCAAATTCGGGTGCTACTTTTTCAACTTTGACCGTTGTTGGTTGATAATCAGTTTTCTTTCTGTCAAATTCTGTAATTCCGTTTTTCTTCACTACAAATAAGAATAGTCCAACAATTAAAATCCAAATCAAGAATGAGCCAATCAAAATCAAGGTTATCAGTTTTTTAGGCTTGCTCATTTGCTTTGTCTTTAATTGAGGCCAGAGTGTATTTGTCGTAAGCTATTGAATCAAAAACTTTAGACTTTCCCGTGTCCAACCACTTTTTGTATATCAATTTGCCATTCATATAGACATAAAGCTCATTGTCCTGAGTATTTTCCTTAAATACCATTTTCTCTAAATGTTTTGCTGAAATTGTAGCCTTCCTCAAAAATGTAACCTTATCAGTCTTGGGCGGAACGCACCAAACTGAAAATCT
>JBCBSN010000403.1:0-2654 GCA_039819225.1 Bacteroidota bacterium | reverse complement strand
CAACATAACCAAAGATTGGATTTGGGCAACGATTTTACCCAAAATTTCACTGCTCTGGGAGGGGGTGCCAAATATCAATTGACCAAAGAGTTGAATATTGAGACATTGTATACCAACTTTGTTAGGGGAGAGAATACCGGTCTTGGACAAACATTTAACATAGGTTTACGGGCTGTGTTCTAAGCACCCATTTCATAAAAAGCTTATTTTAGCCCTAATCGAAATTTTATGAAAAAATTAGGGCTTTTTTATATATCCCTTTTTCAACTGGCATGTACGGGCCAGATTGCCGAAAGGATAAACGGCATAAGTTTTGTTGCCTCTCGTGAGAAGGTGGAACAGGAAAATGTGGATGAAGTCTTAAGGCTCAAGGCCAACCATGCTGCCGTAATGCCTTTTGGATTTACCCGAGACATCCATTCCCCGGAGGTTATTTTTGATACGGGAAGGCAGTGGTACGGGGAAACCTCCGAAGGAGCGGAACAGTACCTGCGTTTATTGAAAAAAAATGGGATCCGGGTGATGCTAAAACCCCAAATTTGGATATGGAGGGGCGAGTTTACCGGTACTCTAAAAATGAAGACCGAGGAAGATTGGAAGACTTTTGAGGCCTCCTACTCCCAATTTATCCTGAGTTATGCGCGGTTGGCCCAAAAGACAAAAGTGGCCATTTTATGTATAGGTACGGAGTTGGAGCAGTTTGTGGTCAATAGGCCGGATTACTGGAGAAAATTGATAAAAGAGATACGGGGGTTATATTCCGGAAAACTTACCTACGCCGCCAATTGGGACGAATATACAAGAACCCCATTTTGGGAACAATTGGACTATATAGGCGTAGATGCGTATTTCCCCTTGTCCGAGGAACGGGATCCGTCTGCCGAACAATTAGAAAAAGGATGGCAAAAGTGGAAAGGTCATATGGAAGAATTGTCCAAAAAAGTGGGTAAACCGGTTTTATTTACGGAATTCGGCTACCGTAGTATGGATTATACCGCAAAAAAACCGTGGTTGGTAGACCGCAATCAGGAGAATGTTAATTTGCAAGCCCAGGCCAGGGCGACCCAGGTCATTTTTGATGAATTTTGGAAGGAAGACTGGTTTGCGGGAGGCTATATTTGGAAATGGTTTATAGACCATGAGAAATCCGGGGGATCCAAGAATAATCGTTTTACCCCGCAGAATAAACCGGCCGAGGAGACCATAAGGGCCTTTTATAAATTGTATATGCCTTGAAACGTATTGTTGCCATAGTGTTTGTTTTAGTGCTATTTGGGTGTTCCGAAGATCAGGAGCTATTGAATGGAACACTGGAGGCCGCGGCAGAGGATCTTGAGGTTGTGCGGGGCAATGTCATTGCTTGTGCGGCTAGCGATGTTATGGGCCAAAGCACCCTGGTCTTTTTATACCCCAGACCAGGGGCCACCAATATCCGCTATTTTGAAACTGCCTCCCTGGACGCCGATAAAGACGATTTTTCCCAATATAATGAGTTCTTGATAAACACGGAAGATGTATTCAATGGCTATTTGAAACGGATTGAAACCTCCGTGGAGGAAGGTAAATGGGTAATTGTTTCTTTTGAAGAGGAAGGCATGATGCATTTATGCAACCCTATTCGAATAAAGAAGGACTCAAAACCTACGGAGTATTTGCCGGAAAATGTGAGTATCCAGGACTTGGATACCCTTTCGCCCACGTTTACTTGGTCCGATGGTAGCTATGATGACACGATTATTTATTTTCAAGTGGTCAACGATGCACGCAACGATCTTTTGTCCGGGACCTATACCAGTGAACGGATGTTCCAGTATTACAATACGGAAAATGTTATCCTTAATGTGACAAGGGACGAGCCTCCGGAGTTGACCAAGGATGATTTCTACGGGTTTACCTTAATGGGGGTCAGCGAAGATAATTGGGTAAACCTTTTTGCGGAAATTCCTTTTAGACTACACATGAATTAAAAGTTCCCTTTTATGCGGTTATTTGGTGCGATATGCTTGTTTCTTCTGAGCCTACAGGCTATTGCGCAGACCAATATAAGTGCCGTAGAGATTAAGGGGACAAAGAAGACCAAACCTGTTTTCCTCAAAAAATTGTTGCGGACCCGGGAAAGCGGTACACTTGATTCCGTCCTTATCGAAATGGATATACAACGCCTAAAACGCCTACCTGCCATTTCGCATGCCTCCTTTGATATTTTCATGATCAATAAAGACCAATGTAGAGTAACCTTTACCGTTGAGGAAAATTTTACCCTGATTCCCTTTGCCAACTTCTATAGTACCGTGAACGATGAACTGGCGTTTCGCCTAGGATTGCAGGAGTTTAACCTGTTGGGGCGCAATATTACCCTTGGGATATTTTTTCAGCGGGATGTTTTTAACTCCTATGGGCTAAACCTCCGCGCACCCAACCTGTTCGGTAGAAGAACCGGGCTGGCAATGACCTATCAAGATTTTACCACGCGTGAACCTGTTTTTCTGGCCCAGGGGACTGCGGACTATCGGTACAACAACAGGGCCTTTGAGGCACTCCTGTTGCACGAGTTCAATTTTAAGAATCGGATTGAATTTGGCCTTAACTTCTTTACCGAGGATTACGAGTATATTACGGGAGCCACCTCCCCGGAGGTACCACAGGCCCTACAG
>JBCBSN010000402.1:0-2664 GCA_039819225.1 Bacteroidota bacterium | reverse complement strand
AAGATTTAAGCACTGTTCTTTCGATCAAGAACATCAATAAGGGCCAATAAGGTCTTTTGGTCGTCTTCGGTTTTGATTACCTTTTTTAGTCGCTCTAGATGTTCTTCAAGATGGGTGTTGTCCGGAAATTGATCTTTGTCAGTAAAATAGCCTGGGTCTACGCCTAGCGCTTTTGCCAGTTTGGACAAGGTTTTTGGCCTTGGTCTGGATAACCCATTTTCATAGCGGCCTATCTGTACATTGGATACCCCTGAAATTTCCCCAAGGGCCAATTGCGACAGTTTACTTTGGGTCCTTAAATCTTTTAATCGCTTTGGAATCATTTTCTTTGATTTGGAAGAGTTTGGTAATACGGGAAAAATAGAAGCAAGCAATAAAAGGTGTATGGGCTGGAAATGCGATATCTAAAAGGGAAAAGACTTCGATCTTTGGAACGTTCCTACAAGCGAATTTAAAATGGTTTTTCCACATAGTACATACGTTTTGGACAGGATAAGGCAGAGGCTCGCTACCTATCCGTCGATACTCATTGATAGACCCAAAGGTGATGGTTTAAAACCCGTACCGAAATCCGTGCCAAATACATAAAATATTGATAATTAATGTTTTATGTTATTTTATTTGAGATCTTCCGCTTTAAACTGTAAAGTAATTGGACAAATACTGTCAATAATCTGTACAATTTGTATGATATCTCCTAGCGCTCAAAAGTCCATACATCCTAAAGACCAAAGAAATCACGGATTGTTACATAAAAAGGAAGTTGGGAAACTATGACCCCGACTTGGCCGGTCTTGAGAATGAACCGGTCCTGGCCCATCACGCCAGGATTCAGAACCGTTAAACCCCCCTTTGCACCACCTCAAAAACGCGGTTGCCGTCACATTTCAGTGTTTTGGCGGGAAATTTAAGAATTAAGGCATAATCATGGGTAGCCATAAGAATGGTTCGGCCTGATCGGTTAATGTCCTGCAGCACCTTCATAACCTCTACGCTGGTCTGAGGGTCCAGATTCCCAGTAGGCTCGTCAGCCAAGATCAATTCCGGATCGTTTAACAGCGCCCGAGCAATGGCAATACGTTGTTGTTCCCCCCCTGAGATCTCATGGGGGAACTTAAATCCTTTGGTCTTCATCCCTACCTTGTCCAATACCTCTTCGATTTGTTGGTCCATTTTGGCCAGGTCTTTCCAGCCCGTGGCCTTGAGTACAAAAAGTAGGTTGTTCTTGATGTTTCGGTCCGGTAATAATTTAAAATCCTGGAAAACGATGCCTAATTTTCTTCGAAGAAAGGGAATGTCCTTTTCGCTAAGCCCATGTAGGTCAAAACCAACAATATGGCCGGATCCTTTTCGCAGAGGGATATCCGCATAGAGCGTTTTCATAAAACTACTCTTACCGCTTCCGGTCTTCCCGATAAGATAAACGAACTCTCCCTTTTGGATTTCAAGATCTACCTGTGTTAAGATAAGGTTCTGTTTTTGGAAAATATCCGCCTGTTGCAGCGCTAAAACGGTTTCTTGCATTGTAGGGTAAGTATGTTATTCGGTTACTGGGTCTGTAGGTTATGCGTTAAAAGTTGATTGTTGAAATGGTAATTGATTTTTGAATCTGACTTTGAATTCATTTGGGGTCTGGAAGTTTCTGAGTTCAGGAGTCTACAGGTATTTACTTAACACTGCAAACTGCTACCGTCCACTATTTACCGTTTGTTGTTCCGTGTGATCAACGTTTTCAATTATGCATTTCCTGTCGTGTACCCCGTTCTTCGTATTTCCGATTTTGTACTTCGATTTGTTGATATAAAAGTAATAAGTTCCATTGGAAAAGCGGAAGGACGTTTCCAAAAATCTTTTTCTTTGGGGGTGGTACATACTTAGGCCCCGTATTTATCGTTACTATAGATAACATCCGGTAATCAATATGGGACGTACGTTAAGGGGTCCCCAAATAGTCAGAACACTATGTTGAAGAAATTTGCCGCACTTATCCCCATATTCTTAGGGGCAATGGGAGGGATTCTTGCCCAGGAGACCAAGATTTATACTCACGACCAAAAGGATTATCAAAATGCTCTGGCCCTATACAATAACGAGCAATACCAGGCCGCACAGACTATTTTTGGCAAGGTAAAGAACAGCACTGAGGATTTGGAGACCAAGGCCAACAGTGCTTATTACGAGGCTAATGCGGCGGTACGCTTAAACCAGTTGGGAGCGGATCGATTGATGGAGGATTTTGTAGCAAACTATCCCACTTCCACCAAGCGTAATTCGGCGTTTGCCGATGTAGCGGAATATTACTTTAAGACCGGAAAGTATCCCTACGCTCTCAAATGGTACAATAAGGTAGATCAGAATGCGCTTTCCCGACAGGAGATGGACAAGTTCAACTTCAATTATGGGTATTCCCTTTTTTCGGCCAAAAAATCCAAGGACGCTGAACGTTATTTGAGCAAGGTAGCCAATTCTCCGGTCTATGGCGCACAGGCCAAATATTATCTGGGCTATATTTCCTATCAGCAGGACGACTATGAGACCGCAAATGAGCGTTTTGACCAGATTACCGATCAAAAAGTATTGGAGGAAAAACTGTCCTATTATCAAGCGGACATGAATTTTAAGCTTGGAAAGTTTGAAGAGGCCATTGCATGGGCCAAAAAGCAG
>JBCBSN010000401.1:0-2665 GCA_039819225.1 Bacteroidota bacterium | reverse complement strand
TTTACATAGCATATTACCTACAAAACCCTTATATTTTAACAAAACAGAATTGATATGGATAATCGGTAATAATCCATTAGTTTTTTGCCAATCTACACAAAAAAACGAGGTGGTTTCCAACATTCCTATTTTTTTGTGTAGATTGGCAAAAAACTAATGGATTATTACCGATTTTACATAGCATATTACCTACAAAACCCTTATATTTTAACAAAACAGAATTGATATGGATAATCTGGAAAACCGTATATTTTCTTCTTATCAAAGAAACCCGAAGTTATACGACGAGCTCTATAATACAGAAGGTTCGGTTAAGGAAATCTATAAGACTTTGTTCGATTTATATGGAGGCCATTCTATTCAGGATTATGCGCGTTTGAGCGATAAAGCCAAATCCTCATTCTTTAATCAAGGAATCACTTTTCAGGTTTATGGGGAAAAGGATGCCAAAGAAAAAATTTTTCCGTTCGATCTTTTTCCACGTATTATCGATCCTGGGGAATGGGACATTATTGAGCGCGGATCTATCCAGAGAAGTAGGGCCTTGAATCTTTTCTTATGGGATATTTATCATGATAGGAAAATCTTAAAACAGGGTGTTGTTCCTTTGGATCTCATCAGCTCTTCCGCCAATTATCTACAGCAGATGATGGGTCTTAATCCACCAGGGGGTATTTACAACCATGTTTCCGGTACGGATATTATAAAACATACGGATGGTAATTACTATGTTTTGGAAGATAATATCAGATGCCCTTCCGGGGTAAGTTATGTTATCTGTAACCGCACCGCCTTAAAACGGGCCCTTTTTGGTGTTTTTAACCATTATAAGACCCATACCGTTACGGACTATGCGGAGAACCTCCTGGACCTTCTGGAAACTTCCAAGCCCAAAGGCGTGGATATTCCCACCACGGTGGTAATCACCCCAGGAATGTATAACTCCGCCTTTTATGAGCATTCCTATCTGGCCAAGACCATGGGCGTGGAACTTGTGGAAGGCCGCGACCTGTTCGTGGAAAATGATTTTGTATACATGAAGACCACTCAAGGTCCGGAACGCGTAGATGTTATTTACAGAAGGATAGATGATCTTTTCATAGATCCTTTAGAGTTTCGTGAGGATTCCGTTTTGGGAGTGCCTGGTCTCTTCGGCGCATACAAAAAAGGGAACGTTACCTTGGCCAATGCCCCAGGAACCGGAGTAGCGGACGATAAGGCCGTGTATACCTATATGCCTGCCATAATTAAATACTACTTGGACGAGGAACCTATTATCAAAAACGTGCATACATATCACTGCAGTAGGCCGGATGAGCTAAAATATGTTTTGGAACATATTGGGGAGTTGGTCATAAAACCGGTGGACGAGGCAGGGGGCTATGGCATATCTATAGGGAACCGTTTGTCCAAGGAAGAGATGGAAACCGTAAAAAAGCAGGTTTCTAAGAGCCCTAGAAAATATGTGGCACAGCCTATAATGTCCTTGTCCGTTCATCCCACCTATATAGACGAGAACGAATCCTTTGAACAACGCCATATAGACCTCAGGACCTTTACTATATTGGGCAAGGATCGAGAATTTGTCCTTAAGGGCGGCCTTACCCGGGTAGCGCTCAAAAAGGGAAACCTTATCGTGAACTCTTCCCAGGGAGGGGGTTCCAAGGATACTTGGGTGTTAAAGGAGTGACCAGTATACAGTGGCAGTGGACGGCTTAAGTGGTTTCAGGTTTCAAGTTGAACGGATTGAGATTACAGAATTTAATTTGAAGATTTGAAAATGAATCAATTTGAAAATGAGGAAATGAAAAAATGAGTTAATGATTAACCCGAAACCTGAAACCTGAAACCTGAAATAAAAACAATAATTCAATGCTAGCACGGGTAGCCAATAACCTTTTTTGGATGGGACGTTATATTGAGCGTTCGGAGCATATGGCCAGATATCTCAACGTAAACTATTTTTCGTCTCTGGATGCCCCGAACCAGTTATCGCAATCCAGACAATTTGTCTTGCGATCCATGTTGTTCATGGTCGGTGAACCGGTATTGGACGAGGCCGTTGTTTTGGACGAGGAAGAGGTGCTTTACAAAATAGGCTTGGATTATGATTCTACCTACTCCATTATAAATAATGTAAAGTACGCCCGGGAAAATGCCAATAGTGCCCGTGATCTTATTTCCACAGGCCTTTATGAGGCCATCAACAAATTTTACCATTTTATCTTAAGATACCCGGTAGATGCCTTTGTAAAAAGGGGATTATATGATTTTACCGGAAATATCACGGAAATGACCACTGTACTCAGGGGAAAGATTAGGGGAACCTTGCTTCATGATCAGGTCTATGCCATAATTATGATGGGCATGAATATGGAACGGGCCACGCAGATTATCCGTATTATCAATTCTAAATATAATGATGCCCTAAGAGCACAGGGAAGTTATGGGGAGAAATTCAGCAATAGTTTTGAATGGACTACCCTCCTTAAATGCGCTGAAGCCTATGACATGATGCGGCGGTTCTACAAAAAGACCCCGAACAGTATAACCACCTTGGAATTCCTGATATTGAATCCCAATTGTCCACGATCTATAATGAACAGCCTTAACCAGGTTTATGATCATATTAGGGTTTTGGATCCAAGCAAGCGCTATAACAAGG
>JBCBSN010000400.1:0-2687 GCA_039819225.1 Bacteroidota bacterium | reverse complement strand
GAGCTCCTTATCATTTAAATACGCAATGACCTTTTTGTAAATGCTATCGAATGCCTTTGGGTCAAAGGATTTGTTAATATCTCCCCACCATACTTCATCCTTTGTAATAGCATCCTTGACAATAAAACGGTCTTGGGGCGCCCTCCCCGTAAATTCACCGGTGTTTACGGCCAATGCCCCGGAAGAAGCTTCCTTACCCATTCCCTTTTGTAAGGCAATTTCATGAAGCGCCAGGGAATCTATTTGATATTTGAAATTGGTATGCGAAATCCCATAGGGTTTTAGGGAAATGGGGCGGATCGGTTTTTCCGAAGTCTTCATGAAAAGGGGTTTTGCCTTCCAAAAGTATCGAAAATAGATGGCTTTAATTCGTATTGCCCTGTTTTTGTTTAAAACCGGCGTAAGCTTGAAATCCTAAAATCGTCCAGCCTGTAATAAGCAAAAGCCCACCGAGGGGAGTTATAGGGCCTAAAACCTTAAAATTAAAGGTAGTAAGGGTGTTTGTGGCCAAAAGATAAATCGAAAATGAAAAAAAGATTAGGCCAAAAAGGATACAATAAAAAGTCCATTTCTTTTTCTTTTCCGAAATTAGACTAGTACTGCCCAAGAGCAACAATAAGAGGGCATGGTACATTTGATATTGCACCCCGGTCTTAAAAGTCTCCAGGGACTCCTGATGCAAAAGGTGTTCCAGTCCATGGGCTCCGAAAGCTCCCAAAACGATGGCGAGGATACCAAAAAGAATTCCGGTTAAAAAAATAGTTCTATTCATAACTCCATCTGTTACTTTTGTGATGTGTATAACCCGCATGGGTGATATTGTTCGATTCGTTACATTCCAACGGGGCACAAAACTACTTAAAAGCTACACATGGTACGGAATATACTTGTCATTGGAGCGGGCAAATCCACTGCCTATCTCTTGGATTACTTTTTAGAAAAGGCCGCATCCCAGAAGTTACATATCCATATTGGCGATCTTTTTCCAGAAAACATTTCGGAATCTATAAAAAATCACCCCTGCTGTACCGTTTTTAAGCTGAATATCCTTCAGGATAAGCATAGACAAGAGGCCATTACAAGTTCCGAAATTGTAGTTTCCATGCTACCCGCCCGAATGCATGGCAAGGTGGCGGAGGATTGCATCCGTTTTGGCAAGCATTTGGTCACGGCATCCTATATTAGCGCAGAAATCAGTGCTTTGGACGAACAGGCCAAGGATAAGGGACTGGTATTTATGAACGAAATCGGCCTGGATCCCGGCATTGATCATATGAGTGCCATGCAGGTTATTGACCGGATACGGAAAAAAGGAGGTAAAATGCTTTTGTTCGAGTCCTTTACCGGTGGGCTAGTGGCCCCTGAGAGCGACACCAACCTTTGGAACTACAAGTTCACCTGGAACCCAAGGAACGTTGTTCTGGCAGGCCAAGGAGGGGCGGCCAAGTTCATCCAGGAAGGCACGTATAAGTACATTCCCTATCACAAACTTTTTAGGCGTACCGAGTTTTTTGAAATTGAAGGATATGGCCGTTTTGAGGGATATGCCAACAGGGATTCCCTGGATTACAGAAAGGCATATGGGCTTAAGGACGTGCTTACCTTATACAGGGGTACCATGCGGCGTGTGGGTTTCTCCAAGGCGTGGAATATGTTCGTACAACTGGGGATGACGGATGATAGCTATACCATTGGCAATTCCAAGGGAATGTCCTATAGGGAGTTTACCAATCTGTTTCTTCCTTATTCGCCTACTGATTCGGTGGAGCTAAAACTGCGTCACTATCTTAAGATCGATCAGGATGATATTATGTGGGGCAAACTGTTGGAGTTAGATCTGTTCAACCCCAAAAAAAAGATTCTCTTGGAAAATGGGACCCCTGCACAAATTCTTCAGAAAATCCTAGAGCAAAGTTGGACGCTTTCCGAGTCCGATAAAGATATGATCGTTATGTATCACAAGTTCGGATATGAACTGAACGGCAAGAAAGAACAATTGGATGCCAATATGGTGGTCCTCGGTGAAGATCAAAGCCATACGGCCATGGCCAAAACGGTTGGCCTGCCCGTAGCCATTGCTACGTTACTTATCCTGAACAAAAAAATAGTTACCCCTGGAGTGCAGATTCCCATTCACCAGGAAGTCTACTCGCCCATTCTTGCTGAGCTTCAACAACGTGGGGTCACCTTTAAGGAGTTTAAAGTACCCTATCTGGGGTACAACCCGGATACCGTGGCAAGTTAGGAATCCTGTTCCCAACCTTTATTTTGAGTTACCGATTCCGTTGAACGGCAGATTTCAGGCCGCTGGCCTTAAAATCTATGGTTTATAACAACTTGCCTATCTTTAAGGGCTAAACCGCAATCCAAGTGAGGAGATCCTATAACGAAAAAGTAAAAATAGATGGTATTGACAAAAGAATCCTAAGGTTTCTTATGACGGATGCTCGAAAACCTATTTTAGAAATCGCCCGGAATATTGGGATTTCCGGAGCGGCCATTCACCAACGTTTGCGAAAATTGGAAGCCTCCGGGCTACTGGCAGGTTCCAAATTTGTCATCAACCCCAAGGTCATGGGGTATACTACCATGGCCTACATCGGTATTTATCTGGACAAGGCCATGAGCAATCCCATAGCCGTAAAGCAACTAGAAAAAATCCCGGAAGTCCTGGAATGCCATTATAC
>JBCBSN010000399.1:0-2695 GCA_039819225.1 Bacteroidota bacterium | reverse complement strand
TTTTTTATCATTTTCCACTCATTTTGTGAGGTTCCTAAGACATCGCGGCATTATTAGATGCAATTTCTATATATTGAGCCCTTCAATCCGAATTATATGAAGTTTAATGCAACATTTCTTCTTTTTCTTTCCGTAGGTTTTGCATGGTGCCAGACCAAAATATCCTTGGAGAATCTAGAAGATTTTAAGGAACAGATCGGAAACTGGCAAATTGTGGGCGATGTAAAGGTGAATCCTAATATAGATGTCCATCATTTAATGGAAGTGCCCAAAGAAATTGAGACCAAAAAGAAAAAAAGAAAGCGAAAAAAGGAAAAAGAAAAAATCCTTGAGCCCCCCAAACCCGTGGTAGCAATACCAGGAAAAGGAATCCTTCTCAATTTAAACAGTCCACAAAAAAAGGACAGGTTGGAAACACGTTGGCAACATGGGGATATTAAACTGGAATTGGAGGTTATGCTCCCAAAAGGATCTAATTCAGGTATTTATTTTCAAGGTCGATATGAATTACAACTTAAGGACAGTTGGGGAGTAGTACATCCCAAGATATCCGATATGGGCGGTATTCATAACAATTGGGAAACCGATCCCGGTAAAATATTCAGAGGAATCGCCCCTTCCAGCAATGCGGCAAAAGCCCCCGGCCTATGGCAAAAACTATACGTTCATTTCCAAGCTCCAAAATTCGATGCTTCTGGAAAAAAGACGGCAAATGCGAAATTTGTTTCGGTAGTGCTCAATGGAGTTCAAATCCACAACAATGTAGAAGTTCCTACCTACACTGGTGGGCCCATTTCCAAAGACGAAAGCCCAAAAGGGCCTCTTGTGATACAGGGAGATCATGGGCCTGTTGCTTTTCGGAATATTGCGTATTCCCTTTTGGAAGAATCCAAGGTAACTTTATCCAATATCAGCTATACCACTTTTAAAGGTGCTTTAAAAGGTCTTGGGGATTTGGAAAACAGTCCAATAGTCTCGGAAGGCACCTCCGCACAAATCGATATTGGTATGGTTGGTGAAGAAAATGAATACGGGATCGTTTATCGTGGCACACTTGAAATCCCTAAAAATGACACTTATAATTTTTCAGTTGGATATACCGGAGGAGTTCGCTTACAAATAGATGATAGCATAGTAGCGGAACATAACTCTGCAGAAGCGCGCGGAGTATTGGACGAAACCATTTCCCTATCCGAAGGCGAACATTCCCTTATCCTAACCAACATAAAATCGGCTCCGTGGCATGCTCCCCGTTTGGGGCTTACGGTTCAGACCGCGACTACCAATCCCAAAGTTTTCCATGCTTATGATTCCTATCCCCCACAGGTTAGTGCCACATCACCCATTTTTGTACAGCCCGGAGCAAAGCCAAGGCTGCTTAGGGGTTTTGTGAGCTTCAAGGATTCCGGAAAGCGGCTTTCCCATACTATTGGTGTGGGTACTCCCGAGCATATTAATTATGTATATGATTTAGGTACAGCAAACCTTGTCGGTGTATGGCGCGGCCCATTTGTAGACGCCACCCCAATGTGGCATAATAGAGGTAACGGATCTTTTCTTCCCAAGGGTGCGGTACAATGGACAAATTTAGGATTTCCCCTAGCCGAGTTACCCGCTTTGGATAGCACCTTTCCCGAGAACGCTACGGCACCGGATTTCGTTCCCAAGGGATACAACTTGGATAATGAAACGGGGCTTCCCATATTCAAGTATCACTTCAAAGGTATGCCCATAGAGCATAGAATTATTCCCGACGAGCATAACAAATCCTTACTGTGTCATCTTCAATTTTCCGATGGAGCTCCCAATCAGGTTTATTACAAACTGGCCTCCGGCAAAGTTCAAAAGATGGCGGATGGTTTCTACGCTATAAAAGATCGGGAATACTATGTAAAAGTAACTTCCGCTCAATCCCCGCTAATACGAAAAGTGGGTGAAGAAACAGATTTAATAGTACCGGTGGACGGTAACGATATTACTTATGAAATTGTTTGGTAAGACTATGGAGCGTTTAAAATACTGCAGTTTGAAGAACTTATTTTACCTGGTTTTTGTTATTTCTTTATGTGGTCAAAATGTCCTTCTAGGGCAGGATGCACCCATTGAGGCGGATTTTTACAGAATGGTCACCGTACCCGTACCCGAGGGTATCCAAATTGAAGGCGGTGGGGTAACCTCGCTGCCCAATGGAAACTTGGCCGTCTGTACTCGTAGGGGAGATGTTTGGGTTATTCAAAATCCTACTATGGCCAACGGGAATCCGGCAAATTTCAAGCAATTTGCCTCAGGGCTACACGAACCTTTGGGTCTTATTCATAAAGATGGTGCCCTCTACACGGCCCAGCGAGGGGAACTCACCCAGTTGGTAGATTCCAATGGGGACGGGATTGCCGATGAGTACAACACTATTTACGCCTGGCCCATTTCCACCCATTATCATGAATACTCCTTTGGTCCGGTCTTGGCTCCGGACAATTCTTTTTTTGTTACGGGCAATGTGGCTTTTGGAAATCAGGAATGGTGGCGGGGTGAAAGCAGGGTCCCTTGGCGTGGATGGATCCTCAAAATCACGGAGGACGGACAAATGGAACCCTGGGCTACGGGTATGCGCTCTCCAGCAGGATATGGCATTATTGATGGCGAACTGTTTTATACAGATAATCAGGGCGATTGGGTCGGATCCGGAGGACTGTGG
>JBCBSN010000398.1:0-2699 GCA_039819225.1 Bacteroidota bacterium | reverse complement strand
ATAATGCCTTCTAAGGCATTATCATATTTCAGGCAAAGGTCTTTTCAAATGGCATACAACTCGTATATATCATCAATATTACAAAAATGATCGGATTTATTCATTATGCTGGTTATTAATGAAGTACGTCAATTGTTCGAGTACAAACGATTACAAATGGCGACAAATGTTTTTAAACGACTACAAACGTTTAGTCATTTCATTACCGGCTTCTTTCCTATTCTAAGAATGAAGTTTTCCTAAATGGCCGCAACGGAAAACCAAACCCTACTTCTGGAAAGTATTGGGAAAGAGCGGGGTTTTCCAGATAATCTGCTAAAATCCATAGGTGGATTCCCTGCTAATTCCCTTAAAAGTGATGATTCAGAAGTTCCTATTCAACCACTCATCAATTTTTTGGTTGGCCGCCTTTATTTGCCTTACGTTTTCCAGGTCTGGATTTTCCAGTTCGTCCAAAAGACCATAGCGTCTGGCCTTATTGCGCTGATAGGCCCCGCACAGATGGAAACCGATACAGCCGGGGTTTTTAAATAATTGGGCCAGCACATCTGCATACCACTGGCCGTTGTTCCGGGTGAACTCTCCAGGTTCGGTAAGCCATTTTACTTTCGCCGCGTCAGCCAGAAGAACAGGCTTCCCTGTTTTTTTGTGCCAGAAGTCAAGATGGGTTATGGGATCACGAAAATCTTGAAAGGAAAGCACATCAACATAGGGTAAAGCCGCTTCAATAACCTCAAAAGCGATCGGAGCGTTGGCCTCATACCGGTCTCCCAGGATCAAATGGTTCTTGTCATAACGGCGTATGGCCTCATAGGTAGTTTTGTAATACCGGCGTGCCAGGTTGGAAAGTTCCTTTTTTCCGGTTTTGGTTTTGAGCAGTTCCGGATCAAATATGGGGCCTCTCCATTGGTTTGCCGGCCGCTGGTGGATCCATGTAGGGCAATCACTGTAAAAGTACCCTATCAAATTTGGATCCTCACTCATTTCAGCACAATGCGCGCGCGCAATATAGTCGCACCACTCTTCCCATTCAGGGTTATTGAAATTGAAATGTCGTGTATGCTGTTCCCATTGGTGCGATTCCGTAAAGGGAAGCATATGACAGTAGGGCATGTTCAATGCCTTGTACTCCTCGAAAGTGAACGACCGTGAATGTTCCCATTGCCTCACTGTTACTTCTTGCTCCCAACCCAGGGTATTAAACCCCCAATCCTTTAGATTTTTGGCCACCGATTCCCTAAGCCATTTTGTTGTACTACCCTGATATTTATCTCGCCAGATATGGATGTTTTCGGGATACCGCAAACTTGCTGGGTCTATATGGTTCAACCCTATCGTAAAAAATGGTTTTCCCTCAGGGGTAATCAACCACCAATGATCTTTTCGAAAATCGATCTTAAAAAACCCATTTGGACCATTTTGCGCTCTGGGTCTAGAGGAACAGGAAATAAATGGCCCTATCAGGGCCAATACTCCATAGGAAATTGTTGAACTTAAAAATGATCGTCGTTTCAACGTTTACTTTTTAAAGATTCATGGGCATATCATCTACTCTATCAGAAGCGTTTCCCATAACGGCTGTGTACCGATTATAAAACCTACATATCCCTTATGGGAAAATAAGATAGCTTAAAAAATTTACAATACCTATTCCTGTTCGCGGGCAAAGTCAATGAACCGGCGCGGGACACTTCGCCGACGCCCGGCCAAAACCCAACTACGCCGTGTACGGCACGTGCGCACCGAACAGTCGCGCCCCTATCCCGGACTTTTATACGGCCCTTCGTCGGCGGACCTAAAGTGCGGAACAGGATCCGAGGCGCGTAAGTCCGCTGGTAAGATTTGGGGCAATAAGGAGCGGGGTTTTTTTTCTCCGCTACGCTTTGAAAAAGTGTTAAATAGTTAGGTTTTAAGGGATTAATATAGTATCTTTAATGTATACTAAAAACGTACAATATGGAAGCAATAAATATTACCGAATTACGGAAAAACACCAAGTCAACTTTAGATAGGGTGGTGGACAACAGTATGGAGATTATTGTGCACAGGGCCAATAGCGAAGATGTTGTTCTTGTTCCCTTGGACGAATACAATTCGCTTAAGGAGACATTGTTTTTGCTTTCCTCGGAAAAGAACAGGGATCGCCTGAACAAAGGAATGGAGCAGGTCAATAACGGTCAAACCACCAAGGTGTCCATAGATGAGCTTTAGGATTGAATTTTCCGATACGGCCATGGAGGATTACGAGTACTGGAAAAAGACAAACAATGTTAAGATTATCGCCAAGATAAAGGCATTGTTGAACAACATTCTCGAAACGCCTTTCAAGGGTATCGGCCAACCCGAGGCACTTAAATACAATTTGACCGGTTATTGGAGCAGAAGGATAACCAGGGAACACCGTTTGGTATACAAGGTCGAAACCGATGTCATTTATGTTATTCAGTTAAGGGGGCATTATTAAACGAGGGATCAAACTAAAGACCAAATAACCGATAGTAATCAACGAATGCACGTTAAGGGTAGCGGTTACTTGATTTTAATCATATGAATAAGACATTTTACAGAATAATTGCTTCCATATTAGGACTTATGTCATTGGGGGCAATGTCAGAAACATATAGAATTATGACTTCAGATGCACCAGATATAGCTCCAGAAAGGACTTATCTTACTATCATGGCATTCGTGTTTTTAAT
>JBCBSN010000397.1:0-2751 GCA_039819225.1 Bacteroidota bacterium | reverse complement strand
GCGCCGTCAGCGGAATTGGATGATAGGGAAGTAACATTGAAATCTTCGTTGAGCAGGGTACCCCTCATTTGACCCAATAATTTATTGCCTTCGCTTACCTGAAAATGGGATAAAGTCACTCCAATAGCCGATAGTTTTGGATTCCGTTGCAAGGCGTAGCGTATGGTTGCGCCCATGCCACAGCCCAGGTCTGCCAGCAGACTTTTTGAACTTGGAAGCCCCAAGCGTTTCAGAACCTGGCGGTTCATCTCGTTAAGCATGGAATCACGTTTTAGGGGATTGGACCTTCCATGGGAGAAATAGCCGAAATGCATGTTGTAATCGCTGCTCCAGAATTTATAATCTTCGGTGGCCTCGTTGTAAAAATCGATAATATCGAGAACCTTTTGGTACGGTCCTTTTTTAAGAAGCTCCTTTTCGGTGAAGACCATGGTTTTCATAATCAAGGGTTTTAGAGATTTAACTGGGCAATAAGATTTGTTATAAACAGTGCTGTGAAGACTACGGCAAAAAGGATGAACAAGGCGTTCATACCATAGCTCCCTATTTTAAAAATGACTTTTTGGGGAATTTGGTACATGGGGTAATACGCGATCTGCGTGGCCACTTTGCCGACCCAGTAGGCACCGATCAATCCGGTAAGGGCCAAGGCCAATGGGGAACCGTTCCATAGCTGGGTAGGTAAAAGAATGGCAATAAGACCAAAGGAGAAGTTGAGCCCTTGGATGTAGCGCCCATAGGTTTTGGCAATTTCCTGGTTCAACGGTTTCAGTTGCTTTATGTCATTGTACCAATCAAAGACGTTATGTCGGATATAAGGGTAGATAAGCGCGGTAAAGATCTGACCAATGCCACCTAGGACAATAATCCAGGTAGGGGTTTGATAATCCATGATTTACATTTTAAAGTTTCAGAAAATATTGAAAACAAATAATAAAAAAATTAGCTGATCATTTTGACCAAGGATTTGGTAAGCCAGTTTTGTTTTTGGTTTACGATTTTATGGAGCATATTATCTGCTGTTTCGGCTAATTCGTACAGGGCCTTGGTTTGCCTTATGAGTTCCCGGGTACCGGGTTTTCCGTCGTCCGTAATATTGCTTATTTCCGCCAAGGTTTTGATGACGGGGCGTATTTCCCTCCTGCTTCGTTCCTTGGCAATAATACGGGCCAATTCCTGCACATCCTTTTCCGTGGAAAAATATTCCTTGCGCTCACCTGGCCGCGATTCCTTCCTAACGATACCCCAATCGATCAATTGCCTTACGTTCATACTAGTGTTGCCCCTGGAGATTTGCAGGGCTTCCATGATTTCCTCGGTGGTCATGGGTGCTGTGGAGATAAAGAGCAAAGCCTGTATCTGTGCCATGGCCTTGTTTATGCCCCATAAGGTGCCCAGACTTCCCCAGGTACTAATGAACTTTTGTTTGGCCTCTTCAAATTGCATGATGCAAAAATACAACTAATTTTTGAAATTTCAAAAATTATTGAAATTATATATCACTATCTGGATTGTCACAAGTAACAAAACTCATAACAAGGAATATTTCGTTACCATGGGATTTTTGATATGCGTATGGGCCGCAAAAAAAGAAATCAGAGGGTCTTTTAGGGACTGCCTAGAACGATTCGGAATCCCCAAAGAACCTATTTTCCAATGGCCCGGTAGCGGATGGAAAAAGCGGGCCTATTTCAAAACAGGCATTTGGCATTGGCCACGATTATGGGTTTGGTACCCAAGTACATCCCTAAATTAGGTATCTTTATAAACGCCGCTTCAGGTTTTTAGGCTCTTTTGAGACAGGCGTAAAGTACGGTACCATCTTAATGGAACACTTTTGTATTCGGCACCTTGGAAAGTTGATAAATTATTTTAAACCACTTATATCAATACAATGAAAACCAAAACTATCTCGGTAATCCTTGGTATCATGGCACTGCTTTCCAGTTGTGGGCAGGCTACATCAATGGACGACCCCAGAATTAAAAAAGGTATGGTCAAGGTAACGATCTTGTATCCCAACGGTGAAGGAAAAACATTTGACATGGATTACTATTCCAAAAAGCATATGCCCATGCTGACTAGGGTTTTAGGCGATTCACTAAAGTTGATAAAAATTGACAAGGGAATAGGGGGCAGGACACCGGATGAACCCATTCCATATTTGGCCATTGGCTATTTGTATTTTGACACGCTTTCCGCCTATCAAACCACTTTTGGACCCAACGCGGAAAAAATCACGGGCGATATCCCCAACTATACGAATATCCGGCCGATTGTTCAAATCAGTGAAGTTATGGAGTAAATAAAGCAAATGGGGTCGTTTCACTTAGTCAGCCAACTACGATACATATTGGCTAAAAAATGAGGATAAAGGAACTAAAGCTATATACCAAGCATCTCAAAGCACAAAGGGAGTTCTACTCGAAAACCCTGGGTTTCCAGGTTTTGGAATCGGGTCCAAGTCATTTTTCTGTACAGATAGGTTGGAGTTTGTTCACCTTTGCGGAATCTCAAAAAACCCATGACTACCATTTTTGTTTTTTGATTCCTTGCAATAGTTTGGATAGTGCATTGGAATGGATGGAAAAAAGGATAACACTTATTCTTTCACCAGACGGACAAAAAACACACCGGTTCGAAAGTTGGGATGCCGATTCCTTCTATTTCTATGATGCCGGTGGAAATGTGGTGGAATTCATTGTTAGGCACCAATTGCACAATACCATAGATGTTTATTTTGAAGTTACC
>JBCBSN010000396.1:0-2763 GCA_039819225.1 Bacteroidota bacterium | reverse complement strand
GTGAACTTAATTTCTTGTAAGGCCCGAGGGATAGCATTTTTTTTGTTTTAAACTAAGTCGACCAATCACTGCTTATCTATGAATTCCAAAAATAGATTCATACTGATAAATCTACTGGCCTTCGAATTCATTTTGTTGAATATAGTATTCATTGCTTATTTGTTTTTTAGGCTTCCCGACTTTTCATTTACGAACATTGTTATTGTCAACAAGATAATTGGCCTTGCCGTCATTTACAATTTGAGTTGGTTGTTCATTGTTCTATTTGTAAGGGATAACGAGTTTTATTTTAGCCCTGATTATCGCTATCTGAAGAGCCTGTTGATCTCCATATTCTTTTTTGTCGGCTTTGTGACCACTTGGATAATAGTATTGAAAATCCGGGATTTTTCTAGGTCTACCTATATTTTTCCAATTTTTATCTTCACCTATTTAAACTTGATCAGTCACAAATATTTGCTGCGATATTTAAGAAAAAAAGGGAGTCACCTTTTTTCCAATACACTATTGATAGGGTCTGGTTATAAGACATCCGGTCTAGTCGCATTTGTGAATGCCATGACGCAATATGGCTATAATGTTACGGGATATTTGGAAGATATGGACGAGAAGCCCAAAAACGAATTAGATTTAGACGTTTTGGATGACATTTCGACCCTTTCACACGTGCTTTCTACCCGTTTGGTCGATGCAATTTTCGTTGATATGTCTAATTTGGCATATGTAAAAATTTTGGAAGTGGTACAAATCGCGGATAGTTTTGGCGTGCGGGTTAAGTTGATTCCGGAGAACCCACTGCTCATGTCAAATAGTTATAAAGCCATAACTATGGGAAATTTGGCCGTTTTTAAACTTCGGCAATCCCCGCTGGACAATTTTAACAAGACCATTTTAAAACGCTTGTTCGATTTTAGTTTCGCGCTGCTCATTGTTGTATTATTCTCCCCGGTCTTTTTGATCATAGCAATTTGTATATATTTGGATTCCAAAGGGCCTGTCCTATATACCCCTTACAGGAAAGGTGAGGGCGGAAAAACGTTTAAGTGCTATAAGTTCAGGACGATGTTGGTTTGCGACAATCCGGTTAATGGCTCGCAATCCACCAAGGTGAATGACCCTAGGATCACTCGGGTAGGCAAGATTTTGAGAAAGGCGGATTTGGACGAGTTGCCACAATTTTTTAATGTTCTAAAGGGCGATATGAGTGTAATAGGTCCTAGGCCCCATAGAATAAACCTACAGGATGATTTTAGAAGGAGCGTAAACGATTATATGGTAAGGAGTTATGTAAAGCCGGGTATTACGGGTTGGGCGCAGGTAAATGGTTGGCGGGGCCCCACGGTGACCTATGAGCAGAAGAATGAGCGGGTACTTCATGATTTATGGTATATTGAAAATTGGAGTTTTTGGCTGGATATCAAGATAATTTTTCTTACAGTTTTTGGGGAGCATCATAAGAAAGCTTTCTAAGGTATGCGCTTTACCATTATAAGGATGGCAAGACATCACATCTCTTTGTAACAAGAAATTTTGCATAGCCTTGGTAAAATATAGACATCTGAACAGAAAAAAATTAGGACATGTGTCGCTTGAACTTTTCACAAGTTTTTATGGGCCGATGATATCGGAAATGTTGTTAAAAATGACCGCTTTGGTACAAGTCCCTTTAAAAAGATAGAATTCCGGAACCAAAACAAAGACCTGAATTGATATAAGCCGTTAATAGAAGATTAAAACAATTCCAAATCAAATTCAATAAATAAACAAACCGACCGCGATAAATATGGGAAAAATTTTAAAAGTTGGACAGCGATACAAGTTGTTTTTCAAAAACAGGATGAGTTTTCGGGTAACACTGGGCAAAATATGCCCGTTCTTATTATGCTTAGTGCTATCCTCTTGTTACACGTCTAAGGGTGTAGATTACCTACAGAGTAAAAAGCATAGCATGGCCATACCCATTAGGCCTACTAAGTATCTTGTGCAGCCCAATGACATTCTTAGCATAAAGGTACAGAGCCGAGATCCAGAGCAGTCTGATTTTTTTAACATTACCACGGTAGAGAATAGGAATATCCAAGCAAATCCAGCCTCATTATTTCTTACGGGATATACGGTAAATAAGGAAGGAATGATAAATCTTGCTATCGTGGGAGAGCTAAAGGTAAGTGACCTTAGCGTGGAAGAAATCCGCGATTTGGTGCAGACCGAAATCGATAAGTACTTATTAAATGCTACGGTATCCGTAGACCTTACCAGTTTTAAGGTATCTGTTCTGGGGGATGTTCAAAATCCGGGAACCAACTATGTATATAATAGGCAATCCACCATTTTTGAAGCCCTTAGTGCAGCAGGGGACTTAAATTTTACGGCAAAGCGAAAAAAGGTGAAACTTATCAGACAAGTTGGTGATGTGGTCAAGGTGGTTAACTTGGATTTAAGGGATCCTGGCATAATTGGATCCCCATACTATTTTTTACACCCCAACGATGTCCTATATGTAGATACTTCCAAGCCACGGGTAATCCAGGACAATATAAGGGTTTTTCAGGTTATTTTGTCTGCAATAACGACAAGCCTGCTCCTTTTAAGGTTTAGATGATTAATTGCAAAGCAAAGTTGGTTTGCCGTCTGATTTAAAGAGATGGATTAAAATAATATAACTTCGGTGACCACAAAGAATTTTGAACAGTAACGTTACAAGAACCAATAATGAGAGAGAAACAATATACAGTTCCCATTAATGCACAACAAGAAATCAAT
>JBCBSN010000395.1:0-2780 GCA_039819225.1 Bacteroidota bacterium | reverse complement strand
TTCATGTGCTTTACCACAAAGCTGTTTTCGGACAATTCCTTTTCCCCGATCATTATCACATAAGGTACTCCCCTGTTATTGGCATATTTAAACTGTTTTTGGATTTTGGTCGGGCTCGGATATAGGTCCGCCCGTATCCCGGACTTACGGAGCTGGCCGATAAGTTTTAAGGAAGCCAAAGCCTCCTTTTCCCCAAAATTCAGACAAAGGAACTGTATGGACCGCTCCGCTTCTTTAGGGAACAACCCCAATTCTTCCATTACCAAATAGATCCGATCTAACCCGAAGGAGATGCCTACCCCGCTAACATTCTTTAGACCGAATATTCCGGTAAGATCATCATAACGGCCACCGCCGCCAATAGATCCCATTTGTACCCCTTCCGGAGCGGCCACTTCCAAAATGGCCCCGGTATAATAGTTAAGGCCACGTGCCAGGGTAACATCCAAGGAAAGCAGGGCCGACTGCAATCCGAGTTCCCCAACCGTCCTTACGATAAACTCCAGTTCCGAGACACCCTCCAGACCTTGAGTGGAGTCCTTTAGAAACGTGCGTAGCGTTTCTAATGGGTTGGATGCCCTCCCCGACAATTGAAACAGCGGGGCCGCCTTTGCAATGGATTCTATGGGGATGCCCTTGGCTATCATTTCCTCTTCCACGGCCTTTTGTCCAATCTTGTCCAACTTGTCCAGAGCTACCGTAAAGTCGGTCAATTGGGTTTTGGCACCGATTACCTCGGCAATCCCTGCCAATATTTTTCTATTATTTAGCTTTATGCGAACGTGGGAAAGACCCAGTTCCGTGAAGATTGTATCGTACAGCTGAATCAATTCTACCTCCTGTAATAGGGAATGGGCACCCACTACATCCGCATCACATTGATAAAACTCCCTAAAACGCCCTTTTTGGGGCCTATCCGCCCGCCAAACCGGTTGGATCTGATACCGTTTAAAGGGAAAATCCAACTCGTTTTGGTGCATTACCACATAACGGGCAAAGGGAACGGTAAGGTCATAGCGAAGCGCTTTTTCCGATATTTTGGGAGCCAGGGAATTGGAATTTTTTGAACTATAGGTAACATCGTCCACTTTACTGATAAAATCCCCAGAATTCAGTATCTTAAAAATCAAGCGATCCCCTTCGTCCCCATACTTTCCCAAAAGGGTGTCCAGGTTTTCAAAAGAAGGGGTTTCAATGGGTTGAAAACCAAAGGTACGGAAGTGCTTTTTTATGATATCAAAGATATAGTTGCGTCGGTTTACCTCCGTTGGGGAAAAATCCCGTGTTCCTTTCGGTATGCCAGGTTTTTGTGCCATGAGTTTGGATTAAACTGCAAATATAGGGTGAAAGTTTTGTTCCGTTCGGTCTAGGTCCTTTTTCCCGTTTTTAGTGTTGTACCAATATTATTTACGAAAGACCTTGAAAATGGGAAGGCTTATGGTAAGACAAAGAGCCCAAATAAACGGGAGTTGTCATTTTGGAATAGAATCCCTAAATTGCACCATTATTAATACTATTGGTTCATTATGGGGGTCATCAGAAAATCCATCACATTTACCGAACAGCAGGATGCCTTTGTCAAAAGTTTGATAGAACAAGGTTTTTATACCAATGATAGTGAGTATATACGGGATATCATCCGAAAGGATCAGGAGCGCAGAAAACGTATTGTGGATTTAAATGACACACTGATCGAAGGTATGGAAAGTGGCCCAACGGATGCCACAATCGATAGCATTTGGGAAGAGGCTATAAGGGAATATGATGCCCGAAAATAACTATGTTATTAGTGCCCGCGCAAAAAGGGATATCGCATCTATTGCCCAATGTACCATTGAGAACTTTGGCAAGGCGCAATCGCTAAAGTATGCCGAAGGTCTTAAGGACGTATTGGAGCTATTAACAAAGAATCCAGAACTTGGCCGAAGATATGTAGCCATTAAAAATCAAATGCTGCTAAGGTATCGCTATAAATCACATATCATCTTCTATTATAAAAACATGGAGGGTATTTTTATAGTTAGAATTTTGGGAGGCAAAATGGATTTCCCCAAACACTTGAAGTAAACCTCAAAAAGAATGAACTAGATTTTGCAAAGAAATGGATTACTCCGCATCCATTACTTCAGCAAACCAACGATACAATTCTCCTTTAGTAATGACCGCTCCCTGTTGGATTAAATTAAACTTGTCCTGGTTCTTATCGCTCCCGTAAGCTTTTGCGGCCGTAAGATATTCCACAAAATCGGATTGCCAATTTTTCTTAAACCAAGCAAAGCCTACCTTGGTGGTAAGATCTATATCCGGATTTAGGACTTTTACCGATAGCAACTTCATTTCCTTTTCCGCGCAAAAAAAGAGATGCATGTTTTGGGCCGAGACATTTTCCAGATAGGCTACCTTGGTCAATACCCCTTCCCAGATTAGGTCACTAAACACATCCAGTTCTTCCTCGGCTACCTGGGGTTTTTCAATCTTTAAGGTTTTCCATTCGGAAGCGGTAATGGACTGGGTGGCCAGAAAGTTTATAAATTCTGGGTGGAGTTCCTCCAGTTGTTGTCGTGTAAGTCTTGAATATTTCATAATGTAAAACAAACAAGGCCCTTATTCAAGGCCTTGTTTTGCAAATATCATGTTATTTTTTTTATTACAGTACGGATTTATTTCTAATTGAAAATATACCGCAATCCTATTTGCGCCCTCCATCGTGAAATGGACGCCGTATTGGCGGTAAAGGTATTTTGCAAGTTGGTGTCAAATGTATAGGTAGGCACATTGTT
>JBCBSN010000394.1:0-2786 GCA_039819225.1 Bacteroidota bacterium | reverse complement strand
TACCTCTCCTTTTGAATTCCTTAGTCAGAATTCGTCCAAAGAAGAGGTATTCACCTGGCTCAGGGTCTCTGGAAACAGTTTTGTCATGACATCGTTGAGTACATAGGTGCCGAAGGGAATTTTATGATGGCCCACATATGAAGGGAACCAATTAATTTTCTTGGGCGTATTGTACTGCAACAGCATAAGCAGGGCCAAGGCCACCACTGCAATAATGATATAGACACCTCCCTTTTTACCCATGGTCTATTTGCTTTTGAAGGGCTATAAAGGCCGTTTCGGCTTTTTTGAACCTGTTTTCATCTATATCAAAACCACCGTACCAAATGTAATCGTACAATTGTGTTATACGGGCAAAAGATGGTTTTAGCTCTGTCCTCACCAGTTCCTCCAAATAATCCCCGTTGGTTTTTTGCAATTGCCAATCGATCAATTCTTGATCACTAAGAAGTTGTAGAATGTGCAAATAGTAGTATCGGATGGCCAAACGGTAGTTTTTACCTTTTAGGGCCTCCTGTATTAATTTAAGGATATTCTGATTTTTGATGATCTCCTCTTCTTCGGACAAGGAGACCAATACCTCGTTTCTACGGGCATAAAAAAGTGCCTTGGAGTTCACGCTTAGAAAGAAGCGTATCAACAAAAAGAGCAATACCCCTAAAAGCAGGTAGGGAATCACTTGTAAAAAATCGGCCTTAAACCCAGATGCTTTTTCCACCCCAAAAAGCCACTCAAAAAAACGGAGTAGGAGGTTGCCCAACCAGGTCTTAAAATCATCCCACCAAGTGGGCTCCGCTTTGATGATCTCATAATCAAAACTAGGGTCTTCCCGATAGGCGAGAAGGTCCTCCTCTGTAATCTCCCTGACCCATATCTCCCCTTTATCATATGGGATTGGAACGGAGTCCTGTTGCCCAAAGGATAAAAGGACATAAAGCAGGTATAGGGGGAAAGTAAATTTCACGGGCATAGTTAGCGGTCTGACGGGTTTCCTAGATTTTGGATTCGCTCGTAGGTGCCCGTGAAATTCTTTTTTTCGTTAAGGTTAAAATACACAAAGGCGGCGGCAATAACGGAAATTAGGTTTAGCAAAAGGCCAGCCATGGTACTTATTAGATTCAATACAATATAAATGGGGTCTATTAAGCCGTTACTCATACTCTCGGCATCGATTTCACCAGAAAACACGCCCATTTTTACCCATCCATAAATGGCTGCGGGCATATTAAAGGCATAACTGGCGACAGCTACGATAATCCCAATCACAAAAAGGGTGGCAAAAGTGATCCACCATTCGTCCTTTACCAGGGTAAAACTATAGCCATAGGCTTCCGTGGCGCCTTTTTGGGTAAACACTAAAACAGAAAAGGACAACATGAGGGGAACATAGAGGTAAATCCCAGGAATAAGACAGGCCATAAAGCCGGCTATCAGGGAAAGTACCACCAAAAATCCCAAACCGATAAAAGATAATAGACTGGCATATACCTCCTTACGTATTTGCGGATATTGGATATTGCCTTTATTTTGCGCGTAGGATTTTATGTAGTGTAGCGCCGTGGATTGGGATAGGGAGTACACTAGGATAAAGGAAAGTATAAAGACCAAAAGTGAAATAGCAAGAAGGGCACCACTAAAAACGGCATCTACATTGCCGGCTCCCATGCCAAAAATAGGCTGAAAGGAATACAGATAAAACCCGGATGCAATGAGCATAATCACCAAATAAGGCCCTACAATCTTAAAATAGGTGCCAAAAAAAGGTTTAAACTGGCTCCTAAGAAAAGCAAAAGTGTCCGATAGTATACTACCTAGTTCGCGTTGTTTTTTAAACTCGATATAATCGTTGTTCATTGCATTTGTCTTTTATGAAGTTGTACGGGGTAGATAACATAATAAAAAAGAATCAGGGCCAGGGAGCCCCCGATAATACCTATGGCCAGAAAATCCGGCATTTCCGTGTGCCGCGTCACAAAACCTTCCAGAAAGCCCGCAATGATAAAGAAAGGCAGGGTACTGATCATTATTTTCAATCCATTTTTTACACCTTGCTTAAAGGATTCCAGCCTAGTAAAGGTTCCCGGAAACAAAAGGCCATTGGCCAATACCAGGCCAGCACAACCGGCAATAATAATTACCGAAATCTCAATAGTGCCATGAATCCAGATGGTACGGGCCGATTCCCAGAACAATCCCTTATCATAAAAAAAATATTGAAAACTTCCCAGCATGATACCGTTCTGCAGCAAGATCATTAACGTACCAATACCTAGGAATATCCCATAGGCGAAGGCCAGCAACGCCACCCGGATATTGTTTATGGTTATCCCCAGAAACATATTGAACTCGCCCATTTGCTTGTAGACCGCCATAGGGTCATCATTTTCTATGTTCTCCATGGTCATGTTAACGTAGGCATCCCCTAGGATGGATCGCACAAAATTGCCTTCATTGGCAGTGGAAAAGGCACCCACCATAACGAAAAAGAAAAAAACCAAAAAAGAGATCAACAATTCTCGGTGATGGTGATAGAACATGGAGGGGAACTGCGTCTTCCAAAATTCCAAGATGCGGTTTTTGGGTTCCCGTTTGGTCTTGTATATTTTCTGATGGGCCTGTGAGGCCAATGAGTTTAGGTAGAACTCCGTATTGCTTCCGGAATAGAAGGTCTTTGCGTAGCTAAGATGGTCGGTAACTTCAATATATAAGTCGGACAATACATCGGGCCTTATATTCGTTTTGTTGTTCAGGGCATTTTCAAAAACAGCCCATTTGTCCTTATTTTG
>JBCBSN010000393.1:0-2799 GCA_039819225.1 Bacteroidota bacterium | reverse complement strand
GGATACGTACAATGACATGGTTTTAAAAAAATAGCTTACTGCAAAATAAAGAAACAGGGCATTTAATAAGTGATACATAATATAGGGTGCCCTCATAAGCACTAAAGGAACCATTACCAATGGATATCCCGGACCGTTTCCAATTTCCGGGTTAAGTGCATCCGTGTAATAGCCTTTAGTTAGATTGGTTGCATAAATCAAATGCCTTATGTCGTCACCAACCATTTTATCCGAGTAGAAAACCACCACGACGATTATATAAAAGACAAGCAATGGCAAAAAAGCAAATTGATTTTTCATTGTGGCCATACCTTACTTTTAAGAATGTTTCATTTTATTTTGATTTTGAAGACCTTTGGAATTAAGGTGGAATAATTCATCAAAATAGCGTTTTTGCTGTAAGGAAATAAAACCAAGTCCCATCAGTTGTATGGAAATGATCAAGGTGGTTCCACCTACTACAAAAGAATATGGGCTACGTTCAAAAACCTTGGATACCGCCAGAGAGAATCGATTATCAAACCCTTGGGCCAATTCGGTAGTCAGTGGATATGCCTGGAAAGTGTTAATAAAAATCCAAATAATAATATACAGCGAAATCAAAAAAATAAACAAGCCAAGAAGCCAAAAAAACATATAGGGGCGAAAAATAAAACTATTGACCAGCCCATTGAATATCCCGGTCATTATCTTAAGACCGGACGTTCTGGTCTTCCCCATTTTTTTTTGCTCGGACCAGTCCAAATGGGCAGGAATCTCGACAACTACGGCACGCAGTATATAGGCCTTAAAAAGGATTTCCGAATTAATATCAAAGGTGCTGGATTTGGTATTTAAAGATCGTATAAAATCGCCTCTATAGGCCCGCACCATCCCGGTAAACGTACAAATGTCCAAGCGCGATGCCTTTCGCATCATATAATTTACCGTTTTACTTAGTACCAATCGTAACCAAGGCACATCGGTATTTTTGCCCCCTTTCATATAGGGGGAGGCGATGACCACATCAGCATCCTCTTTATGTATCTCCGAAAGCAGTCGTTCAATATGGTCTGGAGCGTAAGTGAGGTCTATGTCCAGCACTACTACATAATCGCCCGTACTTTTTTTAAATCCAGTTCGCAAGGCGTGGCCCAGATTCCGATTGATCCGATGGTGGGATACCTTCAGGTTCCTATGGGACGCTACCAACGCATCTGCGATAGAACCGGTATCATCGGAACTCCCATCGTTCACGATAATGATTTCCCATTTGTAATCCTCGTCCAACCCTTTCAGGTAATGATAAAGGCGGGTCACATTTTCCTCCAGGATGGATTCTTCATTATAAGCAGGCAAAATAATACTTACCAGAGTTTTTTTCGCACTATTTCCGTCTGAGGTTTTCATTTTGGTGGTTTGGTTATTTAATGCGAATACAGCCTTAAAACTAGCTTACAATTTACGCCAAAGCTATAAAACCGTAAAAAAGATTCCGTGTTTTTCATATTGTTTAATAAACCGTATGTCGAAAAACAATCCAAAAAGGTTATGAATATTTTTAATCATATTGGAGCTGAGCCCAATAAATATAATTGCCAAGATCCAACTAATTGTATATTATACTCCGGAACATATAGGTAAAGAGTGGAAAAGAACTCTTTTTTGGATTTCTCTCATTAATAGGGTTTATTAGTTAACCTCATGATTTTTTGGAAAAATTGAACTTAAAACTTCCGTTGGTTCCCTATCTTTAAAAGCGATAAATAGCGCTAAGGCCATTTACCGGGAAAATTGTATATACCCCCCCCAGTTTTTCCTTTTCAACAATTATATAGCATGAATTGTCCTCTTTGCCAGTCCAAATCAAAATTTGTCTTTAAAATACATGGATATGACCTAATGGATTGCACGGTCTGTTCACACCGTTTTGTCAAGCTAGAGGTTGATGAAAATCATACAACCGCCATATATGACGACACCTATTTTTATAATGGCGGCGCTGGATATTCGGACTATGCCTTGGAGTCTAGGTTACTTCGCAAAAGAGGTCGGATGTACGCCAAAAAGATAGCCAAGTTTTCTGCAAAAAAGGGAAAGGTGTTGGACGTAGGTGCGGCAGCTGGGTATCTTTTGGAAGGCTTTATCGACGAAGGTTGGATCGGCTCAGGACTGGAGCCCAATAGGACCATGGTGGAAAATGGACGCGAAAAACTTGGTCTGGACATGCAACTGGGCACCCTAGAAAATTTTGAAACCAGCGAAAAATATAATCTTATTTCCATGATCCAAGTCGTGGCCCATTTTTGGGAGCAAAAGAAGGCATTTGAAAATGCCAGGAACCTTCTTGAGAAAAACGGACTGCTTCTGGTGGAGACTTGGGATAGACAGAGTGTTTCCGCAAAATTATTTGGAAGGTATTGGCATGAGTACTCCCCTCCAAGTGTGTTGCATTGGTTTTCCTTGGATGGTCTTACGGAGTTTCTGAAAAGCTTGGGCTTTGAGAGAATTGCAAAAGGAAGACCCTCAAAAAAAATTTCGGGGAAACATGCCAAATCTTTGCTCAAACACCGTCTGGGCAACCACTTCTTATTGAATTTGATTCCTGAAAACATCAATTTCCCCTATCCTTCAGAGGATTTGTTTTGGGCCCTCTATCGAAAAATATAAACGGTAAGGAGAAAAATTGATTTTACGACAAAGGGGAGGTGCTTCCGTGCCATTAACCTTAAAAGCCAAAATATTGTAAAGCCGCTTCCACATAGGGCCAAAGTGTTTTCCGCCCGTACTTTATGGTATGCCAAAAACGAAACCATCTCC
>JBCBSN010000392.1:0-2841 GCA_039819225.1 Bacteroidota bacterium | reverse complement strand
CTCTTGAAGTACCGTGGATAAGTGCTCGAAGACATGTTTGTTTTAGAAGGGCAATACAGTAAATCCCAGATTCCTCAGGTGGATGTCCCGTTTTTCATCTTTTTCCGCCGGAACTGGGTTATTATGAATCGCTTCATCCAATTCAATAATCAGTTTTTCGGGTGCACAGTAAAAATCAACAATATAGTTGTCGATGCTGTGTTGTCTTCTAAACTTCCGACCTTCCAGTTTTTTATGCTGTAATTGTTTCCAGAGGTAGGCCTCAGCGGAAGTAAGGTTTTGTCTCAAAGCCTTCCTATTTTGCCTCAATTCGGGTTTGTCATGTTTTTTCGTGATTCACTAAAACTAACAAAAAAGCTCCTTCCCTTAGTTAAGGGAAGGTGGCATTGAGCCAAGCGAAATGACGGAAGGGATGGTAAGCTCTACCCTTTCCGTCGTCGTTGCACGCCGACACCTTTCCCTGTCTAGGGAAAGGAACTGTATGTAGTTTATTTCTCCCTAACCGGAATCCAGATCTCTTCTTCAGAGTTGGAATCATTGTTTTTGTAGTTAGGCCCCAATACTTCAAAATGGGGGCGGTCATCAACCACATACTGGGATTGGGGCAGCCATTCCGAAAAAATATATTGAAAAATGCTAGTATCTGCGCTGGAGCCCTTATAGTCAAAAACGGCGTACAAGCCACCTTGCAATTTAAAGGACTGCAGACCTTCTGGGATGTTATTAAAAGAGCTGACCTCTACCAAGGCCCATTTTTCAAATTTGGTGGAGGGGCTAAATTGCGCATAGTAGTTGGGGGGATAGATCTGTAAGGAGATTTTATCCTCTGAAACCCGGTGTTGTATCTCATGGATTCTGGGACCAAACTGCCCCCATAGTTGCCCTGTTAGGTTATTGGCCAAACTCATTTTTAAGTTTAAGCCGATTAATTTTTTGGGTTTAAGGATTTCGCTTCTGGATTGCATGGAGTTCAATAAACTACTATAGTATTTTGATTATAAGTGCCTTTCTGGGGTATTTTAGTCCAAGGCCGATTATGGGCATGGAGGTACCCTAGGTAGGGCAATTCCCTTTTCCAACGTTCCGAAACATAAGCACTTTTTTGGATGCTGGAGTCCACTTTTTGAGATACATTATTGTTGACACACATGGATGGTGCGGCCCAATGGGAGTTGATATAACTAAAGGCTTTGATAATATCGCCATTTGTTATTATTGTGTTCAAAAAATAAAAGAACCATTTGTCACAAAGCAGCTTTTCCAGTTTTTTGTTCTTTAAGGTCATTACCAAAATATAAACTATCCATTTTCATTACAAAAGTGGCCTCTGCGATAAATACCTGATTTGATCATTACTGCAAACTAGTTAAATTTCTGGCAAGTACGTGATTTAATTTTGGCGGAAAATTGAGCGCTGAGTTTGGAACGGTTAGACTATGAGTTGTTACTTGATTAAGCACTCAGTTTTACTGGTAGACACCAAAATGTATATCCGAGAGGATTATCAGAAGTACGGAAGAACAATGTTATTGCATATACTCATTGTTGGCAACGGTTAATTGGTATATCTTTTCATGGCATTCACAAATTCTTTCCTAAATTTTTCAGGTTCGTCAACCCATGGGTCATGTGAGGCCTTTTCAATCATGATGTAGTGCACATTCTCCAAATCTTTGGTCCAGTAGTTGAATTTACCTCCACCGGGGTCGATCATGTCTTTTTCCCCCATTATAATAGTAACCGGGAATGGATGATTTTGATACAGCTCAATGTTGTTATAGGTTCCTTGAATTGTTTTGGTAGTGGCATTTCCAACACGATAATTCATGAAAGCACCATATGATTCTTTTCCATCTTTCCATTTAGTAATGTCATATATGTAATACTTTGCTTGATTCACCCTTTCTATTTGATACTTCTTTTTTGAAGGCGGTAGCGTCGTATCCTTTTCTATTTGGTCTATTTCCGCCTGTACTTCAGGTCTGTCAATATATTCTTGAAAACCCTCATAACCTTCTCTTTCAATACCTTTTAATACAGAATCCGTTTCCTTTATAGGGTATTGCATTTGCATACACGCTGCCATGACAAAACCCTTTACTCGGTCTGGATGGGCTTTTAAATAATATGTGGCTAAAGTAGTTCCGTTGGAATGTCCAAAAAGATTGAGTTTTTCTATTCCTAATTCCTTTCTAATCGCTTCCAAATCATTTACGTGGTTTGCGATGGATATTTTTTCGATGGGACAAGGTGAGCGCAAAGAACCTCTTTGGTCATAAAAAACAAAATGAAACTTTTCATAGAGTCCATCAAAAGCATCTTTTAGGTAGCGATGTTCAGCCCCGAAGCCGCCATGTAATACCACTATTGTGTCTTTGCCCATGCCCCATTCAAATACGTAAAGTTCAGTGGTATCTTTTGGGTTGGTAAGGTACCATTCGTTTTCGCCTGTTTTGAAATTACTGTAGATACTTCTATTGATTGCTGTAGTCTCTTTTTCGTTTGTCTTGTTACACGCGATGAATAATGGAATCAGCACCAATACTTGGATCAAAGGTTTCATATATATTCCTTTGCAGGAAAGACTTTAAAAAAAGGTCAAGGTTACAATTAAGTCGCACATATTGCCAACAATTGGTATGGACTGTAATATATACTTTTTGTGTGAGGTACTTTAAAGGGGAAGTGAGAGTTGATTATTGCCTTATAATAGCCAGTCCTAAATTTTAATTCAACAAAACCCTTAAAGGAACAGGGTTGCCCTTCAAATAAAAACCGGAGTCAATGTACCCAATACCCCTGGCAGGTGATTTGCGATAGGTTATAGGTTTCACCAAACAT
>JBCBSN010000391.1:0-2890 GCA_039819225.1 Bacteroidota bacterium | reverse complement strand
TCTGAATTTAGACTGTTTCCAAATAAAATACACTTCTTTGATTCTTCGACAATTTTTATCAACTTATTAAGAAATTAACAAAATTTGGCATTCTGTGTAATCAAAATTCAAAAAATATTAAACAAAACGCAATTTTGTTTAAAGATTTCAGAAAGTCGCCAAACATCTTAACTAATAAATTATGGCAAACGTTTTATGGTTACAAGGGGGTGCATGTAGTGGCAACACCATGTCTTTTCTTAATGCCGAAGAGCCCACGGTAGTCGAATTGATTACGGATTTTGGACTGAACATTCTCTGGCATCCAACAACTGGTCTTCAAATCGGGGATCAGGTTCAGGATTTGTTAAAGGATATTTTAAATGGAAAAGTCCAAATGGACATTTTGGTTTATGAAGGGTCATTGATTCAAGGGCCGAATGGCACGGGGACCATGAACTTTTTTGCGGATCGGCCCATGATGGATTGGATAAAAGAACTATCCGAAGTTGCGGGCTATGTAGTTGCTATTGGGGATTGTGCTACATGGGGAGGTATCCCTGCAGTACCGCCAAATCCAAGTGAATCTACCGGACTGCAATTCCACAAAAAAGCCAAAGGTGGTTTCTTGGGGGCGGATTATGTCTCCAAAGGGGGACTTCCTGTAATCAATATCCCTGGATGCCCGGCACACCCGGATTGGATTACCCAGATTTTGGTAGCTATAGCCGTTGGAAGAATTGGGGATGTCCTAATTGATGAATATCACCGTCCGAAAACCTTCTTTACCAACTTTGTACAGGATGGCTGTACCAATGTGACCAATTTTGCCCAAAAAGTTGACGGTGGATTTGGTAGACGCGGTGGATGTCTCTTCTATGAGGTGGGCTGTAGAGGTCCAATGACCCGGGCAAGCTGTAATAATATATTATGGAACAGACAATCCAGTAAAACACGGGCCAACCATCCTTGCTTAGGTTGTACAGAACCCGGTTTTCCCCACAATGATCTTCAGAAGGGAAGTGTCTTCAAAACCATGAAGTACTTGGGCTTCATGCCCAAAGAAGTCCCAACAGGTAGAACAAAATTGGCGTATTATATAGAAGCCGGCTTCCAAAAAGTGCTTCCAAAAAATCACAAGGTAATGGAGGCCTCAAAATAACTGAAAACAAACTATAACAAAATAAAATGGCTGTTAAAGAATTAAATATATCTCCTGTTGGCCGCGTAGAGGGGGATTTGGATGTAAAAGTATACATCGATGAGGGGAAGGTGACCAAAGCCCACACGCAAGCGGCAATGTTCAGGGGTTTTGAAAAAATAATGGCGGGGAAAGACCCTCAATCAGGATTAATTGTGACTCCAAGAATTTGCGGTATTTGTGGTGGTTCCCATCTTTATTGTGCTTCTTCTGCTTTGGATACGGCCTGGGGAACAAAACTCTCTCCCAATGCCCTGTTGTTAAGAGCCATTGGCCAGGCATCGGAAACCCTACAAAGTATTCCAAGGTGGTACTATGCTATTTTCGCAACCGATTTGGCAAACAAAAAATTTGCCAACAAGCCCTTATACAAGGAAGTGGTGAAACGCTGGTCCGCTTATGTTGGGGAAACCTTTCAAATTGGGCTTACGGCCAGTGCGCTCCCGGTTCAGATTTATGCCCTTTTCGGTGGACAATGGCCGCATTCAAGTTATATGGTCCCAGGGGGGGTAATGTGTGCACCTACCTTAAAGGACATTACCAGGGCACATGCCATATTGAAACAATTTAAAAATGACTGGTTGGAACCCGTTTGGTTGGGCTGTTCCATAGAACGTTATATGGAAATTAAATCATGGGACGATATGTTGGCCTGGGTCGAAGAAAATGAATCACAAAAAAATAGTGATCTAGGTTTGTTGATCAGAGCGGGATTGGAATTTGGATTGGACAAATTTGGACAAGGCGTTGGTAAGTTTTTGGCAACAGGTACTTACTTACATAAAGACCTTTATAACAATCCTACCATAGAAGGCAGGAACCATGCTTTGATTTCTTCAAGTGGGTTCTTTGATGGAGAAAATTGGCACGAATTTGATCACTTAAAAGTAAGTGAGCATGTAAAGCATTCGTGGTTTGGTGATCAAGAAGACGGGTTGCACCCATGGGACGAGCCCATTCCTACTCCCATGGAATCCAGTCCTTTGGAGCATACGGATTTTAGCGGGAAGTACAGTTGGTCCAAATCTCCAAGATATGATGGACACGCCTGCGAAGCTGGGCCATTGGCACGTTGCGTAATGAATGCCAACCCGAACAATAAAGAACATCAGATTCGGGACCCTTTGTTTGGAGATATCATAAAGAAAATGGGGCCAAGCGTGTTTACCCGTGTTTTGGCAAGGGTTCATGAAGCACCTCGCATATACACATTCATAGAGCAATGGTTATCGGAAATTGATTTGGATGGTGAGTTTTATATCCAACCAGTGGAAAAGGATGGAAAGGGTTTTGGTGCAACCGAAGCGGCAAGAGGGGCATTGGCACATTGGATTGAAATTGAAAATGGAGTCATTAAAAACTATCAAGTTATGGCCCCGACTACTTGGAATGTTGGACCACAAGACGGGAATGACAATCCCGGACCCATAGAAAGTGCCTTGATGGGCACAACCATTGAGGATCCCCTAGACCCAGTAGAAGTAGGAATTGTTGCCCGTTCCTTTGATTCCTGTTTGGTATGTACGGTACATGCCCATGATGAAAAAAGCGGTGTTGAGCTTTCAAAATTCAAATTATAGCACTGAACTCATTTAGACTTTTTGGATTTAAGCGAAAATTGGAGGTTTTTAGTTCTGTTGAAGGCTTTTTTGAGTTGCATAGCAGGGCTACGGAAGGAAAAAAAGGCGATAACAGGGCTAATAGCCCTGT
>JBCBSN010000390.1:0-2941 GCA_039819225.1 Bacteroidota bacterium | reverse complement strand
TTTAAGGCAAGGTAAATACATCAACAAAAGGAAATGTTTAAAAATCAATTTGTTGGGTTAAATTTAAACGTATGAAATTTAAGGTGGTTTCAGAATTTACGCCTACGGGAGATCAGCCAGAGGCCATACAACAACTGGTAGATGGCATGGTTTCCGATGAGCAATACCAAACCCTCTTAGGGGTAACCGGATCGGGGAAGACCTTTACCGTGGCGAATGTCATTGAAAGGACCCAACGTCCAACATTAGTATTGGCCCATAACAAGACTTTGGCGGCACAGCTCTATTCCGAGTTTAAACAGTTTTTCCCGGAAAATGCCGTGGAATACTTTGTATCCTATTATGATTACTACCAGCCCGAGGCCTATATTCCTACCTCGGGGCTTTATATCGAGAAGGACCTGTCCATCAACGAAGACATTGAAAAACTAAGGCTTAGTGCAACCTCATCCTTGTTATCCGGTAGAAGGGATGTATTGGTGGTGGCATCGGTTTCCTGTCTGTACGGTATAGGTAACCCTATCGAATTTCAAAAGAACGTCATTTCCATTCGAAAGGACCAGGTCATTGCCCGCACAAAATTCATGCATCAACTGGTACAGGGACTCTACGCCCGGACCACAGCGGATTTTAGAAACGGAAACTTTAGAGTAAAGGGCGATGTGGTGGATGTTTTCCCCAGTTATGCCGACCATGCCTTTAGAATTCATTTTTTTGGGGACGAAATTGAAGAAATAGAGGCGTTCGACCCATTTAACAATACCATTTTGGAGGTGTACGAAAACCTGAACATTTATCCCGCCAATATGTTCGTTACCTCACAAGATGTGCTTCAGAACGCCATCCACCAAATCCAGGAAGACTTGGTGGGACAGGTGGCCTATTTCAGGGAAATCGGGAAACCCTTGGAGGCCAAACGATTGGAAGAACGTACCAATTTTGACCTGGAAATGATCCGAGAACTCGGATATTGTTCCGGAATAGAAAACTATTCCAGATATCTGGACGGCCGTGAGCCGGGAACCCGTCCTTTTTGTCTGCTGGATTACTTTCCGGAAGATTACCTTATGATTATAGATGAGAGCCACGTGACCATTCCCCAGGTTCATGCCATGTACGGTGGAGACCGTTCCCGGAAGGAGAACCTAGTGGCATATGGCTTTCGGCTTCCGGCGGCCATGGACAACCGTCCCCTGAAATTCGAGGAATTCGAGGCACTTCAAAACCAGGTTATCCATGTAAGCGCCACACCAGCGGATTATGAAATGCAATTAAGCCAAGGGGTATATGTGGAACAAGTAATTAGACCTACGGGCCTTCTAGACCCCATAATCGATGTGAGGCCGAGCCAGAACCAAATAGACGACCTAGTGGAGGAAATACAGCAAAGGGTAGAAAAGGACGAGCGCACCCTGGTAACCACCCTTACCAAACGTATGGCCGAGGAACTTACCAAGTATTTAAGCCGCATCCAAGTGCGCTGCAGGTACATCCATAGCGATGTGGATACCCTGGAACGGGTAGAGATTATGCAGGACCTAAGAAAAGGGATCTTTGATGTACTTATAGGAGTAAACCTTCTGCGGGAAGGACTGGATCTGCCGGAAGTTTCCCTGGTAGCCATCTTGGATGCGGACAAGGAGGGTTTTTTGCGTAGCAACCGCTCCCTTACCCAGACGGTAGGCCGCGCCGCAAGACATTTGAACGGTAAAGCCATCATGTATGCGGACACCGTTACCGAGAGTATGCAAAAGACAATTGACGAGACCAATTACCGCCGTGAAAAACAGATTGCCTACAATACGGAAAACAATATTGTGCCAAAAGCCCTTAAAAAAAGTTTGGATAGTGCCTTGGCAAAGAATTCCGTTTCTACCTATCATTTTGAAAAGGAAGAGATGAGGGCGGCGGAACCCGATCTGGAATATTTGACCCAAGATCAATTGGAAAAATTGATCAGGGCAAAAAGAAAAGCTATGGAAAAAGCGGCCAAGGAACTGGACTTTATGGAGGCGGCAAAGTTAAGGGACGAGATAAAAATGTTGCAGAAACAAGGGTGATCGTTCAATAAAAACCCTTATCTTTTAGGTAGCTTCCCTGTAAAAATCATCAATCTTAACTTTTAATTTAATCTCCGATATTCAAAGTACTGGTAATCATTTTTTTATTTTCCTTTTTTAGATTTGTCTAAAATACGTTTTTGACCCTTTTCCGGTTATTTGAATATCGCTTGGCCCCACCCCTCCATCATTAAAAAATTCTTGAGACCAACCCTTTTGGTAGTCGCGAAAAACGATTTACGATCTTGAAAGTTATAGGGAACTATCGCAGGTGCCAGAACAGTTCACAAAAAAAACGCCCCGACCAAATACCCTGGACGGGACGCTTTCAACCAACCAAACTAAACCAACGCTACCTATGGGGGTAGCCCCCTGAAATCCATGTATATGTTTTTATGGATTTCTTCGCTTTTTACAATTCGACTAAGATAATTCTATCATCCTTTTGGGTTTGGGCAAGGCTTCCTCCTTTTTAGGAAGGCTTAAACCGAGTAACCCATTTTCATAAGTGGCCTTTATTTTTGACTCATCAATGGTCTCCGGCAAGGTAAAAGCTCTTTTAAAAGAGGAATGCGAAAACTCCCTTCGGGTGTAATTTCCCTTGGATGAGGCATCCTCTGATTTTACCTCCGCGGAAATAGTCAACACATTGTCGTCCACTTCAATGTTAAAATCTTCTTTTTTTCTTCCCGGAACGGCAAACTCCAGTTCAAAATCCTTTTCGTTCTCTTTGATATTTACTGCAGGAACCCTGAAGTGATTTCCTTCCAAACCGCCGAACCAATCCGGTTTAAACATTTCGTTAAGCAAGGAAGGGAACAGCATTTCATTTCTTTTTATTAGACTCATGGTATTCAAATTTAATATTAGACTTTGTTTCG
>JBCBSN010000389.1:0-3000 GCA_039819225.1 Bacteroidota bacterium | reverse complement strand
CCATTTTTTATAGGGATGCCTTTGTGCGATTTCCTCCTTGATTTCCTCATCATTGACAATACGCCCTTCTTCCATATTCACCAGGAACATCTTACCGGGTTCCAAACGACCATGGTACTCAATATTTTCCGGTGCAAGCTCCAAAACCCCGGTCTCCGAGGACATGACCACATAGCCGTCCTTTGTAACCGAATAGCGGGAGGGCCTTAACCCATTGCGATCTAATACCGCACCTATGTAGTTGCCATCTGTAAAGGGGATGGAGGCGGGGCCGTCCCAAGGTTCCATGATGCAGGAGTTGTATTCATAGAAGGCCCTTTTGGCCTCGGACATTTCCGAATTCTTTTCCCAGGCTTCGGGAACCAACATCATCATGACCTCAGGTAAGGACCGCCCCGTCATCAACAAAAGTTCCACTACCATATCCATGGTGGCTGAATCCGATTTTCCTGGTAGTATTACGGGCAGTATCTCTTTAAGTTTCTCCCCGAACCAGTCGCTCTGGAGAAGGCCTTCACGGGAGCGCATTCTAGAAACATTGCCCCGTAGGGTGTTTATTTCACCGTTATGGCACATATATCGGAAAGGCTGTGCCAAATCCCAGGTGGGAAACGTATTGGTAGAAAACCGCTGATGTACCAGGGCCAACCGGGTGACCACCCTAGAATCCATAAGGTCAGTATAATATAGGCTGATGTCATGTGGCATCAAAAGCCCCTTAAAGATAATGATCTTCGTGGATAGACTGGGCACATAGAAAAATTGGCTCTCGGAAAGCTTTGAACCTATGATGGCATGTTCCGTAACTTTTCTGGCCACAAAGAGTTTTCGGTTGAAATCAAAATAGGCCTGATTCTTATTTTCCTTCCCAACGAAAACCTGTTTTACAAAAGGTTCCGTTTCCCGTGCTATGCGCCCCGGGACGGATTTGTTCACGGGCACGTTCCTCCAGCCCAAAAGCTGTAGTCCTTGTTTCTTGATATTGTCCTCGAACAAGGAAATACAATATTTTCGTTGATTTTCTTTTTCCGGCAAGAAAACATTGGCCACGGCATATTCGCCCTGGTCGGGCAGATCAAAGGTACTTACCTCCTTAAAGAAGTCATGGGGAATGTCTATGAGGATCCCTGCGCCGTCGCCGGTTTTTCCGTCGGCGCTTACCGCCCCGCGGTGTTCCAGTTTGTCCAAAATCTCCAGGGCTTTATGAATAATGTCATTGGATTTCTTTCCCTTGAGGCTGCAAATAAAGCCCGCGCCACAATTGTCATGCTCAAATTCCGGAAGGTATAGCCCTTGTTTTTCTAGCTTCATAAATTGCGATATTTCTTCAAAAATAGAATTATTGATGAATTATTTTCATCAATTTAAAAAAAAGACCAATTGATATTCAACACTTTGAATAAAATGCTAAAAAAAATGTAAAAATGGATTTTTGCCGGGTCTAATTTATCAGAATCATAAATATACGCAATCCAAAAAGGTTGCAAAAGGAATCTTAGGGGTGAAGTCTTGTTTTTTGAGGGATTCTCACAAATACCCCCATTTTTTTTGAGGGTATAACGCTCATGGGGCGCAATAGTCTTAAAGGCCCCTCTGTTTTGTGATAGCCTGTAGGTGGGATCGCTTTGTTTGGAAATACAGATTCAAATTCAAATTCAAACTCAAATTCAAACTCAAATTCAAACTCAAATACAAATGTCAAATACAAGTTCAAGTATCAAGTTCAAAAAAAGTTGAGGAGTTTATAAGTTTAGAGGTTTATAAATGTAGGGGTTTAGGAGTTGGGTGTCCGACTTTTTCTAGTTCAAAATCAAACTCAGGCTCAAATACAAATGTCAAATGCAAATACAAGTTCAAGTATCAAGTACAAGTTCAAATACAAGTATCAAGCCGGCCTTGCCGGCGAGGCAGGTTCAAGGGCAATACTTGCAAAACCCTAAACGCCTTAACTCATCAACGAAAAAATCCCAAATTCAAAAGCACAAGTTACTGCTACCGGCCACTGTTTACTGCTTACTGGCGCTACTGCTTACTTCCCTTTGCTTACTCCCTTAAGATACTTCTGGAAATCACTATTTTTTGAATCTCGGAAGTGCCCTCATAGATCTGGGTAATTTTGGCATCGCGCATCAACCGTTCCACATGATAATCCTTTACAAACCCGTTACCCCCGTGGATCTGTACCGCCTCTACCGTAGTGTTCATGGCCACTTCGGAGGCATATAATTTGGCCATGGCCCCGGAGAGATCGTAATTATGGCCATTGTCCTTATCCCAGGCGGCCTTATATACAAGGTGCCGTGCGGCCTGGATTTGGGTATGCATGTCCGCCAACTTAAAGGCAATAGCCTGGTGGTTCGCAATCTCGGTACTAAAGGCCTTGCGTTGCTTGGCATATTTTAAAGCCAATTCATAGGCTCCTGATGCGATGCCCAAAGCCTGGGCGGCAATGCCGATGCGCCCCCCTGCCAAGGTCTTCATTGCGAACTTAAAACCAAATCCATCTTCCCCAATCCTATTCTCCTTGGGAACCTTAACGTCATTAAAAATAAGGGAATGGGTATCACTGCCACGAATGCCCAATTTGTTTTCCTTAGGCCCAATTTCAAAGCTTTCCATATCCTTTTCCACGATCAGGGCGTTGATGCCCTTATGCCCCTTTTCCTTATCCGTTTGGGCAATGACCAGATAAACTTGCGCACTATTGCCGTTGGTAATCCAGTTTTTGGTGCCATTTAAAACATAGTGGTCTCCCTTATCCAGGGCTGTGGTCCTTTGTGAGGTGGCATCACTGCCCGCTTCCGGTTCGGAAAGGCAGAAAGCCCCTATGATTTCGCCCGTGGCCAGGCGCGTGAGGTACTTCTCTTTTTGGGCCTCCGTGCCATAAGTCTCCAATCCCCAGCAAACCAATGAGTTGTTCACAGAGACCACTACGGAAGCTGAGGCATCTATCTTGGAAAGTTCTTCCATGGTAAGGACGTAGGACAAAGTATCCAGCCC
>JBCBSN010000388.1:0-3031 GCA_039819225.1 Bacteroidota bacterium | reverse complement strand
TCCCGAAGCACAACTTCAATGGCTCGGACAGCATCTGGAGGTAAAGGAAATCGCCAAAGGGGAATATCTCTTTGAGGCAGGAAGCCCTATAGACCATTTGATTTTCATTTTTGAGGGCGATTTTGAACTTTACCTCGTACGCAATAACAACAAGAAGGCGTTTGGACGCCTGCAAAGCAACGACATTACAGGCCTTTTACCCTTTTCCCGGGCCAAGATTGCCTCCGGTTTTGCCATTGCCATGAAACCCGGCAAGGTGGGTAAATTGAATAGGGCGCTCCTTAAGGAATTGATCCAAGGCCATTATGAGCTTACCGAGGTTTTGGTACACGAGATGAACAATCGCATCCGCAACATTACCCAGATAGAAGTACAGAACGAAAAATTGATCGCTTTGGGGAAATTGTCTGCCGGGTTGGCCCATGAACTGAACAATCCCGCTTCGGCCATGGTGCGCAGTGCAGCATTGTTGCAGCAACATTTAATGGGATTGCCGGAGGATTTTAAGCAGGTGATGAAGATAAAGACCAGCGATGCGGCCATAGATGCCATCAACACCTTTATGTATGGGAAATTGGAGGAGAAACCCGCGGAAACTTCCCTTATGGAGCAAAACGAGTTGGAGGATGATCTGTACGATTGGTTTTCGGATTGCAGCTTGGACGATAAATACGATTTGGTGCCCCTATTGGTGGAGTATCAGTTTAGCACGGATGACCTACAATACGTAAAATCGCTCCTTAGGGAAGAAGATTTTAATCCCGTGCTCAAATGGATCATACAGAACATGACCACCCATAAAACGGTAACGGATATTAAGGAGGCCTCCTCGCGGATAGCCACTTTGGTAAAGTCTGTGAAGACCTATTCCTATATGGATCAAAGTTTGGATTTCCAATGGTTGGATATCCATCAGGGTATCCAGAGTACATTAAACGTCCTAAACCATAAACTGGGCAAGTCCGGGCATGAGGTCGTTACTCAATTTGACCCATATGTGCCAAAGATCAAGGGACTCCCTGGCGAGTTGAACCAAGTATGGACCAACCTGATAGACAATGCCATTGATGCTATGCCCAAAAAGGAGGGAAGGTTAGCGGTACGAACCAAGACTAGGGGAAGCTTTGTCTACACTTATATCCAGGACAATGGCCACGGCATAACCGAGGAACACGCCAACCGTATTTTTGAGCCTTTTTTCACGACCAAGGAGGTGGGTAAAGGCACAGGATTGGGCTTGGACGTAACCCAAAAAATCATTAAACAGCACAACGGGCAGATAAAGGTGACCTCCAAACCAGGGGAAACCATTTTCGAGGTATGTCTGCCCATCGGAGACAATACTGAAGAAAAAAGTAAATGAGGAAACCCATAATATTGACCGTTGATGACGATCCCCAAGTATTGGCCGCCATCCGAGCGGACCTCCGATCGCGGTATCGTGCGGATTACCGGATCATGACCACTACCTCGGCCAATGAGGCCTTGGAGGCCATTGTTGCGATAAAGAACAAGGGAGAGGAGGTAGCTCTTTTATTATCAGATCAGCGCATGCCCGAAATGCTGGGAGTCGATTTTCTGGAACGTGCACTTAAGACCTTTCCACAGGCCAAGCGCGTATTACTTACGGCATATTCCGATACAGATGCTGCCATAAAGGCCATTAATGAGGTACAACTTGACTACTATCTGTTAAAACCCTGGAACCCCCCGGAGGAAAAGCTCTTTCCGGTCATAGACGATGTGCTCCAGGATTGGTTGGCGCACTATTCCCCGCCCTTTACCGGATTACGCATTGTGGGATATCCTTTCTCCCCTAATACACATTATATCAAGGATTTTTTGGCAGGGAACATGTTTCCCTATCGGTTTTTGAACGTGGAGACCGAGAGTGCCGCTAAGGAATTGGTAACGAGCAATGCGTTACAGGATAAGGATTTTCCTGTAGTATTCTTCGAAGATGGCAGTCTGCTAAAGAATCCAGGGCTGAAGGTGGTGGCGGAGAAGTTAGGACTCAATGTAAGGGCCAAAGAGGACCTTTATGATGTAATCATTATCGGTGCCGGTCCGGCAGGTCTTGCAGCGGCGGTCTACGGCGGCAGTGAAGGGCTAAAGACCCTCCTTATCGAAAAAAAAGCCCCGGGAGGGCAGGCTGGTACCAGTTCCCGGATAGAGAACTATTTGGGTTTTCCAAAAGGGTTGAGCGGATCCGATCTGGCAAGAAGGGCCATTACGCAGGCCACGCGATTTGGAATCGAGTTTCTTTCGCCCATGGGGGTTACAGGGATTACCGTACAGGATTCCTACAAAAAGATAAGGCTCTCGGACGACAGCGAAGTAACCGGGAAGGCTGTGGTCATTGCTACGGGTGTAAACTACCGCAAACTGGCCAACACGGGAATGGAAGCCCTCACCGGAGCGGGGGTATACTATGGTGCCGCCACCACGGAGGCACATACCTGTAAGGAAGGCAATGTATATATCGTGGGCGGGGGCAATAGTGCAGGGCAGGGTGCCATGTACCTCTCCAAGTTTGCCAAAAAGGTACATATCGTGATACGAAGGGAATCCTTGGACAGCACCATGAGTTCTTATCTCATAGATCAGATCGATAATACCGACAATATCGAGATACTTCCATTTACGGAGATTATCGAGGCCAAGGGCGATAAAAAGTTGAGTTCCGTAGTATTGCGGAACAATACCACAAAAAGCCAGGAAGAGCGGGAGGCACGGGCCGTTTTTATCTTTATCGGTGCTCGGCCCTATACGGATTGGACGGGTAGCGATTTTGCCAAGGACGAAAAAGGGTTTTTACGTACGGGAAGGGACATTGCAACGACGGAGTTGCCCGCCAAATATTGGAAAAGGGACAAGCCGCCTTATCTATTGGAGACCAGTGTGGCCGGGGTTTTTGCCGCGGGCGATGTACGCAGCGGGGCCATGAACCGGGTAGCCTCCGCGGTAAAAACCCCGGCCACACTGGTCTCCAATAGATAAGGCGGCTTGTCCCTTTTCCAATATTTGGCGG
>JBCBSN010000387.1:0-3035 GCA_039819225.1 Bacteroidota bacterium | reverse complement strand
TTCCGATCAACGGAAAGCCCGAAATCTTTTCCCTATCGGATAGATCCACCCTAGCGCTTAACAAGGGAAACATCCAAAAGGTAATCGGTAATATGTCCGAGGGATTGGTAATGACCGATGAATCGGGCCCATTTGTAGTAAACGCTAAAGGAATAACGGAAAAACCCACGTGGTCGGATTTTTTCAATGATTCGGGAATTACGTCAATTCATAAAGGCCCCAAGGATATAATTTGGGCAGGTACCGATGGAAACGGGGTTTTAAAATTAATGCCGGACAATACTTCATTTAATCTGGTATCCACAGCTCTTGTGCCGGAATTTGAGAAGGGCATAGTCCGTGCTTTTCAGAAAGTAGGGAAATCCTCCTTTTTTGTAGGTACCAAGGGAAAGGGATTGTTTAAGTTCACATCGGGATTTGATCCCCTTCCGGAAGGTCCGGTGGAATACAAAAACTATAATGAAGGCAATAGTAGGTTGAACAATTCCGTCTATTCGCTGTGCATGGGACGGGAAGATATCCTTGTTATTGGTTCGGATGATCACGGGCTTGCCATTTTTGATCTTAGGAAATCCCAAATCGTGAGTTGGTCCCAAATCCTGGATAGTCATTTGTACGGGGATTTTTCGTCGGTATATGCCATATATCAAGATGAGGATGGATTTTTCTGGTTGGGAACCAATGGCTATGGATTAGTGCGATTAAAGATAGAACGTGTCGGGGACAATTTTAAGATTGGGTCCTTTAAGGTCTACAAGGCACAAGATGGTTTAAGCGGGGGGCTTAGCAGCAATATTATTTTTTCGATAGAACCTAGAAATGATAAAGAACTTTGGATCGGTACCCGCCTAGGGGGGCTAAACTTATTTAATAGGAAGACCGAACTTTTTACCGTTATCAAGAATAACAAGAAGGATGCCACTAGTTTGTCCAATAACGATGTATTGTCCCTTCATTTGGACAAAAAGAAAAGGCTATGGGTAGGTACAAGTTTTGGCTTGAACCTTTTGGAATCCGTAGAGAACGATACGTTTCAGTTTAAAAGATTTTCGGATACGGACGGATTGCCGGACAATACGATCCACGGAATTGCCTCGGGACAAAATGATGACCTTTGGATAAGCACAAATATGGGCGTGTCCCGCCTGAATACCTTAGATCACATTTTTATCAATTTTACCCAAAAGGATGGACTCCAGAACAATGAGTTTTCCGATGGGGCCTATTATCAAGATACGGATAATGGGTACATATATATGGGAGGGATTAAAGGATTCAACTATTTTTTGCCTTCCAAAATTCACAGATCAAAACATATGCCAGATCTTTTTATAGACGAGATAAGCGGTAGGAACCAGAGTGCCCCCTACTTTAGGAATCTTGTAATCACTCCAAATTCAAATGCTCCTCCCGCGATTACGTTGAACAATGATCAGAATTTTTTCGATGTAACGCTATCGGCATTGACCTATATCAACAACGAAAAATGCCAATACGCCTACCAATTAAAGGGTTTTGATCAAGATTGGAACATGATAGGCAATCAAAGGACCATCTCGTTTACAAATGTACCTCACGGCAGTTATTCATTGTGGGTAAAGTGGTCCAATAACGATGGCGTATGGGGAAATTCCGTACGGGCAATGGATATCACCATTCGGCCTTATTTTTGGAAAAGTGACTGGGCCGTGGCGTCCTATTTTGTATTTTTTTCTCTTTTTCTGCTCTTTGTTTTCAATTATTACAAAAAACAAAATTCACTTAGGCAAAACATTCTTTTTAGAAAAAAAGAAGAAGAAATCCATAGGAACAGGCTTACTTTTTTTACCAATATTGCCCATGAATTCCAAACACCTTTGACCTTGATTACAGGTCCCAGTCAAAGGCTTTCCGATGCGGAAAATATTGATGTAAAGCACCGAAAGTACATAGATATGATTCGGAGGAACTCCTCACGATTGCTATTATTGACCCAGCAATTGCTTGAATTCAGAAAAGCGGAATACGATTATTTGGAAGTATCCGTAAAACAGTTTGACCTAGTCAACTTAGTAGAACAGATTGCCGAACTGTTCGATGAACTGGCGCTCCAAAACGAAATTGATTACCAATTGGAGACGCAGCCCCAATTGTACGGTTGGTACGATAAGGATAAGATCGAAAAAATAATATTCAACCTATTGTCCAATGCTTTTAAGTACACCCCAATACAGGGAAGCATAAAATTAAGTATCTCCAAAGACAAAAAGTACACCGCCGAGACCCTGAATATTACGGTGACCAATTCCGGTAAGGGTATACCTAAGGAGAAGCTTAATGCTATATTTGAACGTTTTATCCGTGAAAAAGGAGTAACATCCAACACAGGGGCATTTCGTACGGGCATTGGGTTGGCCTATGTCAAAAAAATAGTGGACGTGCTCAACGGGCAAATAAAGGTAGATAGCAAGGTGGGAGACCTTACCACTTTTACCGTCCTGTTACCCTATGGGGAATCCGCTTTTCAAAACCACCAATTTGATGACGATTCAAGTCACATTTTTGTTTCGGACCATTTAAGGAACATTGTTGAAGGTACATCGGACCAGGAGGGTAAATCGGTTAAAAATACACCTCTTGAGGCGTTTTTGAACAAAAAGAAGGTAGTGCTCGTGGTGGAAGACGAAAAGGAGGTACAAATGTTTATTCAAGAGCTTTTAAGGGAAGACTACAGCATACTAAACGCTTCCAATGGAGAGGAAGCCCTAAGGGCCATCAAAAAAGAATCCCCGGATTTGATTATAAGCGATGTGATGATGCCCGTTATGGATGGTGTGGAGCTTTGCGAAAAAGTAAAGACCAATGTGAACACCCACCATATCCCTTTTATTATGTTGACCGCAAAAAGTTCAATTATCCATCGGATTGAAGGTTTGGAAAGTGGTGCCAATTCCTATATCCCAAAACCTTTTCATCCAAAACATTTACAGGTTAGAGTTCAAAAGTTGTTGGAGGAAAGAGAGTCTATTCTAAAGTATTTTTCCACGGATATTCCT
>JBCBSN010000386.1:0-3061 GCA_039819225.1 Bacteroidota bacterium | reverse complement strand
ATTTGTAATAGTAGATTGTCTACATCGGAAGCTTATGTGCCAATAGCAGTACCCAAATGGATCAACAAAGAACAACTTTAATATCGGTTTTGCCCAAATCAATACACAGTCAGAGGATCTACTGGTCCTAATTGTTTTAATATGGAAATACAAAAGCAAATAGCATCCCTCCGGGTGGAGCTGCGCCAACACAACTATAATTACTACGTATTGGACAGTCCTACCATATCCGACTATGAATTTGATATGAAGTTAAAGGAGCTACAGGCACTGGAGGAAAAACACCCGGAGCTCTACGATCCCACTTCGCCTACACTTCGGGTAGGAGGGGAGGTGACCAAAAATTTTGAAACGGTGGTCCATGAACACCGCATGTATTCATTGGACAACTCCTATTCCAAGGAAGATCTGTTGGATTGGGAAAAACGGATACAACGCATCTTAGGGGATGTCCCTATTGAATTCACTTGTGAACTGAAATATGATGGAGCCAGTATTAGCCTTACCTACGAAGAGGGGAAACTGCTCAGGGCCGTGACTCGAGGCGATGGCATTCAAGGGGACAATGCAACGACCAATATCAAAACGATTCGGTCCGTACCCCTACAATTACAAGGGGATTATCCACCAAAGTTTGATATCCGGGGAGAAATTGTGCTCCCCTTCGAGGGGTTTGCCCAAATGAACCGGGAACGTGTTGAAAATGGGGAGGAGCCCTATATGAACCCGCGCAACACGGCATCGGGCAGTTTAAAGCTCCAGGACAGTGCCCTGGTGGCCAAGCGTCCCTTGGATTGCCTTTTATACGGTATCGTAGGTCCGGATACGGGCATTACCACCCAATGGCAGATGTTGGAAAAAGCCCGGGATTGGGGCTTTAAAGTACCCTCTGTGGCCAAACTTTGCAAATCCACCGGCGATATCCTTGCCTTTGTGGAGTACTGGGATACGCATCGACACAAGCTGCCCTATGAGACGGATGGGGTGGTCATCAAGGTAAACAGTTTACGACAACAGGAGGAATTGGGCTATACCGCCAAGGCCCCGCGTTGGGCATTGGCCTATAAATTCAAGGCGGAACAGGTTTCTACGGTACTTCGTGAAATCACCTATCAGGTAGGGCGTACCGGGGCCATTACTCCCGTGGCCAATTTGGAGCCTGTGCTTTTGGCGGGAACCACCGTAAAGCGCGCTTCGTTGCACAATGCCGATCAAATTGCCAAATTGGACATCCGGGTAGGGGACACCGTTTTTGTGGAGAAAGGCGGCGAGATCATTCCCAAAATCGTTGGGGTGGATCTTTCAAAGCGTCCAGCAGATTCCCAACCCACCGTATACATTACCCACTGCCCGGAATGTGGTACGCCGCTGGTTCGCCGGGAGGGCGAGGCACAACATTTCTGCCCCAATGAAACGGGTTGTCCACCCCAGATTACCGGTCGCATCCAACACTTTATTTCCCGCAAGGCCATGGATATCGAAGGTTTGGGTAGCGAAACGGTGGAGCTCCTCTTTAAGGAAGGTTTGATTAACAACTATGCCGACCTCTATACCTTGACCAAAGAACAGCTATTGCCCTTGGAGCGTATGGCGGAAAAATCCGCGGACAATCTCCTGGCCGGGGTAGAGGCCTCCAAGGCCATTCCCTTTGAGCGGGTATTATTTGGCTTGGGCATTCGGTATGTGGGGGAGACGGTGGCCAAAAAACTGGCCAAGGCCTACACCCATATCGATGCGTTGATGGTGGCCAATACCCTAGATCTGGTAGCTGTGGATGAAATCGGGGAGCGCATTGCGGAAAGTGTGGTCGCCTTTTTTGGCAATCCGAAAAATCTGGAAAACGTAAACCGCCTAAAATCCTATGGGTTACAATTTTCCCTCTCCGAAGAACAATTGCAGAATCAGTCCGATACCTTGAAAGGGAAATCTTTTGTGGTCTCCGGGGTCTTTGAAAAGGTGAGTCGCACCGAACTCAAAAAACTGATTGAGGACAATGGGGGCAAGGTATCCTCTTCCATCTCCTCCAAAACCTCCTTTCTCGTGGCCGGGGACAAGATGGGGCCCAGTAAAAAGACCAAGGCGGAAAGTTTGGGTGTACCCATTATTTCGGAAGAGGGGTTTCTAGAAATGCTGTAGTAGCAGGAACAACTTTTGGTCGGCGCCTGCCCTTCATCTTGCAAAGTAACGCGGAAGGAATCCCTGTTTGACACCGTAAGGGGTAAAATCCACACAAGCCTTAGACCATCGCTATATATTGGAGCCTTTGCGGTCATCCAAAATTTGACCTCTACCCAAACACGCAAAAACAAAAAGACTCTGGAGAAGGCCTTAAAACGATTCATTTTTTAGTCGAAAAAGGGGTTGTGCAACAGTTACTTGACAGTAGTTTTTATTCTATTAAATCGACTTTAGTATTAATTGGGTCTCCTTTTAAGATTTCAATATAATTGATGTCTTTAATTTTATAAAAAAATGTTCCTTTTTCATTGCTATTTAAAGAAATATCTTTTACCATACTATCTTTTTTATCTATATATCTAGCCTTTGAAATCATAATTAATTTTTCAGATTTTGTATCGTCCTTTATCCAATTTAAGTGCTTTTGAGATATTTCTCCATATAAAGCATCGTCATTCAAATCTTCTCTTTCTCCTATTTCAAGGTAAATCCATGATTTATCTTCTATTGAATTTACTTGTTTTTCATTTTTACATGAAAGCATTACACACAAAAAAACTGATCCTAATATTTTTTTCATTTTCTATTATTGCTTTTCAAATTCCTGCAATTCTTTCTGAAGCCTCCAAAAAGACCGCTAAAACCGCTTTTTAGGAAAACTCCGTGGCCTGTGGAACGTTAGCATCCATTGTAAGCTGTAGTTATTTTTTAGTCTTTAGTTCAAGTCGTTCAAGACCTTCATTTAATCTCCTTAACTCAATTAAAATCGAGTCGTTTTTATTCGCCCTTGTAAGGTTTTCTATCACTTTCAAAATTCCGTTCTCAATACTTTCCAAAGGCTTTCTTTCCATTCGTAATGTATCGCCATTTTTCAGATATTTTT
>JBCBSN010000385.1:0-3071 GCA_039819225.1 Bacteroidota bacterium | reverse complement strand
CAATTGAAAATGAGAATGTCTCGCAAGTAGTCGATGCCGAAGCGCAGTTGTCCAATTTTATTTCAACTAAAGTACACGATTTACAATTAACGTTTGCCGAACAGGTGTTGATTTTGGAAGGCAGCCAATTGGGCAAGGCGGATTGCACCATTCCTCCCTATGTGGAATACGAAAACATACTTCCACAAACCGATGACACTATCGATATAAGTCCCTTTGTGATACGTTCCGAAATTATAGAATGGGTACTGAACCCGGTGGTATCCTCTATTTTATTTAAAACAGGTTCTTTGCAGGTGGTTGGTGCGGATTTTGTAGGAACACAAGATTTGGGCGTGTATAACAGAAATGAGTTCTTGAAAACAAGTAATCGATTTTCCCTTGATTTAAGTAACCGTGAGGTGCAGGTCAATTTGGAATTCATACACTGTACGTTGTATTCCGGGATTAATATTAGCAATGCCGTTACAAAAGACCTGGTGTTTGATCGGTGTTGGTTTGGAAAGGCCATTAAAGACCATAGTATTTGGGCAGAAAGCGCCCGCGTAAAAGGTGGTCTGAAAATTACTGTTCCGAAAAATAAGATACGTAATCCAAAAAAAGGAGAAAATACCGCTTTTTCCGGACACATAAACTTCTCCTATGCCACTGTAGGGGGAGGATTCAAAATCGAGGGGTATAATAATCCTAATGATTTTAGAGATTCCATAACTGTCAAAGGAGAGGTGGAATTAACAGGTTTAAGGGCAGATAGAATTTTTTTGAACCATGTGTCGGTGGCGCAAAGCTTCGATTTTTCTCTGGCTGCTGTCGGGAATATTACCATTTATGGTTCCCGATTGGGTTCCGTAAATGGAGGAGGGGTCAAATGCGACAGCATTTTTATTAGAGGTGGAACTTTTGTAGAAAAAGGGGCATTTTTTCATAAAGCCGAAATCAATACCGACTTACATTGTGCCAACTCGTTTTTTGGTCAATCCGCGGAGGAGGAAAGATGGGGAATCGCTGTTAGTACATCACATTCCACCATACAGAATCTTATTTTTGACGAAGGTTCCATCGTGCTTTCTGGAGTAGTAGATTTAAGGAACTGTTTTATACAAAACAAATTCTCCATAAAGGATACCATACTTTTTGGCGGGGAAATGGACAATCGGTGGGTCGCCATTTGGGCCCCCAATCTAACCGTTGGAAACAAGGCGAATTTTAATCCCTACAATACTGCCAAAGAAACCAAGTATAAGTATGAATCACTTTTTAATGCAATCAAGAAAAAAGTAGAGGAGTTTAAGGAAAAAAGTAAATTTGATAAAGAATATTGGGATGTTTTAGAGTGCCATAAGCGTATTAAAGAATACATGGAACTAAACCTTGTTAATTACGCCAAGACCATTCCTAGAGATTTTATCGATTGTCTAGATGGGCATATGATAGAAAAATACGGCCTTATCATGGAAATTATACAAAGTAAAAGTCCAAATGAAAATCAAAAAGAGTAAAAATCTCCCCATTGAAGATAAGGACGAAAAACTTCCGAAATCGATTCTTTTTGGAGAGGTGGATTTAGAACATAGCCATATCAAGGGGTCTTTGGATTGCAGAGGAACAGAGATCCGATCTGCAAAGGACTCGAAAGCATTGAATTTAAGATTTGCAAAAATAGACAACTCCTTGTTTATTAATAGGGGCTTTGCGTTTGATGGGCAAATTGATTTGAGCAACACGGAACTTAAAAATCTGTTTTTGCGCATTCCCAAGGGAAGACGTAAAAAGTCGCCTTTGCTATTAATTGGGGCGCGGTATAGTTATGTGGATTACGATAAGCCTGTTACAGATAACCAGGTGACATCTAGAAAAGCGCCTCGGATTAATAATTTCGCTTCTATAAAAGCACGTTGGACTAATGTTTTCGCATTTAGAAGTGCGCGTTGGATCCATTTGGATAGAGGGGCCAACAATTTTAGACAGCCCTATGAACAATTTGCAAAAGCGTTGATACACAATGGAGAGGCCGCCAGGGCCCGAGATGTACTCGTGCTTTTTCGTCCGCTAAGGTATTGGTGGGAAAAATTGGCTTGGGGTATTGTCCAGGGGTTTTACTTTTTGGGCATGCGAGTTTATCTGTGTTTTTTGTCTCTCATCGGCGTCTGGTTTTTAGGTGGTGTTTTTTTTGAATACTTGTATTATAACCTAGGTTATTTGCGTGTAAGTACCAACCCTTACCGCCCCACTATAGATACTTTTGAACTTTCTTTTCAGCGTTTACTACCCATCTTGAACATAGGCTCCAGTGGAGATTACTATTTGGAGCCATTTACCCCCTGGTACTGGCAGGCTTGCTATTATGTACATGCCATTTTGGGCACAACACTATTGGCGATGCTCATAATTAATATAGCCCGTACCCGAAAAGGAAGCAACTAGTCCTTAAGATTGTTCTACTTGGAGCTTTTCTTTTTGGGTTTCGGAAAGGGGATGAATGTCACTTTGTTGGTTTAATGGTTCTTTGTCTAGCCCCTTTCCTTTACCAATGATATTTCTGATACTCTCATGACTTAGTTGCTTTTCGTCATTCATTTCGATATTACCTGACAAATCCATGATAATGTCCGAAGTAAAAAGACCGTTTTTGAATATCATATGACATTTTTCCCAGATTCCAATGCCGTCTTTGCTATCAAGATCTATAGTTTTTTCGCTTAATTTAATTTGTTCAAAATATGTCTTTAGGTCTTTATTAAACTTAAAATTTTCTTCTGATGCTTCTTCAGGTATCGCTTCTGGGGAATCCTCTTTTTTTGAAAGAACTGTTCTCTTGTAGTGGGTGTCTATACGATTAACGAGGAGGTGAAAACTTTTGGTATATTTTCCATTGGGCAGTAAGTAGGGTTCTATGATTTCAAAACGCCCATTCCGCCCCGCTACATTGTCAAAGAATAATCGCATATACATCTTTACATTCTTTGGGTTGTTCATCCATTCTTTTTTAGACCCCATAACCATTTTTTCGATACTCTTGTTTTTTACAATAAAATCAAAAAGATTGTAAAAAGGGGTATTTGTTCCATCAA
>JBCBSN010000384.1:0-3077 GCA_039819225.1 Bacteroidota bacterium | reverse complement strand
GGGTCAATACCAGTTCGTCCTTGGCAAATACGTTGTGCAAAGGGCCTAAATCTATTTTTTTGACTTTTTTAGGCCATACGCGGGAGAGTCTTTTATCAATAGCATAGGCCATCATATCCATAGGAACGTTCCTATCGGCTACATTTTCCAGTACTTCGTAAATCTTTTGTCGATAGTCTTCCAGTTTTTCCTTGTACAGGTCAAAGTACATAAAACAGATAAAGGGACGGTTAAAGGTAAGGTCGTAAGAAGCCCAGCTTACCACATATTGCCCAAAGGTTTTGTCCTCCATTTCCTGAATTTTTCCTTGTACAAAACGTTTAAAAATATGGTGTTGATCCACGGAGGAATAATATACAAGGGACGCGGCTTGCTGTAGCTTACGTTCGGGGATGGGCTTTTTATCCTTAAGCAAGGTTTCCAAAAACTCCTGCTTTAAGCTTTCCACGGCCGGCAGTTTGCTAACATGCTCTTTTTTAAGTTCCAAGTCGTTGTAGAGATAGCGGAATTCCAAATAGTTCGGAAATCCGGATTCCGTAAGGTCTATGCGCATCTTCTCCTCTTCGTCGTATAGGTATTTGATCCGAAATGCCTCCAAGGAATACGTTAGCAATTGGCAATATTGCTTTACATAGGAAGCCTCCAAGCTGCTGCAAATGCCCTCTTCGGCAAGATGCCTTACCAAAGTGTCAAAAGCGTGCTTTACGATTTTGAAGTATACGGTATACTGCTCCTTGGAGTCAAGGACGGCACTATCCAGCGGGGTAACAATTTGGTTTATGGGCATACTATTATTCGAGAACTTTTAATCATTTCTATTCGTGATATTTTATGAATTTAGTCAAAGTTAAAACCTTCTTTTTCTATTACTGGTAAAGTAACAGAAAACCGAATAATTGTTCTTTGTCAGGTTGAGCGCAGTCGAGACCCCATCAAAAAAAATGGATGTCATATGACCCCTTAGATTGCCTATCGATCGCGCCACAAATGGCAACTTTTTTAATTACCTGATTTTTTACAATTTAAGTCGCTTTAAAACACTCCTGAAGTCTTCTGCCATTGACACCTTTTGTATTTATTTGATTTTTGAAAACTTAACACATCTCGACCAACACCCCTAAAGTCCCCTCAAGGGGACAATCCATTCGATGAAACTTTAAGATATGTCAAAAATCAAAATCGGCTTCAATGATAAACACTAGTTCTAGACGTTGATTGTCCGGTTTATCCTAAATAAAGCCTACCTACTCTACAGGTTCACAGAATTCCCAATACAACTGTAATCAGGAAGAAACTATAACATTGGTGTCAAGAATCAGTCTTTGCATCCCTAAGTGCCTTGATTTCCTCGTTTATATCGTCCATACTCATTTTTGAGATTCCGTATTTCTCGGAAAGCTCAATGCTTTTTTCCAAGGTCTGTTGGGTAATCCTGGTGGCGATAATATCAATAAGTTCGGAAAAAGAGAGTCTACTCTTTTTAATTCCAAGTTGTTGGAATTCCAAATCGGATATCTGAATATTTAAGGACTTCATCAAAATAAGTTTTATTCAACTGTGGTTAGCGAGATTCTTTCGACTGTTTGCCAGAATGAATACCGTAAGGCCTAAAAGGTATGCGTTTACCCCAACAAATCATCCTCAACAGAGGGTTTTGGGGGTTTGGCATCCGTTTCTGCCTCTGGTGCAGGGGCATTGCCTTCGGAGGCATAGTATTCCTCAAAAATCTCCTTCATGTCTATCCCGTACCGATCGGCAAAGTTCTGCTGGATCTGGGAATCCTTGTCCCGGATTTCCTGTAGCGCTTCGGCATAACTGGCATAAACGCCCTGCATTACCTTCTCGTGTACCGGTATGTTGTCCATCATTTCCTGGCGCGCCTTGGCACTGGCGGTATGCATAGATGCCAAGGTTTGTCCAATGTGCTCATCGGTCTTTACCCCGAGATGTTCCAATATCGCGGCAAACTCCTGATCGGTGCGGGCCTTTAAGGCTACAACATACCCATCGTAATACTTTAAGCGTTCGTCCGTATCGCTCTTTAGTTTGGCGCGGTGTGTTTGCAGGTTACTGCGCAGGGAGGTCAATACTTTAATGGTGAGGTTATGCTTGTGCACAAAACTGTCCTTACTGGCCGCAAGTGTGGTATAGGCATTTTTGAGCCCTTCCAGTTCCTCCACTTTTTGTTCTATGATGGTCACCTTGCCAATGGCCTCGGAATAGGCAGCGGACTGTTTGTCCGCTATTTCTTCCAGGGCCTGCCGCGCCTGTTTTAGCAAGGCATATTGTTCCTCCAATTTGTCTTCGGTCTCTTTCTTTTTCTCCAAGGCCTTGGTGTGGTTCTTGCTCGCTTCAACAATGGCCACCTGAAGTTTGTCCTCTACTTCCTTGATCTCCATCTCCCGAGTTTTCAAGCGACCCACGGCAGCCTGGCTCTTGTACGACAGTTCGTTGAGCAAGGTCTGCACATCCGCGGATTCGATCCGTTCCTGGAACATGGCCTTGGCCTTCATGTCCGCCCCTTCCCTTGTTTTTTTGGCTACTTCAAGTTCCGCTTGACGCTTTTTTATCTTGGATTTCCTCCCCCAGAGATTGTTCCACCAGTTATCCTTTATATTTTCCGCCTCTTCCAGCTCCCTTTGGGCACCCTCCAAGGCTTTTTGGGCGTCATCGATTACTTTTTGCTCTTCCGCGTTAAGCGTAGAGAACTTCTCGAAGATAATGCCAACCTCATCCTGATAGTCCGTAAGGTCCTTTATGGCTTCCAAGAGTGTTTTTCGATCCTTTTCTGCCATCCCGACCACATCGTCCAAGGTTGCATTAAGGATTTTTTGGCGCATTTCCGGATCGTCTTCCTGCGCCAATTTGGATTTCATTTGGTCTACGGTCTTGCCCCAGTCTACCTCTACTTTTGCCTGTTCGGAACTGGAATCGGTCTCTAATAAATCAAACTCGTCTGCCATAGTATTGTTTTGTTTCGTGGTGTATTGAACTCCTTTTGAGCTTATTAAAATTGATTTTTTATCTACTGATATTAAAATCTTACGCATGTTGAGTTCTTCAGCTCAAAAATTTTA
>JBCBSN010000383.1:0-3078 GCA_039819225.1 Bacteroidota bacterium | reverse complement strand
CCCGATTTTGAGGTAAAAAGAGTTGTCTTTGCCAGTGATTTTACGGTAGAAAGTGTCCCTGTTTATCAGAAGGCACTAAAACTTTTTAGAACCTGGGATACAAAAGTCCACTTGGTATATATAAACTTGCCGCATGTTAAGTTTAAGAGCACAAGGGAGATAAAACAGGAAACGGATGCCTTTTTGCGTATTGCCCATCATGGCGAAATACCCGAGGATATTAAGGTGGATCATATAAACGATTACACCGTGGAAGAAGGCCTATATTATTACGCGGAAGATCGCGATGCCAACCTAATTGCATTGCCTACCCATGGAAGACAGGGTCTGGCCCATTTTTTCCAAGGAAGCATAGGAGAGGATTTGGCCAACCGTGCGGGACTGCCCGTGATGACTTTTAAAATGTAGGTAAGCAGATCCTGGCCTTATCCTTTATGCGATCGCGCCTCGGGATTACTTCTTATAATTATGGTATACTCTTAAAAACAGTTTTAGTGTACAAAGGAATTGCCCTGCGACCCCTTAAGGAAGCGGGGCATTTTTTATTTAGTGTTCCCTTGAACATCATAAAAACTTTCGGACTTGTTTACGATTTGTTTTATTCAAGTCAAATTCGCGGTAAACTCAAGAATAGTTCAATATAAAAAGAAGGGCAATGCCGTCTGGAGTATCGCTACATGATATACGGACTACGGATTAACGTTGTAGTGTGTGCTGCAAATGCTCGGTGTCCATTACTTTTTCGGTAACTTCAAAAACTTTTTTTCTGTTTTCCCTAACATGTTTTACAAAGAAGGCCGTGGCATCTTGGAGGCTTTTGTGTTTTATCCTAAGCTCTACCGAATTATTCTTAAAAGGCTCCTCCATGATATTCACCAAGCGGGAAAGATGCTCTTGAATGCGTTTTAAAAGCTTGTTGCATTTTTGCCTGTCCCTGTGCACACTTATTCCTAAGGCCTCAACGGCTTCCAAATTATCATCTCTGGTAATCCAAATAAAGTATTTTTTCAGTAGGATGTTTAAAAACTTTAGATCGTCTTTATAGAAGAGCAAGTCCGTTTTCCAATGATCGGTAAGCACATAAAGTTCCTGCCAATTTGTATGAGCAATAGTATTGTCTTTGGGAAACCTACCAAAATTTTCCATGATTGTGATGTTTTATTTTCTTAAAGTTAGGCCATTATCATTCCAGCGCACATGATATTTATCATGTAAAACAAAAAAAAGGGATTCTTGGTAACCCTGATTTTTAGTAGGATTAAGAGGTGTTTTGTTTATATTTAAAGTATTGACCGCCGAACTTGAGCACGGTAAAAACTAAAAATTAGCCACAAATCTTGTATATTAGGCCATTAGAAACCATGGAAAACCCAAATAAGAAGAGAGGTTAAATACCTACTTTTAGTAAATTAAAAACCTACTTTGGGTGAATAAATCAAAATAAAAATGCTTAGGACAGCATAACTATAAACAAACCTAAAAACTACCTGATCATGAAAAAATTGATAGCTGAATTCATAGGTACCTTATGGTTGGTACTCGGAGGATGTGGAAGTGCCGTACTTGCTGTGGGAATCCCTGAACTTGGTATCGGGTATGCCGGAGTGGCCCTTGCCTTTGGACTTACCGTACTTACTATGGCCTATGCCATAGGACACGTTTCCGGCTGCCATTTAAATCCTGCGGTCTCCATTGGACTTTATGTTGGTGGACGCTTCCAGGGCAAGGAACTTTTGCCCTACATTGTTGCCCAAGTGCTTGGTGGAATTGCCGGGGCCGCCATTCTTTATGGGATAGTTACCGGGAATCCCGGAATGGAAATCGGTGGATTTGCCGCCAACGGTTATGGTGCGCATTCCCCCCATGGTTATGGGATGACCTCGGCTCTGTTGATCGAGATAGCTATGACCTTTATGTTCCTTATCATTATCCTTGGGGCAACACATTCCAAGGCACCTAAAGGGTTTGCCGGTTTGGCCATTGGCCTTGGGCTTACCCTTATTCATTTAATCAGCATTCCCGTTACCAATACCTCCGTAAACCCTGCCAGGAGCACTAGTCAAGCCCTATTTGTAGGAGATTGGGCGTTGAGCCAATTATGGCTTTTTTGGATAGCCCCTATCGTTGGGGCCATATTGGCCGGAATTGTGTATAAATTTCTTTCTCCTGAGACAAATTAGTACTTCATAGCACATGATACTTACGAGTTCCCCCTTTTAGAAGTTTTTACGAAATATCCATCGTGCCGCTACGCAATCAAGACTTTGCAGTTGGTGCAGGACGCTGTTTGGTATTTTTTCCCCCGATACCCTCCCGATTCTGGGTCCTAAAAAAGACCTTTCGGGAGGGTTGTTTTATCCTTGTCTTAGGAAATAAAAAAATAACCCTAAATGATATTTGTCATCTTTTGGATTTTATAGGTACCCTAGATTAGCCTGCAAACCTAATATACTTGAAGGAACTAATATCGGCAATACAGGAACGGGTGTCCCAAAAAAATATGCTATTGGTCTGTATTGGCATAGTGTATCTGTGGTTTGGCGTATTAAAGTTTTTTCCTGGTATTAGTCCCGCGGAGACCATTGCCACGGATACCATATATGAACTCACTTTGGGAATTATACCGCCTAAACTTTCCTTGGCGTTATTGGCTATTTGGGAAACGGGCTTGGGACTTTTACTTATTTCCGGAGTACTTAACCGTTTTGCCATACTATGGGCCTTGGTACATATGCTGCTTACCTTTACACCATTTCTGTTTTTTCCAGAGCTTACTTTTACCTCGGCACCTCTTGGACTTACGCTTTTAGGGCAGTATATTATGAAGAACATTGTCTTTCTGGGGGTGTTGGTTTTTTTATTGAATAAAGAATTTAAAAAGAAACGGAAGGTATAGTAGCTTTTTGAGAGCGGAAATGATATAAGGAAATCTTTTGGTGAACTAACGGTTTTATCCTTAGGGGTTGTTCTAGCTCTAGAGATAAAGCTGGTGATGAAATAATTTTGGATTTTGGGGGTCTTTGGCCTTGGGCAGGAATGATGATGGAACAAGCGGTAATAGCCCTAAATTTCAGGAAC
>JBCBSN010000382.1:0-3119 GCA_039819225.1 Bacteroidota bacterium | reverse complement strand
TCCCTGACCTCTTTGATAAGTCTGGGTTTTACCATTTCGCCATTGTTGGCCACGGCATTGTAAAAAGTGAGGACCTGCAGGGGGGTCATGGAGACCTCATAGCCATAGGCCATTTGCGCAAGGGATAGGCCGGACCAGCCTTTATCCCCGGGATTTCTTAACACTGGTTTGCCCTCTCCCTTTATGGGAAGGCCCAATTGCCGATGAAGCTTCATGCCTCGGAGGCGATCTACATATTTTCCGGGATCCTCCTTATAATTTTGGTGAACCATTTTGGCGAATGCGGTATTGGAGGAAACCTCGAATGCCTTCGCCAAGGATATTTTACCATAACCTCCATGTTTGGAATCGCGGATCCTGTGCTTGTAGATACGCCATGAACCCTTCTCCGTATCTATTACCGTACTGGTATCCACCATCTTGTCCTCCAAGACCGCCACAAGGTTCATTAATTTAAATGTAGATCCCGGTTCATGTGATTCCCCAATGGCATAATTTAGGCGTTCGTAGTACTTGCCTTCTTTGGTCCTTCCCAGATTGGAAATGGCCTTGACTTCGCCTGTTGCCGTTTCCATAACGATGACACAGCCGTGATCTGCCTTGTATTTTTCCAGTTGCGTAAGCAGTCCGTGATGGGCAATATCCTGGATATTGATATCTATGGTGGAGACCACGTCATAGCCATCCTTGGGTTCCACGATGTTGTTTAGGCCTATCGGCTTCCAAAGGTCATCCCCTATTTTTTGTTTCATCCGTTTTCCTTCCTTCCCTCGGAGATATTCCCCAAAAGCGCCCTCCAGGCCAACCCGGGTATAATACCCGTTTTCGTCCCTCCGCTCGTATCCTACGCTACGTTCGGCAATCTTGCCCAAAGGATGTTCCCTTACCGTTTTTTGTTCCACGATAATACCGCCTATATTAGGGCCCTTATCAAATAGTGGAAAAGACTTTATGGCCATAAACTGGGAGTAATCCAAATTACGGGCAATGAGCATGTACCTATGCTTAATGGCCTTCGCCTTTCTTAGAATTTGCTCATAGTGCCCAGGGGATTTGTCCAATAGTCCGCCAAGGGCCTTGGACAAAGCACCCACGTGTTTCTCAAAGTCATCCGGTTCAACGGTTACCGCATCAAAGCGTATGGTGTATTTGGTCACCGAAGTGGCCAACAAACTGCCATCGTCCGAATAGAGATTGCCTCTATTGGGCTCTATGGTAAACAACTGTTCCGTACGTTTCTGGCCCATATCACGGAACTTATCCCCGTGGATCATCTGAATGTTCACCAGCTTAAAAAGCACAGCCGCGGCGAAAACGATCAGAAAACCACTGACGAAATACAGTCGCTTATGTATATATGTTTCGGTGACGGCCACTATTACTTTTCAGTTGAGGTTACTTTTATTTTTTGAGGCGGATTCTCCGAGGGATACAGCCCTTTTTCCTCAACAATATGGGTTATGGTAGATTCCAATTTAAGGCGTTGCACATGAGATCGCATATCCACGAATTCACTTCTAAGCTCTTTTACCTTTTCGCTCAAGGCGGTAATTTCATGTACTTTTTTGTCCGCACTGTGGGAACTTCCGATCATGACCGTGGCCAAAAAGGAGGTGAAAATGATGAATAGCCAATTCTTTGGAGCATCATCACTCACCAAAAATTTACCCTTTAATATGTCTAAAACACCTTTTTTCATTTTGTTTGAAAGATTTGGTTATATCTTTTCCGCTATTCTCAACTTGGCACTTCTTGCCCTGTTGTTTTTCTTAACTTCTTCAGCAGACGGTACCATAAGATTCCCCATTTTTTTCAAAGGCACACTTTTGTTTCCATAAAAGTCCTTTTCCGCTTCGCCCTGGAACCTCCCTTCCCGTATAAAGCGTTTTACTAAACGATCTTCCAAGGAATGATAACTTATGACACTCAACCGCCCGGCCAGGTTTAAAAGATCCGGCACCTGCAAAAGGAACTCCTGCAAGGCCAAAATTTCCTGGTTCACCTCTATCCGAATGGCTTGATAGATCTGTGCCAACACCTTGTGCTCCCTGTGCTTTGGTAAGAACTTGTGCAATACCTCCTTGAGCTGCGCGGTGGTATATATTGGTCCTTTTTGTCGCTGCTGGACCAAGGTATTCGCCAAGGCTTTTGCATTCCGCAGATCACCGTATTGAAAAAAAAGGTTCTGCAGCCTCCCGTAGTCGTATGTATTGACCACATCATAGGCCGTAAGCTCGCCCTGTTGGTCCATACGCATATCCAAATCGGCATCAAAACGGGTGGAAAAACCACGTTGGGCCTCATCAAACTGATGGGAAGAGACCCCCAAATCGGCCAAGATTCCGTCTACTTTCAGAATGCCATAGAACTTTAAGAACTGCGCAACGTACCTGAAATTACCTTGAATTAGGGTAACCCTTTCATCAGGAATCCTGTTTTGGAGGGCATCCTCATCCTGATCAAAGGCCCACAATTGACCACTACCTCCCAATCGCTTCAAAATTTCCCTAGAATGCCCTCCTCCTCCAAAGGTGACATCCACATAAATGCCGCTCTCTTTTATTTGGAGCCCTTCCACGGACTCCTGCACCAGTACCGGATTATGATACATCTTCCTTGGGCTTTTCACCGCCCATTACTTTCCTGGCCAAAGCGGTATTCTCATCCACTGGTGCCTTTATGGTTTCTTCATACAAGGTCTTGTCCCATATTTCCAAGTTCTTGTTTATGCAGGCCAAGGTTACATCCTTGGTTATGCCTACTGTGGTAATCAAGTTCTTGGAAATCAACAACCTCCCGGAACCATCCAGCTCCACAGGACGCAATCCAGCAGTGTACTTTCGTATGAAGTCCAAATTATCCGGCTCATACCTGCTCTTGGTATTCAATTCCTTGCTTATGGTTTTCCATTCTTCCATGGGAAAAACCTCCAGACAATCATTGTGCATGGCCCGCTTGATTACAAATCCCTGTTCACGAATGGGTTCCAACTGGTTCAGAAGTAAAACCGGAAGTTTTATCCTGCCCTTGGCATCGGCCTTGCAATCATATGTTCCAAAAAAGAATAAATCCAAAGTGTGGCGGCTTTACTTCAATAACTCAAAGATATACAAATTATT
>JBCBSN010000381.1:0-3124 GCA_039819225.1 Bacteroidota bacterium | reverse complement strand
TTTTTCCGGTAGGGAATACCCCAGTTCAATGGACCGTATACGCACAAAGGAAGCGTCTTGTTCCCAAAAGGTATTCGGCTGAATCCTACCCCTATTAAGTGCGGGTATTGTGCCGGGTTCCTCTTCACTGTAATAGAGGTTTCTAAAATAGTAGGCCGGGGTGTTGTTGATCTCCCCTGAAATATAACGATCAATAAATTTCCGCACCCTTGCATTGGCAAAGGCGTTTATGGTCAAATCTATCCCTTTGTAATTGGCATTGAGGTTAAGACCGGCGGTAACCTGTGGGATGTTACTATAGTCTGAAATTACCCTGTCATCATTGTTGATTATACCATCCTCATTGATATCCTTATAGATCCAATCCCCCAGGGCCACCGTACCCAGACCCAGCTTGGTGGGGTCATCGATATCCGCCTGTGAAAGAAACCGGCCTTCTACAACATACATCAGCGGTGTTCCCCAGGGCCTCCCTTCACGGGATTGATGTGCACGGGCTTCCGGTAGCATGGGTTCATCTATAAAAATAGTCTCGTTTCGTACACTGGTGAAATTTCCTGAAATGTTGAAATTGAAGTCGCCAATATTTTCCCGGTACGTCGCCAATATTTCAAATCCCTTATTTACAAATTCCCCTAAATTTTCATCGGGAAGTCGATCCCCTATACCGGATACATCGGTTACCGTGGCATCCCTGGTAATGAGGATATCCGAGGTGGTATTGTTGAAGTAGTCGAACTCCAAGGATACCTTGCTATTGAACAGACCCAGCTCCAGCCCTAGATTTATGGTTTCCTTTTTCTCCCAAGTGGTATTGGGCGCTCCCAAGGTTCCTTCGCTAACCCCGGCAACCACTTGGCTGCCATCAAATACATAACCCTCAGAGAAATCATATAAGGAGAGGAAATTGAACCGGCCAATGGCATCGTTGCCCAAGATTCCCCAGGATCCCCTAAGCTTTAGCCAATCTATGGCGGGCATGGCAAAGAATTTTTCCTTGGACACTACCCATCCGGCGGATAGCCCGGGGAAATACCCTACCCTTTCGGCCTGGGAAAAACGTTCGGAAGCGTCCCTTCTTAAATGGGCCTGTACCAAATATTTTCCCTTATAATCATAGGACACCTGTCCAAAATAATTTTGCCGGGCCCCTTGGTCGGAACTACCGTCATTGGTGATCAAATCGGGATTGGTGGTACCGGCAAACAGTTCAGGAACAGCGGTCGACTCAAAGTCCAATCGTGCCGCTTGGGTAAAGTTGGAATTTAAGGTATTTTGTTCATAGGCAATAAATGCATCGATGCTATGATCGCCAAAGGATTTGCGATATTTTAATCGGGCATTGTACGTTAGGCTAGTGGAACGATCAAACCTTTCCGTAAGTCTTGGGTTGGCAAACGGTCTGTCGGTAGTTATTTCAATCAGATTTCCTTCCGCATCTTCTTCATAGTAAATGTACGGTACCAAAAAGTCCTTCCCGAATTGCTGGGTCGTAACAATATTGCCCCAGGTTTCAAATGAAAGTCCTTCCAGAAAGGGAATGTCATACTCCAGTCCTAAGGTAGAATTGAACACATCCAAGGTCGTTTTTCGATTACCGTCGGATTTTGCAACCGACAAAGCGCTTTGTCCGAGCCTGCCAATAGAAGGCAATCCTTGAACATAAGCCGGCTGTAATGGTGTTGTAAATCCTGAATTTCTAATGTTTTCCTCAAACGTCCTGGCCAACAAGGTACGATCTTGCCTTCTTCCAGAAAAATCCAGTCTTAGCTTAAGGCGATCGGTGAGTTGGGCATCAATATTTGATCGTATATTGTATTGATCGTTTCCGGACTGCTCATCCCCGGTGATTCGACCTTCCTGTGTGGAAAGCCCTAAAGACATAAAGTAATTTACCTTCTCTGATCCCCCTCGGGCCGTTAGGCTATGCCTTTGCTGACCACTTGAACTTTTTAACACCTCATCCATCCAATCCGTACTTTGATTGGTACCATCCAACCAAGGTTGAATGACTTCATCGGAAAAACCAAGGCCTCTTAATTGAAGGGCCGCATCCGAAAATTCGGCCTCCCCAAAGGGGGATACCAGACCATAGCTGGTAGAAAAATTGAACTCGGTCTTGCCGGTCCTACCTCTTTTCGTCGTAATTAAAATAACCCCCGCTGCCGATTGGGCGCCGTAGATGGCCGCAGAGGCGTCCTTAAGCACGGTAAAGGTCTCTATATCATTGGGGTCCAGTCGGTTTATCCCATCTGCATTGGCGACCCCATCGATAACGATCAAAGGCTCGTTTTCACCGGTAACGGTAGAGAGCCCTCTGATAAAAATAGTGGGATCGTCATTACCAGGCTCTCCAATGGGGTTGGTAATGATCAGACCGGGAAGCTGCCCCGATAAGGAAGTCCCCAAGTTAATGTTGGCACTCTTTACGAGTTCCTTTCCTTTCACTTGTGATACGGCCGTAGTGACTTTTGCCCTGCTCTGTGTGCCATAACCGACCACAATTACCTCGTCCAAGCCAGCTGCATCTTCTTTCATGGTAATTGTTAGGTCGGTCTGGCCCTCAACAGGCACATCTTTGGTAAGGAACCCCAGATAGGAAATGGTCAGAATGGCGTTTTCATCGGTCACGTCTATGGAAAAGTTCCCGTCAAAATCGGTCTGCGTACCGTTGGTGGTCCCCTTTTCCACAATACTTGCTCCGGGTAGGGGAGCACCCTCATTATCCAAAACAGTACCCGTAACCGACCATTCTTGAACTATGGTTTCAGGCACGGGAGGTTTGGTTTTTACCGAGCTCAAAACAATCTGCTTGTCCAGTACCTTGAATCCGATATTCTGATTTTTGAATATCCGTTTTAATACGCGGTCTATCGTTTTGTCCTGGACTTTGATGGTAAGCTGTTCGTCCACATTTACTTCGTCCACGTTTACGAAAAAACGAAATTCGGTGTCCGATTCAATTTTATCCAAAACTTGCTGTATAGAGACATCGGTCAGGTCTAGCGATATCTTTGTCTTCTGTGAATAGGTCGTGTTTGCTTGTAGACTAAAAAAACCGACGGTCAAGAGCAACACAGTAAGTTTCATCTTTAAGTCAAATTTAAACTCGGCCAGGAAACGA
>JBCBSN010000380.1:0-3136 GCA_039819225.1 Bacteroidota bacterium | reverse complement strand
CAAAAACTTGTTCAGTGTGGCAATTGACAGGTGCTGTGTCCCATAGAAACTCTGTACGTCAGCATTGCTGATGTACTGCGAGCTTATCCTGGCAGACAGTGTTGGGTCGAACCTACCAATTTTCCCCCCGTCCCGTAACCTTTTGGCAACATCGTAGCCCCCTGAGCCGTCCATATAGAGCCGGATGTTCGCCCCATCTCCTGGTAAGAATATTACATCGTCGTAAAGAGATACCAAAGCTAGCATATCGTCCATATCCCAATAATATCCATTCTCGTAGGCAAGGATTAAAAATGATATGGTGTCCGAAAGATGGTAGGTGTCCTGCCAGCCCGGCCCGGTGCCGCCCCAGTCTTGGTCCCATAGGTATGCGCTGGGTACCGAAGGGTTGTTCAGTATCTGTCCCCTAAGGCTCTCTCCTTGGTAACTTCCGCTAGGATGCCCGGCGAAGGATATATTGTCGAACACTTCCTTGTATTTCGATTCTCCAGTGATTATATGCATCTCCATGCCTATCCTTGCCCAATGTACGGTCATATGGGTGTTTGCACGGTAGATGCTTGTCGAACCCTTGGCATGCCATTTGTCCCAGACGTGTGCCTCTAAAAAAGCCAGTTGTGAATCATAAACGTCTTGGTAGGTCGAACCGGGGATGGGTGTGGACATCCCGTGCGGTGTCGCGAGCAGGATGGGGCTTTGGTGCATTATTCTTAAGTAGGTGGCTACCAATTTCCAATAATACGTTTCCCAGAGCACCGAGCCGTTGTTGTGTAGGTCCGTATTGTAGCTAGATGCAGCGCGCCATCCCAGGTAACTGGAATTAAATGCTATCGGTGCCGCTATATCGATGTATTCTTGAGTCATCATCAACACTTCGTTCAGCCACGAGAGATCACCCGTTATTTGCCAGAGCGTTATACATGCATCTGCGTTGTAGTAATTATAGTACATGCCTTGTTCGTCCACAGTGTTTATCCAATCGCGGGTGCGCTGCCCCTCGTCGGATTCCGACCACTTTGCTGTGGCGTATGAGATTAATGCGGACACAGGAGTATCGCCGTCTATGGACTGACCCGCTGCGGACAGCGAAGTCAAAAATATGTAAATGAATAACTTTCTCATTTTTCCTTGAAACTTAATTTATACCTAATGTTATCACCTGTCGCTCCTCCCGATGAGGATTGCGACCACACCTCTATATCGATAGTAGAGCCATTGGCTGTTACTTCCCCGGACATTGTAGTAGGTGTGGTGGCATTTAGCCCAAGTATATCGACAGGACTGTCTACACCTAAAACCCTTAACCTACCGTTTGTGCCTTGGTCTTTTTCATAGGTAAGAAAATACTCGTAAGTAACATTGTCGTTTACGTTATACCTGTTCCTTGTTCGTCCGAAACTCCCTCCGGTAGCGGTGACCTCCAAGGAATTGTCCCCAAACCCAAGACCATCTGTTGAGATTGTTACGTTGGCGTTAACTGGGGGCTCTATCCACACGGGTACCGAAGCCATCTCGTCTGGTTGATATGCTGATGCATTTCCTGTGTTAAGTTCTGGATTGGTATTGCCCGCTGAAGGAGAAGTGATAGTACTTATGTAGTTTTCATAATTCCCCACAGGCCTATACCCAAAGTTGCTAAAACCTTTGGTCAATGCCACGGGATTGGTATTGTCCACCGTTTGGAAGCTAATACCTTCCAGTGTAGCGTCTAGGGCTACCTGTACCTTGCCCGTTCCATATTGCCAGATGATCAGTTTTTCCCCGCTGGCGGCTACATCGGAACTAAGATTTACCTCTATGTCCGCAGTCCCATTATAATAGAAAAGGTTACGACCACTGGTAAAATCTGCGCCCTGGAAGGTATACCCATCCGTTAGCGCGGTTCCGCTAAAGAAGTCATTGTTGGCCGTAGTTCCCCCGGCCTCGTTCCGTACCTCTTGGATAGCCGCCTGTACATTGGTGGCAGAGATAGAACCATTGGGGGTAAAGGGCACCTCGGCCGCTGTTTGATCATCGGTTCCCGTACCATCCGCCTTGGCATCGATATAGCTTACCAAGGGTGATGCAAGATCATCCAATACTATGGTACTGTTTTCGATTTTGGCAGAGGTTACACTGCTATCGTCCAGGCTAAGGGTAGTACCACTACCACCTACGGTAATATCCCCTTTGTCGCCATCGGGCCCCAGGGCATCGGCCCCGCTGGAGGTATCAAAACGGGGTACCCAGCCGTTGCCGTCCCCTTTGTTGATTACCTCTATGCCCTGATCTACATCATAGGCCGTATAGATTACGTTAGTGGACGAGGTGTCGATAAGGGCAATTTCTCCCGTGCTTAGTTTGCCCAGATTGATATAGTTGTGTATGCTGGATTGCCCGTAGGATAGGTATCCAAGCATAGCCACTGCGATTACGATTACTTTTTTCATTTTTTTAAAACTTTTTAATTTCAGGAATTCCCGTGGATCGGTTGTATTCCAAATGGTGTATTTGAAATAGTATCAACCCATATTCGTTCCCTGGTTTTTCTTTTTTGGGATTCTAAAATGTTTATTCGCTTTACCGGGCGCGAGAAACCCTCTCGCAGGGATACGCTTTAAAAGGTTGGGCTTTGCCCCCTTTAAGGATATGCGCGTACGTTCACCCTAGGGTTTACTTTCATGTTTTACGGTTTAAGGATTATACATTTCTAATTTGCTTTACCGAGGGTATTCTTTTAAAAAGTGCCGATCGGTCATCCCGGTAAAGCTTTTGTCTATTGTACTCCTTACAATTCAAAACCGCGTGATTTCGGCATGCCCTTTTTCCGCTATGCTTCGTTAAAATTTATTGCCGTAGTAAGCCTACGCCGAAAAATTTTGCCTACCCTTGCGAGAAAATGCCTGCCCCGATTCTCCCTGATTTTAAAACGCAAGGAGTACTAACCGATCGACACTTTTTCATCACGGTACGAGAATTGGTTTGCCCTATGTGTCCCTGCCCTTTTTAGGCGCCAAGGGACGCTATAGTTGTTTGTCGTCCGTGACTTGCTTACTAAGAAGGCTTTGAATAACTTTGATTTTTTCTGAGTTATCCCCAAATAGCTTTGGATTTCTTCGTTATCAAGAATTTTAAATGCTCATTAACAGTGAGTTAA
>JBCBSN010000379.1:0-3147 GCA_039819225.1 Bacteroidota bacterium | reverse complement strand
CTAATTTTGTTTTTTTGGTTTTATTTCGCCGGGCCGCAACATAAAAATAAAGGGCAAGAAAGGCGAAAACTCCTATGGCCACATCCATTAATACCGTTACCACACCAGGGTTTCGATTTAAGAATTTCGAAATCAATACGGCAATATAGGCCTGGATCATAATCATACTGGACACCCCGGCGCTGAAAATTATACCGTTTAACCTTCCTTTTTCCACGGCGGTCTTGGCGGCATTCATATTCAGCAGACCCGGAGGCACCGTGGCCATAAAAGCGGCGGAGAACGTGGCAAAAAAAAGGGTGAGCAGGTGTAACATGTCAATCTATCCTAAATTGGATATAGGTAATAGGCTTTTCCATTTCAAGATACTGTTTTTCATAAAATGTTTGTATCTCCAAAACAGCTTTTGGCGCACCTTCATTAGTGTATACATTATTATTGGCGTAAAGAATCTCCTTGCCGCTGCCCTGCAAAATACCCAAGGTATAGCCGTACATGAACTCACTGTCCGTCTTAAGGTGAACCAAACCATGAGGACTTAATATATTTCGATATTTCTTTAAAAAAGAAGGATTGGTCATCCGGTGTTTGGTCCGCTTATATTTTATCTGGGGATCCGGGAAGGTGATCCAAATCTCGGAGACCTCATTTTTACCGAATATTTGGTCTATAAGTTCTATTTGGGTCCTGAGAAAGGCAACATTGGGCAGATTTTCCTCCAGGGCCGTCTTGGCACCGCGCCAAATTCTGGCTCCTTTGATATCAACACCGACGAAGTTTTTGTTTTGCTCCAACCTGGCCAACCCCAAGGTATAGTCTCCTTTGCCACAGCCCAATTCCAGTACAATGGGATGGTCATTCCCAAAATGGGACTGCCAATTGCCCTTTAGGTAAAATCCATTTTGTACCGCTTCCCGTCCCGGCTGAAGTACATTGGAAAAGGTGGCATTCTCCCTAAACCGTTTCAACTTGTTCTTGCTACCCACAACAGCCAAAAATTTAATGATTTAGCAAAACTAAGGAAATCTTTATTTTAGGATACTTTTGTTTCTTTACCGTTATGCATTCTCCAAAAAGAATCTTGGTGGCCCCTTTAAATTGGGGATTGGGACATGCCACTCGTTGCATGCCCATTATAGATTCGCTCTTGGCATTGGGCCACACCCCTATCTTGGCTTCGGACGGCTATGCCTTGGAACTTCTAAGAAAGGAATATCCCCAAGTGGAACATGTGGAACTGCCCTCCTACCGGATCACCTATGCCAAAAAGGGAAAGCACTTTAAGCTTAAGATGATTTGGGATTCCCCAAAGATGCTCAAGGCCATAAGTCGAGAAAAAAAAGCGGTGAAGCACCTGGTCAGGGAGTTGCGGTTGGATGGCATCATTTCAGACAACAGATTGGGGGTGCGTAGCAAAAAAGTGCCCTCGGTATTTATTACCCATCAATTGAACGTGCTGACCGGAAACACCACATGGATGAGTTCCAAGGTACATCAGAAGATAATCCGGAAATTTGAGGAATGTTGGGTGCCCGATGTAGCAGAAAACCCAAATTTGTCCGGTAAGCTAGGGCATTTAAAAAATCCCTCGCTAAAGGTGAAATATCTGGGCCCCTTAAGTAGATTGCAAATAAGGGAAGTACCCCTATGTTTTGACCTTATGGTACTGCTATCCGGACCGGAACCACAGCGCAGTTTACTGGAAGAAAAGCTTCTTATGGAGCTTCAAGGGTTCCAGGGAAGGATTCTTTTTGTGGCCGGAAGAATAGAGGATATTCAGAAAAGCAAAACCTCCCTTACGGAATACGCCACCCTAACCTATTACAACTACATGCAGGCAAAAGAATTGGAAATGGCCCTGAACGAGTCCCGGCTTGTCCTGTCCCGATCGGGGTATACCACGATAATGGATTTGGCCAAACTGGGCAAAAAGGCTTTTTTTATACCCACCCCGGGGCAGTATGAGCAAAAGTACCTGGCCAAGGAATTGGATAAAAACGGTTGGGTTCCGTATTGCAAACAAGAAGATTTTGAACTGGCCCAATTAAATAGGGTAGATTCCTATTCCGGGCTTAGCCAACCGGGAGGTCAACTGTCTTTTTCCGAGCTGTTTTCGGTCTTTTCCAGAGTAAAGGAGAACTCGGAACCTACGTCCTCCACACTTTCCACATAGATTTTTTCATCATGGGCCTCAATGATGTGCTTAACAATGGAAAGTCCTAGGCCTGACCCACCCTCGCTTCGGCTACCACTCTTATCTACCCTGTAAAAACGTTCGAACAACCTGGGAACATGCTTTTCCGGAATACCCTCCCCGTTGTCCGTAACCCGTATAATGACCTTATTTTTGATCAGGTTTTCCACACTTACTTCTGTGGTGCCGTCCCTATGGCCGTATTTAATGGAGTTGACCAAAAGGTTGGTCAGCACTTGTTGGATTTTTTCGATATCCGCATGCACATAGATCGGCTCCGCATACTCCATATCAAAGGTGAGGGTAATCTTTTTTTTGGCCGCCTTCATTTCCAGGAGATCAAAAACATTTCTGATGAGTTCTATGATATCAAAATTTTCCAATTCCAGGTTTAGTCCGCCCACTTCCAGTTTCGTGATCAGATCTAAATCCCTAATAATGTAGATCAGCCGTTCCACCGCTTTATTGGCCCTTTGCAAGTACTTTTTCCGTACACCCTTATCCTCCATTGCCCCGTCCAACAAGGTGAGAATATACCCCTGGACCGTAAAAAGCGGTGTCTTTAATTCATGGGAAACATTGCCCAAAAAATCCTTACGGTACTCCTCTCTGATCTTCAAGGTATCGATCTCTATTTTTTTGTCCTTGGCAAATTTCTCGATTTCCGTGGTCAATGTCCTCATATCCGTGGTTATGGGCCCTGATGCAAAGGACGAGGAGTCCAGCAGTGCCACATCGTCATAGATTTTTTTTATCCTTCGGTAGATAAATTTTTGGATCCTTATCTGTAGAATGGCAAAAGCGCCCAAAAAAATGAAAACGGTAAAAAGACCAAGAACGGGCCAATCCATCCTTTCGAAAAAAAACATGAGCATTCCCAAAAAGGCAAAACCCATGAGCGCGATCAACGCAGCGGACCTCAGGGCAAACCTATAGGGTTTTTTTAGTTTAAT
>JBCBSN010000378.1:0-3168 GCA_039819225.1 Bacteroidota bacterium | reverse complement strand
GTCCTTTAAAATGTTTGTTTAGGAGAACCAAACAAAGAATAACCATAGGCATATCCTCTTGATTTTGCGATTAGGAAATCGGGGGTCAATGCCATGAAAACAGATTTTCTAATCGCAAAATCAAGAGGATATGCCTATGGTTATTCTTTGTTTGGTTCTCCTAAACAAACATTTTAAAGGACATTCTCCGTTTTTGAAAAAGTTCTAAAATTCTGTTCTTTTAATTGGCCGTTTTACGGCACTGTCCAAATTCTAACACTTCAAACTGTAACAGGTTAAACATTACGTTGTCCTTACTATGAATCCAATTGACATGGAAATAAAAACTACATTTAAGTATAAAATTAGGTATGATCAGTTATATCAACTACATTTGAGATAAATATTTGATCATGAGCAAACATCACCTAGGGGAATTCGAGGAGGTAGTCCTGCTCACCGTAGCCGTACTGCACGATGAGGCGTATGGTATCGCCATCAACGATGAAATGGAAAAACGATTGGACCGAAAGGTCAGCATTGGATCACTGCAAACGGTACTGAGGCGATTGGAAAAAAAGGGTCACCTTTCCTCCAAGCTTGGCGAGGCGACCAAAATACGCGGGGGAAAGCGTAAGCGCTATTTCTACCTGACGAGCTACGGGAGAAAAACATTGGAGACCACAAAAGAGCAACGGTTGAGCCTGTGGAACGCCATCCCCAATTTGGAACTTGACAAGGGTTATGTCTAAAAAGGATAATAATGGTCCCCCGAACTGGATACTCTCCTTTTTCCGTTGGTATTGCCGACCGGATTATTTGGAGGATCTGGAAGGGGATTTGAGGGAAAGGTTCGCAAAGCGGTTGGAAGAAAAAGGGACATATAATTCAAGACGACTTTTGATCTTGGACGTCCTCAGGCTTTTTCGGCCAGGGCTTATAAGGTCTTTCCCAATGAGAATCGAAATTGTAAATAAAGCCATGTTTAAAAATTACCTAAAAATTGGTTGGAGAAACCTTTTCAAGAGCAAAGGCTATTCCGCCCTCAATATCGGAGGGCTTGCCCTAGGTATGGCAACGGCCGTGCTCATCGCACTTTGGATCCACGACGAGCTGTCCTACAACACCTACCATAAGAACCATGACAGGATCTTTAAGGTAATGAAGAAAGAGAACCATTCAGGTACCATATATACAGGTGATAGCCATCCATTTGCCCTGGCGGAACTCCTTAGGACATCCTATAGGGATTACTTTGAACATGTAGCCATGGAGGTTGCCTGGACCGGGGAACATATAATAGCATCGGAGGAAAAAAAAATCGCCCAATCCGGCAGGTATATGGAGCCAAAAGGACCGGAGATATTAACCTTGAATATGCTAGAAGGTAGCCGAACGGAACTAAAGGACATGAACTCCATAATGATTTCCGCATCCTTGTCCAAAAAACTCTTTGGGGACGATGACCCCATTGGCCGGGTTACCACCATGGATGGGGAATCGAAGTTACAGGTTACCGGTGTATATGAGGATTTGCCGAACAATTCCGACTTTCATGGTACGGATTTTATTGTCCCCTTTGATATGTTCTACCTAAAATATCAATGGGCCAAACCAGATTCTTGGAATGGCGGCAATGTATCTATTTATGTCCAGACGACTCCCAATACCGATTCCGAAAAGGTTTCCACAATCATAAAAAACGTGATGTTATCCAATATGGACAAGCAGCAGGCCTCCATAAGCAGACCGGAAGTATTTTTACACCCGATGGACGAATGGCATCTATATTCCGAATTTGAAAACGGGGTACGGGTCATGAGCGATGCATTGGAATTTATCTGGTTCTATGGGATTATCGGAGCGTTCGTACTGTTTTTGGCCTGCATTAATTTTGTGAACCTGAGCACCGCCAAAGCCGTAAGGCGGGCCAAGGAAGTGGGTATACGGAAAGCGATCGGTTCCCGGAAAGGGCAGTTAATCGGCCAATTTCTTGTCGAGTCCCTACTCTTTGCCACATTTGCATTTGTCTTATCGCTCGGCCTAGTGCTATTGGGCCTGCCCTGGTTCAATGGAATCATGGACAAGACCATCCATATATTATGGGAAAATCCATGGTTCTGGTCTGCCTGTCTGTCCTTCATACTGTTTACAACTTTACTGGCCGGGGCCTACCCCGCCTTTTATTTGTCCTCCTTTCGACCTGTAAAGGTTTTAAAGGGCACTTTCCGGACTGATCGTTTTGGGGCCTCTCCCCGTAAAATACTGGTAGTCTTCCAGTTCACTGTTTCCATTAGTCTGATCATCGGCACCTTAATGATCCATAAGCAGATCTTATACGTTAAGGAACGGCCCATAGGGTACTCACAAAATGGCCTGCTTATGCTCAAAATGACCACCAAGGACTATTCGGGAAAGTATGATCTAATCAGGGCCGAATTGTTACGTACCGGTGAAGTGGCCGAAGTGGCCGGTTCGGGAGTGGCCGTAACCAACAACCAGTTCAATAAAAACGGGTTTGGATGGAAGGGTAAAGTACAGGATTTTGATCCCATCTTCAAGGTTTTCTATGTTACTCCCGAGTTCGGCAATACGATAGGATGGCAATTAAAGGAGGGCAGGGATTTTTCGAGGGATTTCCCCAGTGACCGATCCGGTGTATTGATCAATGAATCTGCAATGAAATTGATGGACTTGGAAGACCCTGTTGGGGAAACACTGACTTGGGAACAGCAAGGAGGGGGAAATTACGCCATCCTAGGGGTGGTAAGGGATATGGTACGGTTTTCGCCTTTCGAGCCCGTACCTCCCTCCATCGTATTTCTTGCCGAAGACCTGCCTTGGATACATATTAGAATAAATCCCGCTTCCAATTTGACAGCCGCGTTACCAAAGATAAAAGGTGTTTTTGATGAGCTTGTTCCTTTCGCTTCCTTTGATTATAAATTCGTGGATGTCGAGTACAAAAGCAAATTTTTGGTGGAAGAACGTATAGGCGAATTGGCCGGGTCCTTCGCCTTACTGGCCATTTTTATCAGTTGTTTGGGGCTGTTCGGATTGGCCGCGTTTTTGGCAGAACAACGGACCAAGGAGATTGGTATCCGAAAGGTGCTGGGGGCATCCGTAGAAAATCTTTGCATGAACTTGTCCCATGACTTTTTTATATTGGTAACGATTTCCTCTTTTATC
>JBCBSN010000377.1:0-3172 GCA_039819225.1 Bacteroidota bacterium | reverse complement strand
GATTCCGGGGACAAACTCTCTCTGGAATATCTATATCGATTTTACACGTTGTTTAATCAAATACAAGGATTGTTGGAAGACTACGGTTTCATTAACGATCTTAAATCCCTCCAAAGTCTATATGATGAACTACTTGCCCTGGAAACCCTTGACTTTACTGGGGAACCATTGGAAGGACTACAGATTATGGGAATGTTGGAAAGCAGAAACCTGGATTTTGAAACCGTCATCCTTACTTCCGTTAACGAGGGTATACTCCCTACGGGTAAAACCGCTAACTCCTATATCCCCTTTGATTTAAAGTTACACCACGGCCTGCCCACCTACAAGGAAAAGGACGCTATCTATACCTATCATTTCTACAGACTCTTACAAAGGGCCAAGCACATCTTTATCCTATACACAACCCAGACCAACGGACTATTGGGAGGGGAAAAAAGTAGATTGATTTTGCAGTTACAAACCGATACCGCCCTGAATCACAACATTACCGAAAAGACGGCAATACCCCGGTTAAGGGCATCCAAAAAAAGTCCTAATAGTGTTGTAAAAAATAAAGATGTACTTCAACGTATCGCGGAACGTGCTGCCCTTGGGTTTTCCCCTACCTCTTTGACCACCTATATTAGAAATCCAATGGATTTTTATAAAAGAAGTGTTATGGGATTGGATGACATCCAGGAGGTGGAAGAAAACATTGCGGCCAACACCTTTGGGACCGTGGTACATGATACTTTGGAAGACCTGTATCGTCCCTTTCTAGGAAAATTCCTTACGGAAATGGAACTCATAGCGACAAAGCCAATGATCGAAAAATGTGTACGGCATCATTTTGGGAAAAGTTATCCTGGAAGTGATATAAGCTCAGGGAAAAACCTTATCGCATTTCAAGTCATCTTAAAGTACATAGCCCACTTCATCGACCTAGAAATTAGGGAATTAAAACGGCATCGCATCAAAATTATTGGTCTTGAAACCAAACTGGAGACTGTCTTGGATATTCCGGAAGTAGGTTTCCCCGTGGTACTAAAGGGAAAGTTGGACCGTATTGACGAAAAAGACGGCCTAATCCGGATTATCGACTATAAGACAGGAACCACCACATCTTCACAGGTGGAGCTATGGGATTGGCAAACCCTTATAACGACCTATGACCATAGCAAAGCCTTTCAATTGCTATGCTATGCGCTGCTCTACAATTCTAGAACCCCAATTAAAAATGTACATGCGGGAATAATCCCTTTTAAAAACCTAAGTTCAGGGCTTTTATCCTTTGCCATTAAGCCCACAAGGAACAGCCGAAAAAAAGAACGAAGTATCGATCAGGAAGTTCTTCAAAATTTTAGGGTCCAGCTTAAAAAACTGATTTTGGAAATCTGTAGCGCGGATGTTCCCTTTTTGGAAAAAGAGATATAGCGGATTATGTGCCTACTTCTTATCAGGTCTGCTAGGTCTTACCTCTATTTTACTAGGTAAAGTCCTGGGGTTCATTGTCAGTAAATCCAGTACCAGTTTCCCAATATCCTCTGGTTGTATTTTCCAAGCATCCTTTTGATCGGGCTCGTTCCCGTTAAAATGGGTGGCTACCGAACCGGGCATAATGGTAGAAACCTTAATATCGTACTTTCTCAGATCCAACATAGCTGCCTGGGTAAATCCTACAACCCCAAACTTGGTAGCATTATACCCAGCTCCAGAAGCAAAGAAATTGGTTCCGGCCAAGCTCGCCAAGGTCATATAATAACCCTTGGATTTCTTCAAGGCCTCTACGGAGGCCTGTAAGGTATGGAAAACCCCATTTAGGTTGGTATTGATCATCTCATGCCATTGGTCTTCCCCCATTTCGTCCACTGGTGCAAAATGGCCCACTCCGGCATTGGCCAGGACCACATCCAACTGGTTCCACTGCTCCAAGATTTTTTGCACGGCCTTCTGCTCATCCCCATGCTTGCTTACATCGGATTGTACGGCCAGAACCCTATCCTTGGATCCCAGTTCCCTAGCGGCCCTTTCAACGGTATCCAAGGTACGCCCGCTAATGGCCACCCGCATTCCGGCCTCCAACAGTTTTTGGGCCACGCCAAAGCCTATTCCCTTGGAACCCCCTGTAATATAAGCCACTTTATCCCGCAAATTATCCATAATTATCTTATGTTTTGGCAATGAAAATATAAATTCAAAGGTACTTAAATTAAGGGTGGGACTGTTCCGATAAAGGAAAAAAGCAAGAACAATAGGTTCTAAGGACCTACTAAGCCACCGTTTAAAAAAGCACCCCCAGGATTTTGCATAAAACTAGAAAGGTCATACCTTTTAAGCCCTCCAGCAATGATTATTGGTCAAAAAATTACCGCAATGAAACCAGTGCATCCCTTATTGATTTTGCTCATCCTACTTGGCATTTCCTGCTCCGATGAAAAAAAGGTTATGGTCTTTACATCAACAGAAATGTTCCTGGGTGTGGGTGAAGATGGCCATTTGCGTTCCATCACCGATATCCCGACGGGCACAAACTATCTCGCCCCCGGAATCAAGGCCCCCTTGTTGTCCATTAAGATAGATTCTACCCTATATGCGCCCACCGGAGCTACCTGGGACAACAACCTTTTAACGCTTTATTTTCCCGGGGAAATCGAGGCCCGGTTGAAGGTAGAGGAAAAGGCCGGCCATATTACTTTTGAATTGACGGAGCTTGGCCCAATGCAGGATATTGCCCTGGTCCTTTGGGGGCCGTACCCCACTACAATCCAAGAAACCATCGGGGAGACCGTTGGGGTAGTACGGGGCGAAACCTTTGCCCTGGGCATACAGTCCCTAAACCCAAAAACATTGGGCGGTTACCCGTGGGCGGATAATGACCGTATGCCGCAGTTCAACATTTTTGATCAAGAGGATTACTCGGACCTTAGCGAGGAAAACAAGGGGTATACCCTGTACCGCGTTGAAGCGGCAAAGCCGGAACCTTTTGGCAGTGTGCTCCAGGCCTATTGCAGGAATCGCTTTGAGGATCGTATTGTATCCAATATGAAGCACAAGAATTATGTTTCGCCCAAATACGAAGATAATGGAGTCATTGGTTCAAAAATTGCGCTGTTCGGCTGTCCCAGTGAAAAAGCTTTAGAGACCATTGGCAAGATAGAAATCGCCGAAGATCTGCCTCATCCCATAATTG
>JBCBSN010000376.1:0-3172 GCA_039819225.1 Bacteroidota bacterium | reverse complement strand
TTTGCGCCATACCTTCTTACCAATGGCTTGTTACAATTATTACAAAAAAGCAATTGGTAAGAAGGTATGGCGCAAAATAGTTTACGGCAAACCGCAGATCCAAGCCATCTTGATTTGATGGAACACTACTTTTAAAATCTCCTGCGTTGTTGATCAACACATCAATTTTTGATATACTTTCAGATAAATCGGAAACCATTTTACCTATGCTTTCAAAATCTGATAAATCGCAAACCAAACCACTTATCCTTCCATTAGCAGTGTTGTTTTTGATTTCTGAAATGGTATTTTCCACCTTTTTGGAATTTCTGCCGTGCACAAGTATTTGATGCTCGTCTTTTGCCAATTTGAGTGCAGTTAACTTACCAATGCCATCCGTACTTCCTGTAATTAAAATTACCTTCATAGTTCGTTGATTTCAATTCTTCCGTTTGTTCTAATGTAAAGCAACACTTCGCTTTCGGGATTTGTAAGGTCGTGGATTGCCTTTGAAGTTGAGCTAAAGGAACTTCCCGGGTCCAGTGTTTTCGTTTCTTGATTTTGGGGAAGGGTATATTTCAATTCTCCTCGTATTACCACACCATATACAACCGTTCCATCAGTATTTAGGGTTCCTTTGAATCCTTTGGGCAGCTTAACAAAAATTCCTTTTGAATTGTTGTTTTCCCATAGAAAACTTATTTCAGCATTACTTTTGGTATCGATCCAATTGGTTTGTTCACTATTTAACCAAACCACATTTGCGGCGTCCACATTTACTGGGCGTTCCCCGTTATCAAAAGACTCCTCAATGGGTTTCACCAAATATGGACCATTGTCTATTTCGACAAGAGCCATGTTTTCCTCGCCCTTGGCGGCGGTAATATGGGATTCTCCTTGCGGTTGTGTCCAAAAGCTACCTGGTTTCATCCACATCTTTTCTGCACTTGGGTCGTCGTTATGAATGGCCCCTTTAATGACAACGGCCCTGTACGTAACATTGTGAATGTGTGGAGGCGAAGAAAATCCGTCAACGAACCTTGCTAGAAATCCTGTAGCTGTAGTTCCATTCCTATTACCCCAGATTGTTCCTGCTAGTGGACTTTGGTCCCCTCTGGCGGGGTTCAGTTTTTCCCATATGATTTCGGAACTCAACAGCACTTTGTTGGTAGGGTTTCCGATTTCTTCCAAAGTATCGTTTTCAGTATCCTTTGTTATCTGTCCATTACCTTGGCAAGAGCTTAAAAACAATACTGAAATTAGAAATGAGACATATTTTGTTTTTAAGTACATAAAACAAGTTTTAATGTTCAACGACTACTTTTCCGATAGCCATTTTGCTCTCCAGTTTTGCATAGGCCCCACCTACGTTTTCAAGGGAAAATCTTTCTTGGTCAAGCAGTGGTTTCAAACCTCCCGCCTCAGCTATCCGGGCAATATCCTTTAAGATTTTGCCATGTTCTTCTCTCTGAAAATCATGCAACATGGGTATCAGCATAAATACAACGTGCAATGACAGTCCCTTGAAATGCACGGTACTTAAATCGAGTTCGCACAGAGAAACGGTCGAAGCTATTTGACCGTTCAGTGCGGCTGCCTCAAAAGATTTCAACATGTTTTCTCCTCCCACGGAATCAAAAACAACGTCAAATCCTGCTCCATCTGTATACTTGTTCACATAGTCTTCAACTTGTTCCGTTTTATAATTTATTGCGGTTCCGCCCAAACTTTCAATGATGGAGAGCTGTTCTTTTCCACCGCCGGTTGAATACACTTCCGCTCCAAAATGTTTGGCAAGTTGCAGTGCAACATGTCCTACTCCGCCAGTACCCCCATGAACCAAAACTTTTTGTCCACTTTTGATACCGGCACGTTTTAAGCCTTCGTACGCAGTTATACCTACTAATGGTAGGGCGCCAGCCTCCCGCATTGTGAGGTTCTTGGGCTTGTGTGCAATCAATCTGCTGTCAGCCGCAACGTATTCGGCCAAGGTTCCCTGCAAATCCGCTAGGCCGCCCACGCAGCCATAAACTTCGTCCCCAATCGAAAAAGCGGTCACATTTTCCCCTACCTCTTCAATTGTTCCGGCAAGGTCCATCCCTAATATTGCCGGGTTAGCTGGTGAGAAGGGTAAGTCTTTGCCCATATTTCTGATCATGGTATCCACGGTATTGATACTTGATGCTGAAATCTTGACCAAAACCTGGTCGCTCTCTAAAATTGGTGTTTCGACTTCTGCACGTCTGAATACTGCTTTTGGCCCGTATTCATTGATCATCATTGCTTTCATTGATATATCTTTTGTATGATCTTTAATTTACTTCTTGGATATCGATTACAAGTTGTTCCCAATTTTTCTGGTTGTTGTGGTCAAATTGTGCGCCATTGTCATCGGCATATTGGAACCGTTTTACAGCTGGTGTTTTGCTCGTTGCCTGGAACAGCTGATAAGCTTCCTCCCTTAAAGCATCGTTTATTGGCAGGTCAATAGATGCATAGACCGCACGTTTACAAGCCTTGATGGACTCGGCTGGAAATTTGGAGATACGTTCTGCCAAGGCATCTACATATTCCCCTATTTTATCGGCATCAAGTGCCTTGTTGACAGTGCCGAATTTTTCCGCTTCATCAGCATCCCAATCCCTTGCTCCCAAAATTATTTCCAAGGCTTTGCCCAAACCTGTTTGTCTGGCCATACGGGATGCGCCACCACCACAAGGCAAAATTCCCATACCTACTTCCATTTGCATAAATCTGGTTTTCCCTCTGGCTGCGAACCGCATATCCAGGGCCAATGCCATTTCATGGCCCCCACCACGCGCAAAGCCTTCTATTTTGGCAATAGTGGCCTGAGGTACGTTGCTTAGCCTCTCCAAAACAGATTGCAAATCGAGAAGTTTCACTTCATTTCTAGGCACTGCTTCGGTAGATAAGTCTTTTAGCAAGTCAGTATCGTAGTGACATACCCAATATCCCGGATTGGAAGATTGAAATACAACTACTTTTACACTTCTATCCCGTTCTAAGCGTAAACACAGACTGTTTAAGTCCGCCAACATTTCTTGACCTTGTACGTTTACCGGCCCAAAGTTGATGTCCACCGTTAAAACTGCTCCTTTTTGTGCTGTTGTAAATGTTTGAAAATTCTTGTATTGCATTTTTTATGATTTTAGTTGCTATAAAAATTATAGTT
>JBCBSN010000375.1:0-3182 GCA_039819225.1 Bacteroidota bacterium | reverse complement strand
ATCAGATATGGGGAAGAGCTACTTATTGAGTACGAGGTAAGGGGTGATACCCATAAAAAGAAGATTCCTCCCCTAATTTTGATTTCCTTTGTTGAGAATTCCTTTAAGCATGGGCTGTCCGGTGCGGTGGAGAACAGTTGGATCAAGATAAAGGCAAAGGTAAATGAAGGACAATTCCTGTTTACCGTGGAAAATAGCCTACCCGAAGCCGGGACTATCTCGGACCAAGAGAAAAGCCGTGTAAAGAGCGGCATTGGGCTGGAAAATGTTCGCAAAAGACTAAATCTAATTTACGGCAAAGGGTACGACCTTACCATTGCCCATAAGACTACCTATTTAATAGAACTTGTGATTTATTATACCTAAGAATGCAAAAGATATCCTGTATAATTGTGGATGACGAGCCTATTGCCATTACGGTGATTTCCTCGCACCTAAAGGAGTTTTCCGATTTGGTGGTGGTGGGTACCTGTAGAAATGCCTTGGAAGCCTTTGAGGTACTTCAAAAAGAAAAGGTAGACCTTATTTTTTTGGATATTGAAATGCCGCAGTTGGACGGACTTTCTTTTTTAAAGGCCCTAAAGAATCCTCCCTTAGTATTGATTACCACGGCCCATCGGAATTTTGCCTTGGATGGCTTTGAGCTGGATGTGGTGGACTATCTCCTAAAACCTATTCCATTGGACCGTCTTATGCAAGCCATTACCAAGGTAAGACGTTTGTTGCAATTGGAGGAAAATGGAAAGGAACGGGAAAATGGGGGAGCATCTTATATATTTGTGAAGAGCGATAGGGAGAATGTTAGGATCGATCTAGAGGATATCAAATATGTGGAGAGCCTAAAAAACCATGTAAAAATCGTAACCGCGCAAAAAACCCATATTACCATGGTCAGTATTGGGGAGATGGAAAGTAGGCTGCCGATTGATGCCTTTATCCGTATTCACCGATCGTTCTTGGTCAACTTGGACCATATTCAGAATTATACGAACACCTATGTGGTCATTGACCGAAAATCATTTCCTTTGGGAAACGTCTATAAAAATGGTGTCCTGGCCATTTTGGATCGCCATCGGATTTAATTTTTCGTTTACCCCCATAACTACTCGTTTGGGACACTTTTCCAAAAACTCATACCGCTTTTTCGTTTTTCCGTACGACAAAATCCCACGTTGGGCATTAAAAATTTCCCAAGGTATAGGATGTACATACATTAGCGTAGTGTTTATGTATAACCCCTAAAAAAAATAATGCGATGGGAAAACTTGGTAAATTTTTTGGAACACTGGTTCTGTTTGGCTTGTTTCTTTTTGGTCACGAGGCTGTTGCACATTCCTTCTATGACAACTCGGATCCCAGAGTTCAATTGCGCGATCAAAAAGTAATGTTGACTTTCTTGAACAAGGAAGGGGACAACTATACGGTAAAGGTGTATTCTCCAAAGAATCTTCTCATTCGCTGGGAGGAATTGGGAGATACCCTTGTGGTAGGTAAAATTCTTGATTTCGAAAACTCGCGAAAGGGCATATATCGGGTTCAGGTTTCCAGCGAAGGAGATGTTCTGTTCGATGAGCGCCTTCGTTTAGGGAATCTTTAAAAAAAATCAATATTAAGGTCCTCTTGAGGCCCTTTCGGGAAATATCTTCAAAATTTTATTAGCGTAATCTTCATGAAGTTGAGTATACCGGATGGGCCCCAAAAGGGCTTTTTTTGTATGTGGCCGGCCTACTCCGAATTCTTGTTTTTTTAACAATTTGCCTTAGACATCTCCGCCCTAGTTTGTACGGAACAATTGATGCAGATAGAACTTAGTTACAAAAAAGTGTAGGAATAATTACGGTACAAACTGCTTCTTAAGCCCCTTAAAATTGGGATATCTACAGATTATCCTATTATGCAACATTTATTTTGTAAGGTTGCCTATTGGAGCCATTTTTACGGAAAATTTTGTCCCAAACTATGTTTTCCAATACCTATGACCTCAGGAGCCCGACCTCCTTAGTGATGCTTATGCTCGTCCTTTGTTTTTCATATGGACAGAACATTGCCCCCACGGCAACGAACGATTCGTATTTTACTCCTCCCGATCAAGAATTGATTATTCCCGCTAGTCTGGGAGTACTTATCAACGATGCCGATCCGGATGGTGGCTCCCTTTTTGTGCACCCTGTTCTTGTCGCCAACCCAACTTCTGGAACGGTTTCCCTTGGTGTGGATGGTTCGTTTTCTTTCGACCCGGTACCGGATTCTTTTTCTCCTGTTACTTTTCAATATCGGGTCTGCGATGACGGAAATGCTTCCCACATCGTCTCGCAATTCAATTTTGATACACCCAGCCTTACCAGTGCTAGCGTTGGGCCGGATGCTACGTCCATAAACAGCAATGCGGCCCAGGCGGGTTGTGGGATACGTATGACTACTGCGGGGGGTAGTATGGGACTGGATTTACTAATACCCAATACTGGAGGTATCTTTGACTTTACAGGTTTTGAGATTAGTTTTGACTATCAAGATCAGGAAAGTACGGCAGATATTGTTAGTGGGGGTAATTTTCGGATTTATCATATTAGCGGAAATGCACTTGGCGTCCGTATAACGGTTATTGATCCCGATACGGGGACAAGTGTACAGCATACCCAAAATCTAGGTGGTTTTTTGCCTGGTAATAATAACTATGTAGTTACCTATGATGAGGTTACGGGCAACATAACAAAAAGCGTAAATGGAGCTATTACGGTCTACCCTGGGGTAGCCAAAGCATTTTCACCGTTGGACAGTTCTTTATCCTCCGATGTTACCGTAGGCCAGTTTTTGGACGGAGGGGGCAACGTAATCCCTTCTCTATGTAGTATGAGCATATCCGATAAAAGTAGTCTCTGTACCATAGGTACGGTTAGTATAAACAGTTCAACTTCCATATTGACCAATAGAAACATTACCTATAGGGTAACAGCAAATTGAAAAAGTCTAAACGAGTTCTTAGGGAGATTTTTGATATCATCTGGGGTCAGTTGATTGAAAAATACATTGGTCAATATCCTCTGGTCGCTTTTCCATGGATTCTCCGGTCCTTCTCCTTGTCAATGAATTTTAGGGAATGCCTATTTAAAAATATCCCATGCCTTATTATGCAGGTGTATCAAAGAACCAAGTACCATTAAAGTCAAAAATCACGTCCTTGA
>JBCBSN010000374.1:0-3183 GCA_039819225.1 Bacteroidota bacterium | reverse complement strand
TTATTTCTGATTTAGAATGATCTACCAGGTCACAAGTTAAATTACCTTATAGGGTATCCCAATAAAATGAATTCTCAAGTTTTTGCTCTGCTATTTTTACATCTCTTAACTTTGAACTACTTTACAAACCTTTCTTAGAAGTAAGAATTAAATATAATCTAGCATGAAAGTAGCGCTTATTACGGGAGTCACTGGTCAAGATGGGGCTTACCTAAGCGAGTTTTTGTTAAAAAAAGGGTATCAGGTGCATGGTCTCAAGAGGCGGGCCTCGCTTTTTAATACCGATAGGATAGACCATCTTTACCAAGACCCCCATGTGGAAGACCGCAACTTTTTCCTCCATTTTGGCGATATGACGGACAGCACCAATATCATTCGGCTTATCCAGGAAATACAACCCGATGAAATCTATAACTTGGCGGCCATGAGCCATGTAAAGGTCTCCTTTGAAATTCCGGAATATACCGGAAACGCAGATGGCCTTGGTGCTTTGCGAATACTTGATGCGGTTAGACTGCTGGGTATGGAGCAAAAGACCCGTATCTATCAGGCATCCACTTCGGAACTTTTTGGAAAGGTAAGGGAGGTACCGCAATCGGAAGACACACCCTTTTATCCCCGTAGTCCCTATGCTGTTGCCAAAATGTATGCCTATTGGATTACGGTAAATTATCGGGAGGCCTATAACATGTTCTCTTGCAATGGTATCCTTTTCAACCATGAGTCGCCCATAAGGGGAGAAACCTTTGTTACTAGAAAAATTACCAGGGCCGCATGCCGTATTGCCCTGGGCCTACAGGATAAGCTCTATTTAGGGAACCTTGATGCCAAAAGGGATTGGGGCCATGCAAAGGATTATGTGCGTATGATGTGGATGATTTTACAGGCCAAACAAGCGGAAGATTGGGTAATTGCCACAGGAAAAACTACACAAGTGCGCGAGTTTGTCACCATGGCTTTTAGCGAATTGGGCATCGAACTGGAATTCAAAGGCAAGGATACAGCTGAGAAAGGGTATATAAAATCCTGTTCAAATCCGGAAATCCAATTAGAACTAGGCAAAGAAGTACTTGCCGTGGATCCAAAGTATTTTAGGCCTACCGAGGTAGACCTTTTGATAGGTGATGCATCAAAGGCCAAGGAAAAACTAGGTTGGGTTCCCGAATATGACCTTAAAAACCTAGTGAGCGAAATGATTGCAAGCGACCTTGAACTCATGAAACAATACCAACACCTAAGGGAGGGAGGGTACAATACGCTGAACTATTTTGAATAATGGAAGATGGAAAAAGACTCCAAAATATATATTGCCGGACATCGAGGACTGGTAGGGAGTGCCATTCTTGCGCACTTACGAACAAAAGGATATACCAACCTTCTTTACCGAACTCATAAGGACCTAGACCTTATCGATTCAAAATCAGTAGCCGATTTCTTCATGGCAGAAAAACCGGAATATGTGATATTGGCCGCAGCAAAAGTAGGCGGCATCATGGCAAATCATAGGTATCGGGCCGATTTTATTCATGATAACCTAATGATTCAAAACAACGTAATCCGCCAAAGTTATGTCCACGATGTCAAAAAACTGCTCTTTCTAGGCAGTACCTGCGTTTATCCGAAGAATTGTCCGCAACCCATAAAGGAAGAGTATCTGCTTTCCGGGGAACTGGAATATACAAATGAACCATACGCCATAGCAAAAATTGCCGGCATCAAGACCTGTGAAAGTTATAACCTGCAATACAGGACCAATTTTATTTCGGTGATGCCCACCAACCTATATGGCCCTAACGATAATTTTGACCTGGAAAAATCACATGTGCTTCCGGCCCTAATACGCAAGATGCACCTGGGCAAGTCTTTGGAAAACAACAACTGGGAGGGAATCCGAAAAGATTTAAATCGCCTACCCTTAGCTGGTGTTGATGGTAAGGCAGAAAAAGACAGAATAACACAGGTGTTGGAACGGTATGGAATCCATGGAAATAATAATCCAACAAGAATCGAGATATGGGGCACCGGTAAACCTATGCGGGAATTTCTGTGGAGTGAAGATATGGCGGATGCCTGTGTATTTCTAATGGAGAATAGGGATTTTTCCGACTGCTATGACCCCAAAACAAAGGAAATTAGAAACACACATATTAACATAGGTACGGGAAAGGATGTTTCCATCGCCGATCTTGCAAAAAGCATAAAGCGAATAATAGGTTTTAAGGGGGAACTTTATTTTAACACGGATAAACCCGACGGTACGCTGAAAAAATTGACGGATAGTTCCAAGCTGCATAAACTGGGATGGCGGCATAACGTGGAATTGGAAGAGGGTATTGAAAGAATGTATAATTGGTATGCCCAAGGATAGCAAAAACAAATGAACCGTTTAAAAATCAGGTTCAGGAAATCCGCAACGCTCCACAATCCAAATGACTCCAAAAAAATGTCCAAGGGCAAATTTGAAGTAAATTTTAAAAGCGTAATGCTCGTTGAACAAGCCTCTGGATTACAACCCCTGATGAAATTCCTAATATCCTCGTTTTATACCACTTTCCCTAAACCATACTCCTCTTATTTGTCAAAGATCTGCCTATCCCGTTTTTTCAATTTTTTTACCCCTCTTTTGCCCATAAGCACCCTTAAAGGCGACATAAGCTTATATTTTAGACGTTCTTCACATTTTACTCTACCAAATACAAACAATTGATTTTCACACAAGGTTTAATTACACTAAATTTCCCTCTTGAATAACACTGACCCTAACTGTTTCATTACCAAACTAACAAATGACCACGACTTTCAAAAAATTACCAGGAACCGAGGTAGCTAGATTTTTGGGGCCCAACCTATTGGGAAAATCGCTGCTGGAAGGAGACCAAGTAGGAAACATTGACAATCTATCCATAGGAGGATCGGAAAATATTCGTGCCGATCTTGATTACAAGACTTTGCTTTCTTAAAGAGCAACATTCTGGAACAATCTACAGTTAAGACTCCGGATGCCGATTGAATTCCATCGCAAGCTAGAAAAACATAAAATTCCTCCAAATTTTGATTTTAGAAACAGGTTTAAACCTAAATGAACAGGAGAAAAGGAAATTTTATTTCGGTAGTCCGTGAAATCTAAAATAAAAAGAACATCCCATAATCAAGAGTTCAAAAAGGAATTCGACTTGAACCTGG
>JBCBSN010000373.1:0-3203 GCA_039819225.1 Bacteroidota bacterium | reverse complement strand
CTATTCTTCCTATATTATGCTTTGGAAATGTATCTTTATGACGATGTACTCTTGCGCATAGAGGGCATTGAGCAGATGCTCGAAAAAAGGTCCCTGGAAGAGATTCATAGTCTGATATTCTGGGTATTTCTTGGGGGAGGGCTGGTTTTCACCTTGCTTATTGGTGGCGTTTATCTATTGCTTTATGGCTTTTTGCTAAGAAAACTCAATAAGAATTATCAGGAACTAAAGCGTTTGGAAATATAATTTGGTGGAATCTCATTGGAATTTTTTGCGGTTGCGATACCTCCGGAGTTCGTTCTCCTCTTCCAAGACCAATAACTCCTCCTTGGGAATAACCTTCAAGAAAGAGGGATGTTGTTCTATGGCGTATTCCAACTTTTCGATAATGGATTCGGTAGACTCGTTCTCATAATCTATTTCCAATGGCTCCTTTATTTGGAGGGATTGTAGTATGCCCTTCTTTTTTACACGGAGTCCCTTTTTATCAAATGATCTTCGAAATCCATCAATGACCACAGGCACCACCACAGGCTTATACTTTTTTATGATATGGGCCGTCCCCTTCCGCAAAGGCTTCCAAGGTGTTGTAGTCCCCTGCGGAAAGGTAATGACCCAACCATCCTTAAGCGCTATTCCAATATTGGAGATATCGCTCATTTTTACCTGCCTTTTTACATCCTTGCCTTCCGAACGCCAAGTACGCTCCACACTAACGGAACCAGCATAGGCAAAGATTTTGGTCAATAGGTTTTTTTTCATGGTCTCCGCCGCCGCCACATAATAAATGTTAAGTTTAGGGTTCCAGAGGTAGCCCAAATTCTTTATGGTATTCTCCCTACCGGAAAGGCTGGCGTTAAACACATGGAACATGGCCACAACATCGGCAAAATAGGTTTGGTGGTTGCTTACAAAGAGTACGTTGGTTCCGGGTAGCTTCCTAATAACTTCGGATCCCTCTATTTCCAAGGTATTAAAACGCTTGTACCTGGCATGGGTCATTAGCCCCATCACGCGGATAAGCCATTTTTTTAAGAAAAGAATATGTCCAAAAGGATTTTCCTTGAATAACCCCATTTCACAAATCTACAAAATATGGCACTATATGACCTGTTTTAGGAGCTCTTTGATCTCGCTGAGCATCATGGCAGTGGCACCCCAGACCGTATAACCATTTAGTTTAAAAGCAGGTACGGAGATATCAGTTGCATAAGAGGTGGAAAGGTTTTCATTAAAAACCGAAGCATCGTCCATAAACTGCGGAAAGGGAACCTCCACTAAGGTTTCCACCTCGGATATCTGTTTGCGAAAACCTTTACCATTTCGGTACAGCCCGATAAAGGGATGAACTTCAAAATTACTTGGTGGGATATACAATTGGCTCAAAGAACGGATCACGGTAATGTCCCTAATGGGTACCCCAACCTCCTCATAGGTCTCGCGAAGGGCCGTGTACATAAGATCGGTATCCCTATGTTCCACCTGTCCTCCGGGGAAGCCAATCTGACCGGAATGCACATCCTTTGGATGAGCTTTTCTAACAATCAGCAAAAGATGGGTAAGACCCTTGTTATTGGGATAAAACAGGGCCATTACTCCTGCCTTTTTAGCATTTTCCCGTTTTCTGCTACTTTCCTGCATTCGTTGAATACGCATCTCCGGGGCCATTTTAAAATGGGAGGTTCCGCCGGGTAAGGGTAGATTTTTTATTTTTGGGACAACTTGTGAGAATATATCAAAATCCATTGCCTTGGAAAGAATCGCTTTAGGTACAATATTACTACTATTTTTTTTTACGGGATGTGGGGACGCCCCTCCTAAGAAACCTTCCATCAAAGACCAAAAATCAGCGCAAAAGGATACCGCGGATGTAGACCCTGAAAAGGAAATCAAAACAGAAGAGGAGTTCATTTTGACCGAGGAAAACGCCATTGATTTTTTCTTCGACTACCAAAAAGACCTTACTGCCAATAAGGTGCGGTTAACGACCAGCATGGGCAGCTTTACGGTTCAACTCTATGACAACGTGCCCTATCACAAATCCAATTTTATCTTTTTGGCCCGGGAAGGATATTTTAACGGTACCCAATTCCATAGGGTGGTCAAGAATTTTATCATTCAGGGAGGCAATGCGGACGACAAGGCCACGGCGGATAAGCGTCGAAAAATAGGACGCTACTTACTGCCCCCGGATACTAGGAAGGGCTATAAGCATCATCGGGGTACGTTGTCCATGCCCAGCAGTGAAATCAACAATCCCCATATGCTGGCCTCTCCCTATGAGTTTTTTATTGTGGTGACCAGTCCGGGATCCTACCATTTGGATGGCGAGTATACCCCTTTTGGGAAGGTTATCCAAGGTATGGATATTGTAGATAAGATCAACAAGGTCCGGGTAGGCAAAGGGGACTGGCCTTATCAAAATGTATATATCGAGAAAGCGGAGGTTATTCAGTGAGCAGTGGACAGTGGGCGGTTGGAAATATCAGTTTCAAGTTCAAGGTTTCAAGTTTCAGGTTGCATATGGGATTGCGGGTTGAGGGTTTTGGGTAGAAGACTCCATTAGAGAGAATAACCTAATACCCAGTAGTATAATAAGCCAATAACTTAGTAACCCAGTAACGAATTAAAAGTCTATTGTCCAAAATCTAATGTCTTTCATCTAACCTCTGGCGTCTCCCTTCAAAGCTTCTGCGTATAGTAATTATAGTCCTTGATCACGATATCCACAAAGTCCCACGGTTTAAGATCAGTGGTAATTTTGGTCACCGCCTTGATCTTATCGCTCAAAGAGACAATAACATTGTGGTTCCCGTTGGCCCGGGCGGAATCATAGAGTTCCTTTATGGTCTGTATCTCCCCGTCCTGAAAAACCGTTACTTGTGGAAAACGAGGTACATAACCCTCGGGAAGTTCCCGTAAAATGGTATCCTTTAGAAAGACCCGCTTTCGTTCGCTGATTACGGTAGTCCCGGCCGCTATGTCCCCTACCCTTTGCCCTTTACCCCGAATCAAGATGGTCAGGACCGCCACTCCTCCGGAACTTAACGCAACATCTATGATACGTAATATCCAACGCACAAAATAGTTGGAAAACATTTGATGCATATTCGCGTGGTGAAATTGGATGGCTCCATGCCCAATTTCTCCAACTATTTTGTGCGTTGGATATTACGTATCATAGATGTTGCGTTAAGTTCCGG
>JBCBSN010000372.1:0-3229 GCA_039819225.1 Bacteroidota bacterium | reverse complement strand
TGTAATGTTCCAAACCCTATCCGAAGAAGCCAAAGAACGTTATCTGGCACAAAAGGCCAAACAATGGGAATGGAAATTCGTAAAAAACCATATGGACAGTATAGAAGGTATCGCCACCTATCCTATGATATCATTGCTCATCTTCTTTGTATTCTTCTCCCTGCTGTTCTGGTGGGTATTCACGGCCGGGAAAGACTATATCAAGGAAGTTAGCGAACTGCCTCTGGAAAAAGATAATCAACCTAAAGAAAAAACCCTATGAAGAATATATCGCCCTGGTGGATACGCATCCCCGTAGTTTTTTTCCTGATTTTTGGACTGATGGAGTTTTTTATCGATTCCGGGGACAAACCCGCAATTATTGAATACCCCATTACCCAGTTTTTTATGTTGATGGTACTGCTGATCTTGATAGGTATCGAGTTGATTTTACAATCCATTGAAAATGTAATGTTCCAAACCCTATCCGAAGAAGCCAAAGAACGTTATCTGGCACAAAAGGCCAAACAATGGGAATGGAAATGGGGCAAAAAAATGTACCAAAGATCTTTGGGTTCCAAACCCATTGAGGCCGAAGGTGAGATTATACTGGATCATAATTATGACGGAATCCGTGAATTGGACAACAAACTACCGCCATGGTGGGTCTGGATGTTCTATGCCACCATCGTTTTCGGGGTAATTTATCTGGCGCGCTTCCATGTATTTGGTGATTATGATCAAGATCTGGAATACGAACAAGAAGTAGCAGCCGCCCAAATGGCCATAGAAGAATACAAAAAAACGGCCAAAGATCTTGTGGACGCCAACACGGTTGAACTCCTCACCGATGCATCCGACCTAAATGCCGGAGAGGCCATTTTTACGGCCAACTGCGTGGTGTGCCATATGGCGGATGGTGGTGGCGGTATTGGCCCCAACCTCACCGACCAAAATTGGATTTTAGGAGGAGGCATCAAGAACGTCTTTACTACCATTTCGGAAGGAGGTCGTGACGGTAAGGGCATGGTTGCCTGGAAGAATGTGTTAAAGCCCGCCGAAATGGCGCAGGTGGCCAGTTATGTCCTTCAATTTCAGGGCACCGTACCGGCAGACCCCAAAGCGCCCGAGGGTGAGATATGGGTGGATCCCGATGCCCCAAAAATGCAAATGCCAGATCAGGTAAAGGATTCCGTATCGGTAGTAACGGATTCTACGACCGTGGCCCTAAACAACTAAAACCAGTACCAGATTTCAGTTTTTATGCTTTCATAGTAAGCGTTAAGAATGTAAGTTTTTCCTCCGGCCTATCCCTTAACATGTATTTTAAGGGGAAACGTAGTGGGAATAGTTTAGGTAAACAATGGCACAGGACCAAGAGAATTTTAGGGACAGCATAGGAACCATCAACGAGGAAGGCAAACGGGCCTGGGTGTTTCCCAAAAAGCCAAGAGGCAAGTTCTATAACTACCGTAAGTACGTTAGCTATTTCCTTTTGGCATTTTTGTTCATCGCGCCCTTTATTAAGATAAATGGGAACCAGTTTTTAATGTTCAATGTCCTGGAGCGCCGTTTCAATATCTTCGGATTTCCTTTTTGGCCTCAGGATTTCCATCTCTTCGTAATCTCCATGATCATCGGGGTAATCTTTATTGCCCTTTTTACCGTGGCCTTTGGGCGTATTTTCTGTGGATGGATGTGCCCCCAGACTATTTTCATGGAAATGGTATTTCGGCGAATCGAATTCTGGATAGATGGGGACCGGGGCTCGCAAATACGATTGGACCGCCAACCTTGGAACGGGGAAAAAATCAGAAAGCGTCTTCTTAAATGGTTCATTTTTTTTCTAATCTCTTTCTTGATCGCCAATGTATTCCTGGCCTATCTGATCGGTAGTGATCGGTTGATCCAGTACGTGATCAATGGGCCCATGCAACATTTGAGCACCTTGGCCTCCCTCTTGATCTTTACCGCCGTATTCTATTTTGTCTTCGCATGGTTTAGGGAACAGGTCTGTATCATAGCTTGCCCCTATGGGCGTATGCAGGGCGTACTTTTGGATAATAAATCCATTGTGGTCGCCTATGACCATAAAAGAGGCGAGGCGGAGAACGGACGAAAAAAATGGCGTAAAAATGAGGACAGGATGGCCCTGGGACATGGGGACTGCATCGATTGCAACCAATGTGTTGTGGTATGCCCTACGGGTATAGATATCAGGAACGGCACCCAGCTGGAATGTGTGAACTGTACCGCCTGCATTGATGAGTGCGACACCATCATGGAAAAGGTAAACCTTCCCAAAGGGCTTATACGGTACGCCAGTGAGGACGAAATCGTAAAAAAGGAAAAATTCCAGTTTACCCCCAGATTAAAAGGTTATACGGGTGTACTCACCATTTTAACCGGGGTCCTTATTGGAATGTTGTTCCTTAGAAACGACCTGGAAGCCAATATCCTGCGATTACCGGGACAATTGTATGAAAGGAAGGACAACAACATCATAAGCAACGTATATACCTATAAATTGGTGAACAAAACCACCAAAGGTATCGGGGATGTAAGCTTTAAACTCCTGTCCCATGAGGGAAGTATTGAATTGGTGACCCATGAGAATTTTGAGGTGCCCGCCCAAGATTTGGCGGAAGGCACCTTGTTCATTGAAATCAACAATGCTGCTTTGGAAGGAGACAAGGACAAGTTGAAAATCGGGGTGTACAGTGGAAATAAACTCATTGAAACTACCACCACAAGTTTTTTGGCTCCTCGTAGTTATAATTAATATTAATGCCGGATGTTAGATGTTGGAAACCAAAAAGGGCAAAGACCTGCAAGGTGTTGTCGAGAAACTAGGCCTACCGGTAGGTCTGGAAAAAGTAAAGCCGGAAATACGAGGTACGAAATCAGAAGTACGAAAATAGAAATAGCATGAAACTAAACTGGGGAACAGGAATAGTGTTGGCATTTATTGGTTTTATAGGCTTTATCCTATTTTTTGTGGTACGCATGAATATGGATGATAGTGCCAATCATGACCTGGTAACGGACGAATACTATCAAAAGGAACTGGCCTATCAAAAAGAAATCGATGCCGAAACCAATGCCAAAAACTTAGAAGAACCCATTACACTAACAAAAACACAAAAAGGACTACTGATCCAATTTCCGAAAAACCTAAAAGAAGAAAATATAAAAGGAACTGTGTCCCTGTATAGACCGTCCAATAAACACTTGGATTTTGACTTACCTT
>JBCBSN010000371.1:0-3232 GCA_039819225.1 Bacteroidota bacterium | reverse complement strand
GAAAGGTATCAATCTTAAGTCAATCCTACCTTGTTCATAGGCAGTATCCCTGTTTACAGGTGCGCCACCGGAGTTAGTATGTTCCAGTATATACTTTATCAGAACAGAATTATTCCTATTTTTAGCCATACCTAACAGCACAATATTCTGATTGATTTTCCAGAACAAGCCTCTTAAGATATTGCCTTCATTTTCCCTAATATGGTCATAGTGCTCTACATATCCACCGGGATAACCTTCTTTTTGTTCTTGCTCAAAAAGAGTTTTAAGTTCCTCTAGAATCAGTTCATTGCCCTTGTCTATACCGAACCAGGCCAGTGCCTTCGCCAAAAGGAGTTTTCCGTTGGTGGTGCTTTTCAGTTCCCAACGTTGAAGAAGGAAAGGCAATATCTCTTGCTTTGGCCATCGAATAACCTTGAAAAGATAGCTATCATCTCCCGATGCCAATTGCTCAACTCGTTTTTTGACTTCCGCATTCCTGGCGTCAGGTTTGCTTAACCATGAATTCTTGGGGAACTTGGGTAAATAGCCCAATCCTATCCATTCTTTTTGGAGTTTTGAAACATCATAATTTCTGGCCTCAACATCGTTCCAGGCCTGATCGGCAGCAATCTGACCGGTCATGTATCCTAATACAAGAACATCCGCGCTCATTCTAGTAAACTGCAAAGCATTATGTGTTTGGCTAATGCCCCTTCCCGATATCAAAAGTCCATTGATATGTTCGGGAACAATACTCCTGTAGGGTATTTTCATGACAAGGTTGTTCGAGTGGGGCAACAAAAATCCACATCTTGAATACTCCGAAGCACCAAAATAATGGGGATCAAAATCGCTACTGGTCATTGAAATGGTATCAAAAGGCGTTGTGCCCTCGATGGCATCAAAGAAATCCAAAGTGTAAAGGCCGTCGATTCTTCTTGATTCCCTTATGCCTAGCATTGGATAAAAATCGTAAAAATGGGCTTGGTAGTGGCTTAGGAACAAGGCCCTTTGCAATTCCGAGATCTTTGTGTTATCAATAATGTCGTAATCCCTACTTGAAGTCTTGTTCGGGAATTTTTCAAGGCCGTTGGGTACATCCCAATTACTGTAGTTTTGGGTTTTACCTGTTCTAGAATTCCCATACTTAAAGGAAGCCCCTGCAAAAGCGGCCACGTCTGCATCACCTGTGGCATCAATAGTTACCTTTCCACTGATTATTTCAAGATTCCCATTTCTACAAGTCAAAATGCCGGTAACCTTATTTCCCTCTTTGAGCGTTCCACAAATTATGGAACCCGATAGGAAACGGTTCCCCGCCTCTAAATTGTTCTTTTGGTGATAGTATTGATACCCAACTCTTTTGTTCATATTGTGCTCCAGGGCCGTTAGGCTAGACTCAACATCCTGTTTTTTGAAAAATGTATTGTCCTTATACCCCAAGTAATATCCCATAACTCCGCTCATGGTCTTGGTTCCGCCCATGTCATTAAAGAAGTCGACAATAATAGTATTTGCTCCTTTTTCAGCAGCACCTTGGCCGGCCAGGGCTCCCGCCGTTCCGCCTCCCGCAACCAGCACCTGGCATTGTTCCTTGTCTTCTATCCATTTCGTACCATCAAATTTGCAATTATCGATGGGAAGCTTGAAATCTATTTCATTTACTGTTTCAAAGGATATTTTACTTTTTGGAATTTCCGATCCCTTTATAGTAAGCTTATCAAAAGACTTAGCAGGAGTATACGCGAGGGAATCTATCAATTGTTGAGATCTTTCCTGTACTTCCATTAAACTCTTACATGTGAGGGGTACGTGCGCATTGGTCAAAAGATGATGTCTTTTCAATTTAGGAACTGGTGGGGCATCCATAGCGGTAAATAAAGAACACTCCAATGCAAATTGACTAATTTTGGCTTCGCTTAATCCCTTATCCAAGGTGCTGAAACTACGTCCTATGGTAGCCGAAACTTTCCTGGCCTGCTGTTCAATTTCTTCCAACCTCTGAGAAGCTACCTGAAAATTAACATCCATAAATGCCTGGCCCTCTAGATGCTTTCCCGGTCTGAGATAAATTGCATTGACATCAGGCCTTAAACTAGTAGGGACCGCTACGATTTTTCTTTGGGAAATTTTGGTGTTTGCCAGTTCGGACACAAAGGAAGCATTTACAATCGTGGTTTTTTTATTCAATAGATTACGGCTAAAAAAAGTGTTGTCCGTTGCATCAACAACGCATCTGCATTTTACCCTGTGCATTCCATGCTTACTTGCCAGCAATACTCCGGATACACTTTGGTTTTCCGAAAATATCCCGGCAACATCGGTCATGAGCAAGACATCAATTTTATGAACAAGTAGGTTACGGAGCAGACCTTTCCTAATGCTGCCCGAAAACAGCATCAATTCGTCTCCAAATCTACTTTTTGTAATTCCGGAACCATTGGGATTAAGAATTTCTTTTTTCTCGCCATCTGGGAATAAAAGCTCGAACATTTCCCGAGGTAGATTTTTGAACCCTTCTTCACCGATCCATAGGTTTTTCCTGGCCGCTATATCAAAGCCCGGGCTTGTCCGTTTGTCCACTATGAGTACTTGCCTTCCCTTCTTTGCTGCATGTATGGCGGCAAAATAACCTGATAATCCGGCACCAATGACCACAAGGTCATACGTATCATAATCAGGTTTCAGGGTAAATTGGCGATTGATTTCCGCTTGGTATTGCGAAGATAGTAGTCCGGGTGCCAAAAGAACCGCTCCCGTAGATGGTATCGTTAAATTAAGAAAATCCCTCCTTTTCACTTGTCCTGTATTTTTTAATGCTGTTGATCCAATCCTTCAGTTTTGCATCATCGCGAAGATATTCGGTATGGATGTATATTTTGCTTGAATGTTTTTTGATTTTGGAAGAAGCACTACCTTAAACTATTCTTCACTAGTAGTACAAAGCAGATTGATAATACCCTAACTTTTTAATTATATTTTTTTTATATTGGCAACTATCATGATTTTATTCTGTCAAATTTAAAATCCAGATGGACTTCCGTGACAATTCCTTTTTAATAGATAAACTAAGACAAGGTGAGGAAAAAGCATATATGTTCTTATTGGATAATTACCATAGAAGATTGTATGCCTATGCCATTTCTTTGGTGGACGATCATGCCCTGGCACAGGATATCGTGCAGAACGTTTTCTTGAAGACTTGGCAGTTTAGGGCAAAGCTAAATCCTAAATACACTATTCAGAGTTT
>JBCBSN010000370.1:0-3286 GCA_039819225.1 Bacteroidota bacterium | reverse complement strand
TTATTTTTTCAACCTATTCATCAGCAATATGTTAACCATATTTGCCAAAAAAACGAACCCCAAATATAGTTCATTTTTTTTGCTCTGGCAAGTTGAAAATGACCTTCCTTATCCCCGAACTTGTTTAGATTTTTTTATTTGCTAAAAAACCTCCGTTTTGCGCCCCACTGCATCGTCTGGCTTCTCTCTTTGGAAAGCCCAATGGGCTTTCCGTTCGATCGCCCCTGTCTTTTTATCTTTCCGTCCGCCTTTGGCGGAAGCAACTCAAAAAAGCCTTTAACGGATCGCAAGACCTTCATCGCGATAACTATCGGGGCGCTAAAATCCAAAAAGTCTAAATGAGTTCAATGAACTGCTTGAAAGTACTCGCCATAATGAATCCGGCCCTTCCTTTACGCCTTGTATACTTCAAAATTTCCTTGATTCCCAGCTGTCCGGGGCCCGTTCTGAAATCCTTGCCATACGAGGAGGACATAGGCTGCTTCTCTTTTGGAAAATAAGAAGTAAGACTTGTTGCCCATTTAGGTTTTACCCTTTGTTCCATTATGGACATTTCCACCCATACTTCGACGGGGGGTGCGGACAATGTTCCATGAGGGCCTCTTTCTAAGACCAAATCATCAGTCTTTTTCATCGAACCCCACTATCCCGTCTTAGGACCAACCACATATTTCTGGACAAGCATCTACACTAAATATGACCAGGGAACCAAAACCCGGAAGGCATCGGAACGGTGGCACCCCTCCGGAGGAGTACCCAAAAGCGGAAATATATTATTGTGCCGTTTGCATAACCTTCTATCTTTGCACATCCATTCGCAATAAAAAAGCATGATAAAAATTACCCTACCGGACAATAGTATACGAGAGTATCCTAAAGGAAGTACGCCAATGGCCATTGCAAAAAGCATCAGTGAAGGCCTTGCGCGAAATGTTATCTCGGCGACATTTAATGGCAACACCGTGGAAACGGTTACCGCATTGGAAGAGGACGGAACCCTTATTCTTTTTACCTGGAACGACCCACAAGGTAAAAAGGCATTTTGGCATTCCACTTCGCATATTGTGGCCCAGGCCCTTGAGGAATTATACCCTGGAATTAAATTGACCATAGGGCCCGCCATTGAAAACGGATTTTACTACGATGTGGATTTTGGGGAACATACCCTTTCAGAAAAGGATTTTCCAAAGATTGAAAAGCGTGCATTGGAAATTGCACGGGGCAAGCACGACTATAAGATGCGCTCCGTATCCAAGGCGGATGCCCTAGCTTTTTACAGAGCACAACAGAACGAATACAAGATAGAACTAATCGAAAACCTGGAGGATGGCAGTATTACTTTTTGCGACCATGATACCTTTACCGATCTTTGCCGGGGAGGCCACATACCCAACACCGGTTTTGTAAAGGCCATTAAGATACTCAGTGCTGCAGGAGCCTATTGGAGAGGGGACGAAAACAATACGCAACTTACCCGTATTTATGGCATTTCCTTTCCAAAACAAAAGGAATTGACTGCCTATTTAGAACTACTGGAGGAGGCCAAGAAGCGGGATCACCGAAAACTGGGCAAGGAACTGGAGTTGTTCACTTTTTCCCAAAGAGTGGGCCAGGGATTGCCCTTGTGGCTTCCCAAGGGGGCCGCACTGCGGGAAAGACTGGAAAATTTCCTTAAGACCGCCCAAAGGAATGCGGGCTACGAAATGGTGGCAACCCCCCATATTGGGCAAAAGGAATTGTACGTTACCTCCGGGCATTATGAAAAATATGGGGAAGACAGCTTTCAACCCATTCATACACCCCGGGAGGACGAGGAGTTTTTATTGAAACCGATGAACTGTCCGCACCATTGCGAAATTTTCAACAGCAAACCACACAGTTATAGGGATTTGCCCAAGCGGTACGCGGAATTTGGAACGGTATATCGTTATGAACAGAGTGGCGAATTGCATGGACTTACCCGTGTACGTGGTTTTACACAGGATGACGCCCATATCTTCTGCACCCCCGATCAATTGGATCAGGAATTTAAAAATGTCATAGACCTATCCCTCTATGTATTGGGCTCGTTGGGCTTTGCGGATTTTAGAGCACAGGTGTCGGTGAGGGATATGGAAAAGCCCAAAAAATATATTGGTTCCGTAAATAATTGGGAAAAAGCGGAAAAAGCGATAATCAGTGCGGCCTCGGAAAAAGGACTAGACTATGTCATAGAACAAGGTGAAGCCGCTTTTTATGGTCCAAAACTGGATTTTATGATCAAGGATGCCCTGGGGCGTAGTTGGCAACTTGGGACCATACAAGTAGATTACAACCTTCCGGAACGCTTTGACCTTACTTATAAGGGTAGGGACAACGAGTTACATAGGCCCATAATGATACATAGAGCCCCTTTTGGAAGCTTGGAACGTTTTATTGCCCTTTTATTAGAGCATACCGGAGGAAATTTTCCACTATGGCTTACCCCGGAACAAGCTATTGTACTGCCAGTGAGCGAGAAACATGAAAAATATGCCCAAAAAGTTTTAAATTCCTTGAAAAATAACGAAATTCGCGCGCTCATTGATAATAGGAACGAAACCGTTGGGAAAAAGATCCGTGAGGCGGAAATGAACAAAATACCGTTTATGCTGATTGTCGGGGACAACGAGGAAGAGAATGGAACGCTCTCCGTGAGAAAACACGGAGGTGATGATTTGGGAAACAAAGACATTGAAGGTTTTACGAACTTGGTTACTAGCGAAATAAATAGTACCTTAAAGTCGTTTTGACAGGTTTAAATGAGGTTCGGCCGTAACAATGGATTTTTATGTTCAAGACGACCCTCGTTTTACCGAATTTTTACCGCGCTATTCGGTGGCAACGGTACAAATGGAAGATTAAAGTTTAACTAAAAAGTTACGTCATAGCAATACGAAAAAGATTTAGGCCTCAACCTAGGAGGGAGAACAAAAATCCCCATAGGATCAATGAAAAAATATTGGCTCCCAAGATTAGGCTTGTGGGCGATAATGTTGAGGTTGATATTTACCCGATTCGGGTGGCCTTGGACAAGGCAAAGGAAATGGAATTGGATTTGGTGGAAATATCACCAAAAGCCGAGCCGCCCGTGTGTAAAATAATGGATTACAAAAAGTTTCTTTACGAACAAAAGAAACGTGAAAAGGCCATGAAGGCTAAAGCCTCCAAGGTTATTGTAAAGGAAATACGGTTTGGTCCCAATACGGACGACCACGATTACGATTTTAAAAAGAAACATGCGGAAAAGTTCTTAAGGGATGGAGCA
>JBCBSN010000369.1:0-3313 GCA_039819225.1 Bacteroidota bacterium | reverse complement strand
AATACTTGAAATTATGAAAAAACCATGGAAGTCGGGGTCTTTTCCGTCATGGAAATTCAAATTTGACCTTAAAATGAAGTTATCACTCCTCTTTCTAATGACTATATCCTTTGCGCTACAAGCGAATCCCGGATATGCGCAGAACAAGAAGATCTCGTTGAAAATGACCAACGTCACCGTTGCTCAGGTAATGGATGAAATAGAATCAAAAACAGAGTTCAAATTCATATTCAATACCAAGACCGTAAATCTAGCACGTAAAATCTCGATCAATGTTAAAAAAAAGAGTATCCAAAACGTTCTAAGCCAGTTATTTAATCGTACAGAAATATCCTATGAGGTTTACGACCAAAAGATCCTATTAAAAAAAGACGAAGACAAAGTAATCAAAAATCCAATCGTTCCCATATTAGAGGAGGTGCAGGGGAGTAGTGTATCCGGATTGGTATTGGATAATGAGGGGGTGCCGCTGCCCGGGGCAAATATCATCGAAAAGGGTACGCTCAATGGCACTCAAACGGACTTTGACGGTAACTTCTCCTTGAATGTGGCCGATGACAATGCCGTTTTGGTAATTTCCTATATCGGTTTTGTGACCAAAGAGGTCTTGGTTAATGGACAAACGGACTTCACTATAGTCTTGGAGCAGGATACCGCGGGATTGGATGAAGTGGTGGTAGTGGGTTATGGTACCTCCAAGAAAAAAGATCTAACCGGTGCCGTGGCAAGTGTTAACATAGAGGATACCAGATTACAACCAAATGCAAATGCCGCGCAAATTTTGAGGGGGACTACCGCGGGTGTGCAGGTTGTTGATAATGGTATCCCAGGTTCTGCGGGAAGTATAAGGATAAGGGGACAAAATTCAATATCGGGCAGCAACGACCCCTTAATTGTGCTGGACGGGGTAATTTACGCAGGTGGCTCCTTGGCCGATATCAATCCGGGAGATATTGAGTCCATTTCCATACTTAAAGATGCAAGTTCCACTGCAATTTATGGATCTTTGGCCGCAAATGGCGTAATTGAGATTACCACCAAAAAAGGAAAACTAGGAGCACCCAAAATCACTTTCAATACCTATACGGGGGTCTCTAATTTTTCTTTTCTTCCAGACTATATGAATGCCGAGCAATATCTACAGGCTCGCAGGGATGCCGAAGCGGTTCAAGGCTCTACACCTTTCCAACCCGTGGAAATAACCAACATTGAAGCTTATGAAAATGGGGAATTTGAGCCATTGGATCCGTTCGAAGCCGTAGAACAATATGCTCCTATATCCAATTACGAACTGGCTATTGCCGGAAAAACGGAAAAAATAGATTACTATTTATCCGGTTCATACCAAGATGTTACCTCTCCTTTGTTAGGAAGTGATTTTAGTAGATTGGGCGGTAGGTTGAATTTGGGGATACAGGTGACGGACTGGTTAAAGCTCGGTATCAATTCAGGTTATTCCTCCAGGGACAACGGCGGGGCAACTGCCGATCTTTTTTCCGCTGCGTATGTAGGCCCGTTCGCCAGCCTATATTTAGAGGATGGCATAACTCCCAAATTGCAGCCCATGGATATTAGTCTTACGGGAAATCCTATCCTTAATCCTTTCCTTAATGATCAAAAGAATATAAGCAACATCCTTTTCGCAAACGTATATACCAACATAGATCTTTATAAAGGTCTTTCCTATAGATTAAATGTCGGTTATTTTAGGGAGGACAATAAATTTTTTCAATTTACAGATGCATTTGAGCAGAGTAACAGTTTGGCCTCTGGTAGCAAACAGCACAGCGAAGAACAGAATGTTACCTTGGAAAATATAGTAACCTATAAAAAACTGTTCGCCGAGAAGCACGCTTTTGACCTCACCTTGCTCTATGGCATCTATGAATTTGAACAACAGCTTTCCGAATTATCGAGCAACAACATTTTCGATAACACCTTAGGTTTCAATTCACTCGAAATCGGGGAAAATTTTAATATCAATACGGATGCCAGGGAGAACAAACAAGTCTCCAGTATGGCCCGTCTGGGATACAATTATGATGGAAGGTACTTTCTTAACCTTAGTATCAGAAGAGATGGGTATTCCGCTTTTGGAGCCGGTAACAAGTATGGTACGTTCAGGGCGGCCGGTGTTAGCTGGAATATTTCGGAAGAGGAATTCTTGAGTAAGGTAGACTTTCTCAATTTTTTAAAACTAAGGTTGACCTGGGGCGAGAATGGAAATAGAGGTGTTTCCGAATACGCTTCCTTAAGTGAAGTGGTGATCAACAATTATGTTTTTGGAGAAGGAGGGAGCACCGCTGTAGGGCTTCAGGTAGATTCCTTCGCAAATCCGGATTTGGGTTGGGAAACCACGGAAAGTCTAAATGTGGGTTTTGATGTTCAGATGTTTTCCAATAGACTATCGGCCTCTGTAAACTATTATACTAGTGATACACAAGATCTATTATTAAGGAGGGCTATCCCCAATATGAATGGATTTTCTAGTTTTCTCACCAATATTGGCGAAGTAAACAACAAAGGACTTGAGGTTGATTTGAGTGCTACCATCCTTAAGAACGATAATTTCTCTTGGGATAGCAATATTGCGTTTTCCTTTAACAGAAACAAGATTACAAGCCTTACGGGCGCAGATAATGATGGGGATGGAATAGAAGACGATAATATTGCGAACAGTTGGTTCATTGGTGAGCCTTTGGGTACCAACTTTGACTACGTTTTTGATGGTATATATCAAGAGGGTGACGATTTTTCTTTGATCGAGGGAGCAGAACCAGGAGATATTCGATTTAGGGATATCAGCGGGCCCGATGGTGTTCCTGATGGTGTAATAACCCCGGATGATAGGACAGTTGTTGGTAACGATCAACGGGACTATCTAATGGGACTGACCAACATTTTTAGTTATAAGGGGTTTAGCCTCTCTTCAACCTTTAATATCGTCCAAGGCGGTGAGAGCCCTAACAATACAAGAAATCCTGGAACTAATTTCTTTGATCAAGCAAATATATTGAATACCCCATATTGGACACCTGAAAACCAAATCAATACAGCCGCGCGCATAAACTATAAAAATCCATTTGAATATGGATTCTATGAGGATAGAAGTTTTGTGCGTTTGCAGGATGTATCGCTATCCTACACTTTTTCATCCCAAGTGCTAGATCAAATAGGAATTAGCGCTTTACAGCTGTATGCCAGTGGAAAAAACTTGATTACCTGGACAGATTGGACAGGTTGGGATCCTGAATTTGGTGGAGGTCTAAGGAATATCAATTCTGGCGGCCGTACATTTCAACCACTACTGAGA
>JBCBSN010000368.1:0-3334 GCA_039819225.1 Bacteroidota bacterium | reverse complement strand
CAAGAGGAACAAAAAAAAGCTGAACTTCTTGCCGGTGATGACCCGTATTTGTTAGATGATTTAGAACTTTCCGAAGGTATCATAGAACACCATCTAGGCAACTATATGAAGTCCGTAACCGTAATGAAGAATATTTTACAGGATAATCCCAGATTTATACATGAGCTTTATGCTAATTTTTATCTCGGCAAGAGCTATGGCGGTATTGAAAACGAGGACAAACAACTATTCTACTATCAAAAGGCGGATTCCCTGTTGGCGGAAGCCGAGTATATTTCAGCTGATTTCGCCGAAATGTACCATCAAATGAGCAAAATCCATAATAAACGCAAAGATACCAAAAGCCAATTGGGTATTATGCAAAAACTGATTTCGTTCGATAGTGTGGTCAAATACAACAACTTTATCCTACAAAAAACTACTGCGGAACAATATCTAATTCCATTAAACGAGGAAAAGAGCAAGGAACAGCTTCAAGAATCGCAGCAAAAAATCTCGAATTTTCGGCTTATCATGCTTATAGCCCTGGTCTTATTTTTGGGGGCCACCGTAATAGCGATAGCTATGTGGTCAAGGGAGAGAAAAAAGGATAAGATATATGCAAACTACTTGGAATACAAGGAGCAGAGAAAGGAAAAAGAAGCCGAAAAATTCATCCCATCCAAAAAAGCCAATATTTCAGAAGAGCATAAACAAAAACTAAACAACTTTCTTGAAAAAGTAGAAAGGGAACGGCTTTACGCAAAGCAGAATTTCTCTAAGGAAACCATTAAAAGGTATACTAAAATAAACGGCCATACCATATCCGATTATTTTAGGGAAGTAGTTGGAATGAGTATTAATGATTACAAGAATTTAAAAAGGGTGGAACTTTCTGTTTTTCTAATGGAAAACGACAAAAACTACCGATTTCACCAACTTAAATACCTTGCAGAAGGTGTTGGCTATAATAATACCGTAACTTACAATAAGGCCTTTGTTAAAGTTATGAAAATCAAACCTATAGAGTTTCAGAGAAGAGCTCAAAAAGCCAATAAAAATTCATGACTATTTAAGGCAAAAGAGTACTGTATCACATGATTAAACTAAAACAATACATATATTGCTATAGTATTTAGAGCTTATTAAAGAGCTATAAATATGAAAAACAGAAATCCTTTATTAACATTAAAAATCATAAGAGAGAAATTATGAAAGAAGTAGAACAAAACAAGCTAAAGGAAAAACTAGAAGGGAAGTTACTAAACAAAAGTCAACTTCGCTCTATTTGGGGTGGAGGTAGTGGAGATGATGGCGATGGTTGGGGAGATCTAATCAAAAGGATGGCAGAATCAGATTAGCGTTTTGCACAGCAACCTCCAATCGTATCAGCACAACAGGGCCAACATTTTAGTTGGCCTTCTTCAAATACATCATAAACAATGAAACAGTATTTTGCCCCTATAATTTCACTTATTACAATTGTCTTGAGCGCCCAACACCAGGAAAGAACGGACTGGCCCCTAAAAGATCTTTCCTTGGACAGTGTGCCGGGAATTAGCCTTGAGCGTGCGTATAGTGAATTGATTCCTAAGATGGAAAAACAGGAAGTCATTGTTGCATTAATTGATTCCAGCGTTGAAGATTCCCATCCGGACCTGCAAGGAGCTTTGTTCGTAAATAAGGATGAGATACCGTATAACGGAAAGGACGACGACAACAATGGTTATATTGACGACATTAATGGGTGGAACTTTTTGGGCTACGGTCAAGACAAAATCGTGCTCAATGGGGTCTATTCCCATATTCTTGCGCTTCAACAGCAAAAAGACTGGTTAGCCAAAAAGCCGGGAATAAGACCCGTTCCTGAAGAAACGCTTCAACTGGCAAAAATAATTAAAGAGGAAAAACACAAGGAGTCATTAAAAAGGTTGGATCGAGGCCAACAGATGTTAGAAAGTTACACTTGGCTACACACAAATCATCCGAACGCCTTTCCATCGGGATTAAAATACAAGGATCGTGTCCTGGATTCGATAGCCGATAAAGATGACCAAGCTAAATCCCATATCCGAAAATTGGGTAATTTAAGTATAGGCCCAGAGGGGTTCAGGAGGGTAACGGAATCGGCCCATATGGAAGTACGAAAATTGTCGGTTTTCAATAACGTCGAAAATCGAATTTGGGACAAAGTTGACAGTCTTTCTCATTTAAGGGAAACCCCTGGTCGCGGTACTCCCTATGTTTCTCAGGGCACCTACGAATTGACCCATGGCACCCAAATGGCCGTGGCCATTGCTGCCGTTCGTGGTAATGGAATTGGACTAAAGGGTTTTGGAAACCATATAAAGATGATGCCTCTGGTAATCACAAATCAGGCTGGTTTTAGGGACAAGGATTTCTTTAATGCCGTAGAATATGCGGTGGATAATGGAGCCAAGGTGGTCAATTTTAGTTTTGGGGAGGAGTTTTCCGAGGATCCTCAGGCTTTTGTCGAGGCTATGGTATATATGAAGAAACACGACGTCCTGTTCGTTTGTGCATCCGGTAACCACCGCTTGGATCTGGATTCCTCAGAGAAATCCTATTACCCCAAAAAAAGCCAGTTTTCGAGAGAGCTTCTGGAGAACTTCATCAAAGTGGGCGCATCTACCGAGTATTTGGGAAATAAAGTGGTAAGTCCTTATGGCAACTATGGCCAGAACGAGGTAGATATTCTCGCACCGGGATTGTTCGTGGCATCAGGTTATTCTCGGGAGTATTACTTGCCTTACACCTCCGGCACTTCGTATTCTTGCGCATTTGTTTCCGGTATCGCGGCCTTACTTAGGTCATTATTTCCAGAGCTTACGGCCAAAGAGACCAAAGATATTATTTTGGAATCAGGGATTTCCTTTGATGTGGATGTTACCATGCCTGATGGAACAAAAAAGCACTTCTCCGAATTTACTGCTAGTGGCAAAATCGTCAATGCCTATAACGCCATTTCGCTTGCCATGGAAAGGATAGGAATAAAATAATATTGACTGTTCTATACAAACCTACATGTTCGGTTCACCTTTAGCTCGACAAAAGAAATCTTGGCATTTCCTTCCTTTACAGGATGGCCTGGACGAAACGTATTTTCAAGTACTGGCAATGTCGTTGGAGAAAACCATCAATATCGAGTTAAGCGGTACTTTCATTACTTAAGCCTATGGTAAACCGAAAAGTTATACTTTTGGATATCTACAAGTATTTCCCAATGTCGAGTCCCCCAACGAAACGAATCCAAACGCTGTTGACATTTAAGAAAAGCAATGTATCTAAAAAGCCCCCAAAGAACATATTGTCTATCGGTTCGAGAGATTTTACG
>JBCBSN010000367.1:0-3335 GCA_039819225.1 Bacteroidota bacterium | reverse complement strand
CAGATGAGTTTCAAAGAATCTCTTGAATATTTAGCTGAAAAGTTCAATTTGCCCAATCAAAAATAGTTCAATATTGCTGCATGGCAATCATTACCCTCACCACCGATTACGGACTTAAAGATCATTTTGCGGGCATTTTAAAAGGTGCCATCTACAAGGAACTTCCCGATGCTACCATCGTTGATATTTCCCATAGCATCAGCCCCTTTAATATCCATGAATGTGCCTACATCCTGGAAAACTCGTACCATAGATTTCCAAAAGGAAGCATTCATCTCATAGCTGTGGACGCCGATGCCACCCAGGAGAACGAACATATTGCCGTATTTGTAGATGGCCATTATTTTATAACGGCCAACAACGGGGTCATAGGGCTGATTACTTCAGAATTGAAACCGGACAAAGCGGTAGAAATATATCTGCCCAATGCCATTACCGGGGAATTGCCCACCCTGGAAGTTTTTGTGCAGGTAGCCTGCCATATTGCCCGTGGCGGTACCTTGGAAGTCGTAGGCAAACCCATTGGCAGGCTTAAGGAGCTGCGCGACTTTTCCCCTAGTTTAAGTGATGATGGAAACAAGATTACGGGTAGTGTGATCTATATTGACAACTATGGGAACGTGGTGACCAATATTCATGTGAAATTTTTCCTGGCCCACCGTAAGGGGCGGGATTTTGAAATCCAGGCCAGGACCACCAAATTATACGAAATACATGCCAAATATAGCGATATTATCAATTTTGACCTTGAAAAGAGCCAACGTAAGGGGGCCGGAGACCTTATGGCATTGATCAATTCCTCAGGATACCTGGAACTTGCCATTTACAAGAGTAATCTTACCACTGTAGGTGCTGCCTCTACGCTGCTTGGATTGGATTACCGGGACTGGATCACCATCACCTTTAGCTAAGCCTGGACCTAAAACTTCACTATAATGCTGACACGTTTTGTAAAACTGACCTTCAAAACTGAAAATATTGCTAGTTTTGAGCAAATTTTTGACGAAACCCATACCAAAATCCGAGGTTTTAAGGGTTGTACTTTTTTAGAGCTATTCCAGGATACGAATACCCCTGAAGTGTTTTTCACCCTTAGCAAATGGGAAAATGAAACTTGTTTGGAAGCGTATAGAAATTCGGACCTTTTTAAAAGTACCTGGAAACGCACCAAGGCGTTATTTGCAGAGAAACCGGAGGCCTGGAGCCTGACAAAAAAGGTGGGGCAAACTAAGAGCAAATGAAGGCAATTTTAAAAAAGGAGATAAAATCCTTCTTTACGTCCCCTGTGGCCTATCTGGTTTTGGGCCTGTTCTTTTTGCTTAACGGCCTTTTTTTATGGGTATTTAAGGGCCCTTTTAACATTTTTGATTATGGTTTTGCTGACCTGGGCAACTTCTTTTTGTTAACGCCATGGGTCTTTTTGTTCCTTATTCCGGCCATAACTATGAGAAGTTTTTCGGAAGAAAAAAAAACGGGTACTTTGGAATTGTTGCTTATAAAGCCGATTCCTTTGTGGAAACTGGTACTGGGGAAGTTTTTTGGGACTTTGGTCCTTATCGCGATAGCGCTCCTGCCTACCTTACTTTACGTCTATACCGTTTTGCAGTTGGGGACTACACATGGTAATCTGGATATGGGCCTAGTCAACGGGTCCTACTTGGGATTATTGTTCTTGGCTGCACTATATACGGCTATAGGGACATTTACCTCTGCTATGACGCACAATCAAATTGTAGCATTTATCCTGGCCATGGCGATATGCTTTTTTGTGTACTATGGTTTTGAAGCTATAGCCACCCTATTCTCCGGTGGACAAGCAAAGCTATTTATCCAACGATTGGGTATAAAGGCGCATTACGAAGGGATGGCTCTTGGCATTTTGGATACCCGGGGCCTAGTTTACCTGTGGAGTACTACCCTATTCTTTCTGGCCCTTACCGTAAACCAATTAAAGACCTCAAAAAGATAATGGCGAAGGCACCTCTTACCGGTATAAAGGCAATAGGCCTGCTCATCCTTGTGAATCTGGTCTCTTATTTTTTGTATGTCAGATTTGACTTAACGGAAGACAGAAGGTTTACCCTGTCTCAAGCTGCCATAGCTTCAGTTAAGGATTTCAAAGCTCCGGTCATCGTAGATGTATTGCTGGAAGGAAATCTTACGCCTGAGTTCTTAAAACTAAAAAACGAGACCAAATCCCTTCTTGAAGAATTCGCGGAGGAAAATGGCAATATCAAATTTAGCTTTGTAGACCCTCTTGAGGGCCAGGAACAGATCGATGGGGTGTTAACGGACCTGCAATCCATAGGGCTTACGCCTGCAAGGGTGACCACGGAGAATAATTCCACTGTTTCACAGGACATCGTCTTTCCCTGGGCCATGGTAAACCAAGGGAACAGCACAGTAAAAGTGTCCTTACTGCGAAACAGACTGGGGGCTACCATGGAAGAGCGGGTGAACAACTCCGTCCAACATCTAGAGTACGCCTTTGCCGATGCCTTCACCAAATTGGGCCTTAAGGAAAAAAAGAGAATTGCCGTCATCAAGGGCAACGGGGAACTAGAGGATATTTATCTGGCCGATTTTCTTTCCACCATACGGGAATACTATAATATTGGCGCTATTACCCTGGATTCCGTGGCCACAAATGCGGCGGGGACCCTGGGTCAACTTCAAGGGTACGACCTTGCCTTGGTGGCCAAGCCTACAGAAGTGTTTTCCAATGCGGAAAAATACGTTTTGGATCAGTTTATTATGAACGGGGGGAAATCCATATGGCTCATAGATCAGGTAAACATGGAACTGGACAGCCTTTTTAATGATAATGGAAGCGCTATGGCTTTACCAAGGGACCTAAACCTGAATGATTTTTTCTTTAACTACGGGGTACGGATCAATCCGGTTCTGGTGAGCGACCTGTATTATACCCAAATTGTTCTGGCCTCCGGGCAGGGGAACAGTTCCCAATACAATCCCGTGCCCTGGTATTACCATCCTATGGTATTTTCAAGGAATACACATCCCATAAACCATAATCTGGAAGCCATACGTTTTCAGTTCGCCAGTGCCATGGATACTTTGCCCAGTCCTGTTAAAAAAACAATCCTATATGAGAGTTCCCCCTTAAGCCGAACGGATGGTACCCCAAAGACCATAAGTCTGGATCTTCTTAACAATCCACCTCAAAAAGAACTTTTTAACAATGGCAACCAACCCTTGGCCGTGCTTTTGGAAGGAAAATTTAAATCCGCTTTCGCCTATAGGGTCAAACCGGTACAGCTAAATAACAATTCGGAAGAAGGTGTCGATACCAAAATGCTGGTACCAGCATTTTG
>JBCBSN010000366.1:0-3299 GCA_039819225.1 Bacteroidota bacterium | reverse complement strand
TCTCCGATCTATGGATTTTTACGACTTTGATGGCTTATTTCAGTATTAAAAAGGGAAATATTAAACTCCATAGACAGTTTATGATACGGAGTTATGTCTGCGGATTTGCATTTGTATTCATAAGACTGCTTCCGGGCATCAATTATTTGACCGGAGTTTTTGATTTTATTGAAGATGACACTATGCGATATACCGTATACGAATGGATCTGCTGGGTTTATCCACTTGTCATAACGGAATTTTTTCTAACCTGGAGACCACAAATGAAAAAAGTAAAACCGTAGCTAACAACGGTAGTTGCTCAGGACAATACGTCTTGGTCAAAAAACCAACTTCATGTACCTAACCAAATATCCTTAGAGTTATACACTTCCCCGTTTTTGTGGGCTTCCCTGGGAGAATATACGCATCCCAGATTTGGAACGTTATGAATTCATGGGTTAGGCACCGTACGGTTAGCTGTTTTACGTACCATACCTAATGGATGGATAGCTTTCCCAAGAATTGACAATATTAGGAAAAGCATGGTTCAAAAGTTTTATATCGTTCTATTAGGTATTGCCATGGCCCTGTTAAGCTGCAGTAACGACGATACTACTTCCGAGCCAACAGCCCGAAACTTTAAAATGGGTTTTACCACATGGAGTTATGGCCCCGAACTGCAGAACGTAAATGACACCTATACGTTTATCGAAAACCATGCGGACCTGTATACGGAGCATATTGACCAAAGGATTCCTTGGAACGCTTGGATAACGGATGCCGCCTTGCCCATAGCATTTACCGATGAAATTACAGGTAGGGCCAACCGAAAAATAGAAAACAAGGAACTATTGCTTTCGGTGAGTCCCTTAAATTCCAATAGGGATGATCTTGCCGGGGATTTTGATGGAACAACTCCCTCTTTTTCGGACATGAACGCTCTGGAGATGGCCGATGCGTATTTTAAACATGTGCGCTATTTGATCGATAATTTCAGACCGGATTATTTGGTGATCGCCATTGAAGTAAATGAACTGAGACTCCGGGCGGAAATCCAATGGAACGCCTATACATCCCTAATCCAAAATGTAAAGGCCAGAATTAAGGAGGTTTATCCCAATCTCCCCATTTCGGAGTCCATCTCCTTGCATAATCTGTATGAGCCGGATGTTGCCAACCCAACGTCATATCTCAGTGACATGACCGATTATATGAACCAAATGGATTTTGTGGCCATTAGTTTTTATCCCCATTTAAAAAATCTGGGTTCGGCCACGGAATTTCAACGGGCTTTTGATATTTTACATGCCAATATCCACAAGCCCATTGCATTTGTGGAAAGTGCCCATATTGCCGAGGACTTGATCGTGCCCAATTTAAGCCTGTCCACTGACGGAAGTGAAACGGAGCAAAATAACTACCTTGATGTTCTTTTATCCAACGCCCAGGAACACAACTATGAATTCATCGTCTGGTGGTGCCACAGGGATTACGATGCCCTTTGGGAAGTATTCCCTCCAGAATTGAAGGATATAGGACAGTTATGGCGCGATACCGGTCTACTGGATGAAAACGGGAATCCCCGCTTGGCCATGTCCACATGGGAAGCGTACATGAATAAATAGCTATGGCCAAAAGGCGGCCAAGTAAGTTTTTTGTGACCCGCATCAACAGGCACGTACCTCTTTTGGGTTTTGCCCTTTTTCCCGATGGGACACGCACGTTTACCAAACTTGAAACACAGACATATGGAATGTAACGAATTGTACGATTTTCCTATTAAAAAATCGTACAATTCGTTATTTTTAGTGACGAACGTTTCCTGTTTAAAAACCTGGTAACTAATCAATTCTTAGACTTTTAGGCCTCATATAAAGCCACATAAAATGGAAAATTTTATTGAATTGGATCAAGCGACTATCGCTTCGGAACACATTTGTTGTGCTATCTCCGACAAGAAATGTGCCGATAGCTATCAAGCAAAAAAGGACTGGTTAAAAAAGGAGTTTGGTAATGGGTATATTTTTAGACGACTTGATGAAAGAGCCAAAGTGTTTATTGAATATGGCCCGGCCGAAAATGCCTGGATTCCCATTACGGCACCCCACTACCTAAACGTTAATTGTTTTTGGGTATCCGGGAAATACAAAAAAAGAGGGTATGGTAAAGCCCTTTTACATTCTGCATTGGATGATGCCCGAAAACAGGGCAAAAATGGACTTGTGACCGTGGTAGGGACAAAAAAATTCCACTTTATGAGCGACACCAAGTGGCTGTTAAAACAAGGCTTTGAGGAAATAGAACGAATTTCGAGCGGATTCAGTCTGTTGGCCATGAAGTTCGATGGCAGTATGGAAAATCCAAAGTTCAATACATCTGTAAAAAGTGGTGAATGCCCGGATAAAAAGGGAATTGTCGTATATTATTCCAACCGATGTCCCTTTGCCGAATTTCACGCTAAAGAAACGTTGACAGAAACAGCGAAAAACAGAAACCTACCACTTAAGGTGATAAAACTGAAAACCATGGAGGAGGCCCAGAAATGCCCAAGTCCCGCCACCATATTCAGTTTGTTTCTAGACGGGAAGTTTATGACTACTGATTTAAGCGTATGTATGGACAGTAGATATGACAAGGTAATCGAGAGATTGAAAAAATAGGACCCTTCACGCAAGGGATTGTTTTTAAATATGAACTTGTCCTGAGTCCGCAAAATCTGCAATATAAGGTCATTGCAACACCAAAAGGTTCAATAGTAAGAATCTGCCAAAAGGCAGGTACCAATACTCATACGCGAGCCCGTTGCGTTTTCAAAAAACCGATGCAGTAGCTAGTCGATAAAAATAGCTTATAACGGATTCTACAAGTGCTAAATAATACGAATACCTTATTTTTAGGGACATTTATATTTTGAAGTCATTTCCTATCCGTGAACCGTTTTTTTCTTCATCCCCTGATTGTGTTGTTTTCGCTATCCCTGAACGCCCAGGATTTTTCGGAAAGGTTTGAACCTGTGGATACTGCCCAGGCCATGCATAGGCAAAACTTAACGAAAGAACTGGAACTCCGATTCCAGGACTACCAAACCGCACTAAAGAAGGGCAATAAAGGAAAGATTAGAACGGCCTTGCTCGATATCTATGAAAAAAAGCACGAACAGTTGATAAAAGAAATCAACAACAATGAGTACCATATAAACAACCGGTATACGGACTATTGTGCGCAGCTTTTGGCCGATTTAAAAGAAAACAATCCGGGCACACTGTCCGAGGATATGATGCTGTTGGTCAGCAAATCGCCCCATTTGAACGCCTATG
>JBCBSN010000365.1:0-3365 GCA_039819225.1 Bacteroidota bacterium | reverse complement strand
ACAATTGCATCTTTTAGGCATTGCATAGGGGCCATTCATCGTTTTTTAGATAAATCCTTGCTCCAAATGTTTTTTTGCGCCTAGTTTTAGATAACCTATTTATGTTTTAAGGAGCATATTCCTTGTAAAGAAAACCGCTTTAACCCCCAAATCTAAAATGGATGAAACATTTTGTTAGGAATCTTGACATAATTAATGACAAGACCCATTTGTTGCTAAAATTCAACCGGGCTTCCATACTGCTGAGTATCATTTTCGGTCTCTTTTGTTTTTATGCCCTTTCAATAAAAGAGGTATTGCCCCTAGTCTTCTTTCTCTTTGCCGCTTCCAATCTGGTAAACCTATTTATCCTTAAAAAATATGGGAACGTTACCACCATGGCCATAACTATTTGTATTGCAGCCCTGATCAGCACCTTTGTCATCACTATTTTCAGCGGTGGGATCGAAAGCCCCTTTGTTTTTGTTTTTGCCATAATTATCCTTGCAGGATATATGTCTACCAGTGTTCTGGGCAAAATTTATTTTTACGCGGTTCTAGTTATCGTCGCCTGTATTTTTTTAATGGATGTTTTCCATTTATCCGTACGGGATGTAGTACCACCGGAATCCAAAAAAGTGTTCAGTTTTGCCAGCATCCTCTTTTCGGTATACCTTTTGGGAGTCGTTTTGGGACGCACGCTTCTAAAGACCCACCATGCCCTATATAAATCCAAACGTGAGATAGAGCAGCGTATCAACGAAAAGGAAATACTCTTAAGGGAAGTGCACCACAGAGTAAAGAACAACCTGCAAACCGTGTCCAGCCTTCTGAACATGCAGGCCAGGGACTCCACCAATGAACAGATCAAATACATCATGAAAAGCAGTCAGAACCGGGTCGTATCCATGGCCATGATCCATGAAATGCTGTACATGCACAACGATCTTTCCAAAATAGAATTTAAGCCTTATGTCCAGGATTTGTGCGATTATTTGGTAAAATCCCTGAATCCAGGCCTCAACAATGTTTCCTTGAAAATAGATATCCCGAACATTCAATTGGGTATAGATACGGCCATACCGCTGGGACTATTGATCAATGAGGCCATTACCAATAGCCTTAAGTACGGTTTCTCGGATAACAAGGGAGGGCAGATCCAAGTTATCCTAAAAATGGACGAAGAAGGCGAGGGTTATGTTCTCTCGATCGGTGATGATGGTATTGGGTTTGCAAGCGATCTGAATCCCAAGGAAACCAAATCCCTAGGTCTAAAGCTTATCCTAAAATTGGCCCGCCAGCTAAAAGGTTCCGTGGCCAAGGACAATTCAAGGAAGGGTACCCATTATATCATAGCCTTCAAAGATATAGATATTAAGGCAAAACGGGTCGCCTAAAGACCTATTCCCTATTGTGGTACGTTAAAATTGAATATCTTTAATGAGATAATCAATTCGTATCCCTATGACCACATCCAGACGTAAGTTTTTATCCTCGGTGAGCATGCTTGCCGCGAGTACCGCACTACCTGTCCATGCCTTTGCTTTTAATACCGAAAAAAAGTTAAAAGTGGCCCTTGTGGGTACTGGTATCCGGGGGATTACCTTCTGGGGAAAACGCCTTGTGGACGAATACTCGGATATTCTTGAATTCGTGGGCCTTAGCGATATCAACCCCAGTCGCCTGGAATATGGCAAGGGCTATATTGGCGCCTCCTGCCCCACCTTTACCGATTTTGAGAAGATGGTCTCCACCACCAAACCGGACCTTATCATCGTGACCACAAAGGATTCCACACATCATGAGTTTATTGTGAAGGGCCTCGGTATGGGCTGTGATGTGCTTACGGAAAAACCCATGACCACGGATGAGATCAAATGTCAGGCCATTCTGGAAGCGGAACGAAAATCCAAAAAAAATCTTATTGTAGGATTTAATTATAGATGGAGTCCATACGCCACTAAACTTAAAGAACTAATCAGTAAGGGAACCATAGGAAAATTGGTATCGGTGGATTTTAATTGGTACCTGAACACCTATCATGGCGCTTCCTACTTTAGGAGATGGCACGGCCTAATGGATAGTGGCGGTTCCTTATGGGTTCATAAGGCCACCCATCATTTTGACCTTTTGAACTGGTGGATCAATTCCGAACCCGAGGAAGTCTTTGCCTATGGCGATTTGGAGTTCTACGGTAAAAACGGGCCTTTCCGAGGTGATAATTGCCGTAGTTGTCCGCACACCGCCCAATGTGACTTTTATTGGGACATCAGCAAAAATCAATTTAACAAGGAATTGTATGTAGATCATGAGCATGAGGACGGCTATATCCGGGACAACTGTCTTTTTCGGGAAGAAATCGATATTTACGATAAAATGTCCGCCCAGGTAAAATATGCGGACAATACCGTTCTTAACTACTCATTGACCACCTATTCCCCTTATGAGGGTTGGCGGGTAGCCTTTAACGGAAGCGAAGGCAGGATCGAAGCCTGGCAGGACATTCCCTATCTTAAAAAGGATACCACTGACGAGGCGGAAAAACATGCCAAGGAAATGGAACAGACCGGGAAGGATGCTATGCATTACGAACCCATGATCATTCATAAACTCTGGAAAACCCATGAAACCTTGGAAGTAGAAATGGAAAAAAGCGGTCATGGGGGTGGTGACAAAAGACTGCATGACAAAATCTTCAAAACCCCCGAAATCGAGGACGAATTTGGACGTACGGCAGGGGTAAGGGATGGTGCCATGTCCATACTCATCGGCATTGGTGCCCGGCGTAGCATCGAACAGCGCAAGCCCATAAAGATAGCCGACCTAACGGACCTAAAGCCCAAAAAGGTCCGCAGTTAGATACCACACAGACCCGTAAATATGAAAATAATACCTTCCTATTTGGAAGTTATGTTAAAATAGGAGTAGCTTTACGATATACATCCAACCTAGCTTCAATGGATCCGGCCCATAGGAACGGAATGCAACACCTTTGGATATGCCATATAAAAAGGGAATAGAACAAAGGCTACAGGATAAGGCCAAATTAGTACTTAGGGTAAATTATTTTACAGGGATATCTTCCTTGGTCTTTTATCTATTGTGCTTTTTTGTACTTGATATTACCCGAATAATCCCTTTTGTCTTTCTCGCTTTTGGTATCCTCAACCTGGCCAATACCTTTTTATACAAGTATCACAAAAACCTTACCCTTACCTATAATATCGTTTCCATTATGACCTGGATAGGCGCCACGATAATTACGCTTTATAGTGGTGGCATAAACAGTCCTTTTATCTTTGTTTTGGCGTTGATCATCGTTGCCGGTTATGTTGCCACTAAATCCTATGGAACGCTTTACCTTAATATTAACTTACTGATCATCA
>JBCBSN010000364.1:0-3379 GCA_039819225.1 Bacteroidota bacterium | reverse complement strand
AAACATAAATACGAGGATTCTGGTTTGACTATTTATGTTTAAAAATGTTCAATTGAGTTTTCCAATTTTTTATATGGGAGGCGTCAACACCTTGACCTAACCATAAATGCACCCCGTTATAACAAAAATCCGAAGTAAAAAAAGCGTTTAAATCTTTTGAAAATACTGTGGTCAAATGTTCCGCTTCGGCCGGGTTGTAATCATTCCTTATTTCTAAAGTTCCGCCTCCCTCAAGGGTAAATGTTCCTTTATCCAATACACTAATTTGGTTTTCATAATCAAAGCCTGTAGCATTCGTATCCGATTTTGGCTTTAGATCTGGTTCTCCTTCCAACCATCCCACACTTTCCATCCAAGTACTAAAACCTATAATATCTTGTTTGGTTTCCTCATTGGATACCATGATTTCAACATCGGGAAACACTTTTTTTAGGTGGTCCATTCCGATATAGTGGTCCGGATGCCCATGGGTAATCAAAATATGTGTAAGTGGTAATGCCTTGGTCTTAATAAATGCGGCCAGTTCCTTGGCATCTTCTGTACTTCTTAACACATCCATGACCATTAGGCTTTTACCGTTACTAAAAAGATAACTGTTTACCGATGCCTCCTTACCTTTAAAAACGTCTACCGTTAAAGTCTTTTCCATTTTAAGCTTTTTGATTTATACTTGAAAAATTCAAGTTTCATTTTGAAACTAAGTTTTAATAGTTAACTTTGTTTCACGAAGTTATAAAAGACCATAAATTCCATGAAACGGTTTTACCGTTTCTGGTAACCTGGAAGTAACTGGAAAATGAGCTATACCTATAAAAACCCGGACAATTGCCCCGTAACCAAGATTATGTCCGTTTTGGGGGGCAGGTGGAAATTTATAATACTCTATACACTAAGGAAATCGACCAAACGATTTGGGCAGATTAACCATTTTATCCCCAGCATAAGCAATAAAGTACTTACTGAACAATTGCGGGAACTTGAGGAAGATGGTATTATTAAAAGACGTGTACTAACGGACAGAATACCCGTTAATGTGGAATATAGTTTGACTGAAAAAGGGAAGGAAATCATTCCAATCCTAGAGTTAATGGAAGCTTGGGGCAATCGGGCTTAATGGAACACCATCCTATCCTATCGACTCAAAAAAGCTTCTTTATCCAAATAAAGAAGCCTATGCCAATACAGGTAACAGTACCCTCAACAACCCGTTAAGCCAAAGGAGACCACCAACTCCTGATCCACTTTTTCACCTTTGGAATCTTCGGCCGGTTCCCATTTCCCATGGGCTTTGGTGACGAGAAACATCATTGTAACATCTATTGCAATGTAACCTGAAGTTCCATCCAGTCTAACATTTTCAATAGTTCCATTTTTGGTAACGGTAAAGAGTAGTTTAAAAGGTTGTAGTTTGTCCATTAGCTGGCCAGCCCTTGCATTTTCACTGTTTTCCTTGAGGTATTCCATAAGCGCTTCCTTACCACCCTTATATTCTGCCTGTTTTACGGGATCAACGGCAAGGTATGGGATTCGATGACCATTTTCCAATTGGCTTGGGCCTACATCGTATATAAAACCAGAAAAGTTTGTTTTGTTAATTTTCCCTCTTACTGCCTTAGTAATAGTAAGATTTTCATTGACCGATGTTTCTACTGAATCCGTTTCAGAATCGTTCCCATTCATAAAACCAAAGGCACTTAAGCTAAAAACTGTAAGTACAACACAAAAAATGATACCATTCTTTTTCATCTATTTAAAAATTTTATTCTATTGAAAATAAATCAAATAAAAATTTTCTGCTTGGATCAACCGCTGCGCTCCTGCCTGCCGGCAGGCAGGTTCGCACAATCCCGATAGCTTTCGGGATAATAATTTCGATGGGTAAGCAAAAAATTAAATTTGTTTATGCTCATTTCATATCAGAATTGATTTAGTGATTACTTTCTATCAAATCTAACTGGAATAGCTGCTCCATTAGGTACATCAAGTGTAAAACAATGTAAATTTTGTGTAAAACAAGGTAATCGTTCACGGATGTAACTAGTTTTGTAGCATGGGCACAAGACAGTTTAAGATAGCTTCATTTATTATTGCCAGCTTATGGCTGTTTGTTTCAAAGGGCAATGCTCAAATTAAGCAAGACGAAAAACACGTAGAAGTAGCCTTGCGAATGATCGGCCATAGTATCCTGCTCAGTTCAGGAGACAGTATATCTCGTGTATTACCGATTAAAGAAGAAGATGACAATCGATTTAGAATACAATTCGAATCTGAATTTGGATTCTACCCGGAAGAACTTGCCAATACTATTGATAAAATTGTCAAGGAAACAAGTCTGTCAAATCGCTATATCGTGGAGGTAGAGAAATGCGAAACCGGCGAAGTGGTCTACAGTTACGAAATAAACGTTTTGGAACAAGCGGACATCGTCCCTTGTAAATCCAGAGTTCAACCCAAATCTTGTTATAGCCTTCTATTCACTATGTTGGATTCAGGTGAACCTATAGAATCATTGCATAACATTGTTCAAGGTTCTTCTAACGGGCCTTTATTTAAAGCTGGTCCGGTAACATATTCCATACTGTCCGTATTGTTTTTTCTCATGCTTGGGGTCTTTGTTTTTCTGTGGAGGAGAAGGCGCAATTCTACGGTCGATTCAGATTTAATTTTGCTGGGCAAGTACCAATTTGATACGAAGAATACGGAGTTATTATTTGGAAATCAAAGAACAGGGTTGACCGGCAAAGAAGCGGAGCTGCTACTTTTACTTTACCAAGCTGTAAACACAAGTGTAAAACGCGAGGTTATTCTAAACAAGGTCTGGGGAGATGAGGGCGATTATGTAGGCAGGACTTTGGATGTTTTTATATCCAAATTGCGCAAGAAATTCGAAGCAGACCCAAAGGTGAAAATTGTAAACATTCGTGGGGTCGGGTACAAACTTGTTATAGGGGTTTAGATGCAGCTTGATGAAGATAGCCCTTGCTGGTGACTGTATTTACGATGCTAGCTCTTTCCGTATTCTACTCAAAGAGTTTTTGGTAATTCCAATATATGAGGCTAAATAACTTAAAGGAATCCTATTAGCCAAAGTGGGAAATCTTTTGTAAAATTCAATGTATCTGGTTTTCGCATTTTCGGCCAGCATTGGGCTAATTCTATTCACTTTTTCCATCAAGGCTTTGTTCGTGATTTGCCCAATAATTTTGTCCCAATCAATAATGGTGTTAGAAAGATTTTCAAGGTCGGAACGTTTAAAAACAATTAATCTGGTAGGAACAATGGCTTGAATATATTCGGAAGAGGGAACTCTTAAATTGAAGCTGTTTAAGTCTACCGCAAAATTGTTTTCGTCAATAAAATAACGTGTAACTTCTTCTCC
>JBCBSN010000363.1:0-3393 GCA_039819225.1 Bacteroidota bacterium | reverse complement strand
CTCCACACTAAGATTATCCTATGGCAAAGTGAGAGCCCTGCCAAAAGACACAAGAAATGATGCTAGTGTAAACAACTATACCACATTTAAGGGTGTTATTAATAAGTACAAACCAAATGATGACGAATTTGATTTGCCTAAGGATATGCTCGGGTTTTTTGAAAAGAGAACCTATGGAAGATATGCCAATAAAAAAGGTGAATTAGTGGTAAACTTTTTAACCGACAATGACATTACCGGCGGTAACTCCGGATCACCAGTACTTAACGGAAAGGGAGAATTAATAGGTCTAGCTTTTGATGGAAACATTGAAGCCATGGCAGGAGATGTCATATTTGATAGGGATTTGCAACGTACCATAAATGTTGATATCAGATATGTGCTTTGGTTAATAGACACCTATTCCAATGCCAAAAATATTGTGGACGAACTGACCATTGTAACAAATTAAGGGAGACCTTTGCAAAAATACCTTTAAAGCTATATGGAAGTGGAAATGGCTTTAATCTACTTCCTTCTTGAAAATTTTATGTCCCTGCCTCGCCGGCAGGCGGGCTCACAACCAATAGGTTGCTCCGGGATAAAATCTTCTACGGGCGGCGTAACTTTTTGCCATTTCCATTTTGCAATGGTCTCTAAGAATAAGGCGATTTCAAAGTATATTACCTAATAATTCACATAAAATACCATGGAAAACACTAACCGATTGCCTCAATTACCGTTTGCAGAATGGACGGAGACGCGCCTCACCGTACATATGATCCTTCAGATTATAGGGAAGGCCCGTCTTAAGCTCACCCCACGTAAAAACCACTGGTGGTACATTACCCTTTACGTAAACGCCAAGGGTTTTGGTACACGGGGTATTCCTGTAAACGGTGGGCTGGACACGCTGGAAATTGATTTTAACATTAAGGAAAAGGCGGTAGTGCTTTCCCATAGTTCCTTTGATCCCATTCCCATTTCCCTTTTGCCCAATCCCACCGTCGCCGAGTTCTATCATCATTTTAGGACCGCTTTGGCCAGTTTTGACCTGTATCCTCAATTTGTGGAGCGTCCCTTTGATTTGGGTATCGAAAAGCGTTTTGACGAGATAGGAGAGTACCATCACTATGATTGGGAATACATTCAGAGATTTTGGAAGCTAATGCGATGGAACCAATCCATTTTTCAGGAGTTTAGCGGCCGATTTTATGGAAAGACCTGTCCCGTACACATCTATTGGCACCATATGGATCTTACGGTGACCCGTTTTTCCGGAAAACGATTACCTCCTATGGATAAATCGGCCCGAATTCTAGAACGGGAGACCTATTCCCACGAACAAATCAGTTTTGGTTTTTGGGTCGGGGACGACAATATGCCCGAGCCTATGTACTACTCCTACACCTACCCCTCTCCCGATGGTTTGGATGAGGTGACCCTGACTCCCGCTGCGGCCCAATGGGTAGATAGCAATGGAAGTCCTATGGCCCTGCTCTCCTATGAGGCGGTTCGAAACGCCCAGGATCCGGGGCAGACCGTCCTGGACTTTTTGGAAAGTGCCTATCAAGGCGGGGCCAAGCTGGCCCAATGGAATATAGAGGAGCTTAGGGCGCCTTCGCTTGGGGAGATTTAAATTATATCGATTTGGAGACCTGCCAGCCGGCAGGCTGGTTTGGAAATGGTGCAATTTGAAAATCTGAAGATTGGTAGACCTGCAAGGTATTGCCGACGCAGGAGGTCTCATTGTAGGTCTTGTTGAAATGATACACGAAGTTGGAAATACGAGGTGCGAAATACGGAACATACCTTAACGGCTGGTTTGGAAGTGAATGCATTGGGATTTGAGGTTTGTGATTTGAAATTTGAAAACGTGTTGATTTGAAAATCGGTAGGATTTAAGGTTTATGAAGGAACATTACTTTATATGGTGCAAATATTCATTATATTGCACCATGTAAAGCAAATAGCAATGAATACCGTTAGAAAATCAATCACATTTACAGGACAACAGGACGAATGGATCAAGTTGAGGGTGCAAAAAGGCGATTTTACCAACGATAGTGAATATATACGGGATTTGGTACGAAAAGACCAAGAGGCCAACCAGAAGTTACAGGATTTAAAGAACGCCATTGACGAGGGTCTGGAAAGTGGACGGAGCAACTTAAAAATTGGCGATATCATCCGCAAGGTAGACAATGGGGAGTTATAGCCTGTCCGGTAGGGCACAATTTGACTTGGTGGGCATCTACAAATATGGTAAAAAGAGGTTTGGTCAAGAACAAGTATTAGACTACCTATATGCGCTGGAAGGTATATTGGAAGAATTGGCGGAAAGACCCGAATTGGCCAGAGACACTTCCTATATAGCCCATTCACTTAGATATTATAGCTACATGGCCCATGTGGTTTTTTATCAGTTTGATGGGAATAACGAAATCTATGTGGTACGGATATTAGGAAAGCGTATGAATTTTATAGCGCACTTTTGACGTTTAAGAAATCCATTTGAAACAGTCATTATCAATTTGAAATGCTACAGGATTTGAACAATGAACAAAGAGAATTGGCAGAATATATGAGTTTTTTATCTGAAGATGCTTTCTGTGCGGGTTGGATGGATGGATTGGAATTTGGACTTTGGAAAGGCATGAATAATGAAATAGAGGAATACGAGAGACTAAAATTTACCGATGAAATTGTAGAGAAGCTGAAAGAATTGTCTTTAAAAGCAAAAGGCTGGATAGTATTTGATGACGTTCAAGAGGAATCGTTTTTGCCATGGGAAATGTGGAATGCCAGATTAGATAGTAATATGTAAATTTCAAATAAACGATGGAGGTTTATTTAACACTGTGGTTTAGTAAGATAGGACATTTTTAAAATTGGAAATCAAAAAAATCATTTTGGGCATTTGTATTGTGGTTGGAGCAATAGTTTGGTTGATTCTTCTCATCAGAGAAAATCAAAAGGATAAAAACTACAACTATTGGTTATTATCTTATGACATTAATATCATTTTTGGCCTCATTGTATTCATTTTAATCGGACTGATATTGATTTACCGGGGATTTAGTGCTGCTTTAGGTTAGATTAAAATATAGCGGAACAAAAGCAGATAGTATAAACAAACCATAGCGGAAGACTTAACGAAGCTATCAATTGAGTTTACCGTAAATTAGAAAAGGCTTATTTTGACTGGTATTACAAATAGCAAGATTTAAATAACCAAATAGGTCTATTGAACTTGATCCTTGCACTTAAATTTGCGGAATCCACATCCCATAACATAATGATTTTTTAACGCTAGGTCCGTGGCGTTCCCGTTATCGCTCTTATTTTTGTAGTTTACAGTTTTTTCATTGTTCTTAAATAAAATACTTAAAATTCTAGAAGCGTATTTAGTGG
>JBCBSN010000362.1:0-3398 GCA_039819225.1 Bacteroidota bacterium | reverse complement strand
GATATGAATGAGCAAACTGGTAAAACATTACGAATCACATTATTCCAATTTCCAAGAGAACCTGTATCGAGAGGTTAGGGCTAGGGTCTACGGAACTGATATTGGCCAGAACAGTTGGATAACAGCTGACGAACAGGATATGTTCATGGATTGGCTTAGGTTGGATAGTTCAAAAAAACTTTTAGACGTGGCGTGTGGATCAGGAGAAACCACTTTAAGAATCAATAAGTCAACAAATTGTTCTGTAGTTGGTGTGGATGTCCAGGAGAAGGGAATCAAAAATGCACTTTCTCTGGTAAAAGGGAAAAAGTTGGAGGCATCGGTTAATTTCATACTGTCGGATGGTGGTAAACCACAACCTTTTGATACTGGGACATTCGATGCAATCATATGTATCGATGCCATCAACCACTTACCAAACCGAAAGAAAGTATTTCAAGAATGGTACAGGCTTTTAAAAGAGGACGGCTGTATACTTTTCACAGACCCTATTGTGGTTACAGGGATGTTAACGAAAGAAGAAATTCAAACTAGGGCATCTATAGGTTATTTTTTGTTTACCGCTGAAGGAGTAAATGAGAAACTTCTTAAAGAAACCGGTTTTACAGTATTGAAAAAGATGGACAGAACCGACAATATGGCTTTGACTGCCCGTAACTGGGAAGTGGAAAGAGAAAGAAAAAGGACGGCCTTGGTTAGTATCGAGGGGCATGATACTTTTGAAGGACAACAGGATTTTTTCAAAACGTGCGCTTACTTGGCTGAGGGGAAGCACTTAAGCCGTTATGCCTATTTCGCAGGTAAAGAGAACACTGATCAAAAAGATATATGAGAATTTATCGATTTCACTTTTATTCGATAGGCTTTCCAATTGATAGCTACTCAATTGGAGCTAAGAGAATGTTTCTACTATGGGTCGCTGCCATTTTATTTGGCTTCGGCTTTGGATCAAAAAGTGTTCTTTCTCAAGAAACAGTAATTGACAATGCTTTTAAGGAGCAAACCTCGGCTTTGAGGTTGGATCACTTTTTTCTGTGGGTCAAAGACCCCACTGCCGCGGTAAAAAGGTTGGAGAGCATTGGTTTTACGGCAATCCCAGATTCATTATCTGCCATCCATCAAGGTCAAGGCACCGCTGGTAGGTATTTTTATTTTTTGAACACCTATTTTGAATTACTCTTTGTACATGATAGGGAAGCGTTGATTGCAAATGATCAGAAATATGGATTTTTGGAAACCCAAAAGCGAGTTGACTATGAGAACACCAAAGCTTCAGCTTTTGGAATAGGCTTACAAATGGAAAAGTACGATCCAGGTAGAATTCCGTTCGAAGTCTCTAGGTTTTACCAGACCTACCTGCCCGACAACTCTTATCTGTACTTTGCCTCATCCTCCGAACAGATGATCAGGGAGCCCCTGACCTTCGTGGTCTGTCCTGAACTGCAGAGCACGGTCAAAGATTCCGAAACCCTTTCGAAAATGTCCGAAAATATCAGGGGATTCTATGAACATGGCAACAAGGCGTTACGAGTGAGCAGAATTGTTGTCAATATTGATCACAAGGGTCCATTTTCAAAGACAATGGAGAAAGTGGACAAAGTAGACAATATCCATATCAAAAAAGGAAAAGAACAGCTATTGGAAATATTTTTTGACAACCAAGTTCAAGGAAAGTCCCACGACCTAAGGCCAGAGCTTCCTGTAATAATATATTTATAACCCAACCGTCCAAAAGTACGGAATCCAAGACCAAGGCGTAGATCAACCCGTTTGGAAAAGCAGTTCTTTTAGCAACGGGGCCTACTACAACCAGGTGCTGTTTATTGCCCGTTTTACAAGACTATCTTTTACATAAATGAACTTGTCTTAATTGCTTAACTTTATTTCGCATGAAATCAGTAAATTAGGTAGGATTGCAATGCTATTGATTGCAATCATTGTTCCAACATTGATTAAAGAGTTGTTGTCAAATGAAGTACATAATTATTTCGGTTTTCTTCATTAGCATAATTCCATCGTGCAATACCACTCAAAATCCTTTGGAAGACACTCAACATAGATACCCGATGTTGAGACCCTGTAAGGTGGAAGGAATAAATGAGGAAATCCTTTGTGGCACATTAGAAGTACATGAAGACCAAGCCAATAAGAGCGGTAAGAAAATCCCTTTGAATGTGTATTTGTTTCCCTCATTTAATTCTAACCCTGTCAATTCCGTTTTTGTGGATTACGCAGGTGGCCCCGGAGTACCCAATAGTCTTTTTATTCCATATTATGAAAAAGATGGTTTCAGTTCACCTTTTCGTGAGCTCAGAGATGTATTGATCGTTGATAAACGGGGAACGGGTGCTTCCGCAATCACATGCCAGGCCATTGAATCAGTACCTATTCCCTTAGATTATTATTTATATGATACCGAATTGATAGAGAATTGCCTAAAAGAAGTTCAGGGTAAAGTAGATCTCACCCATTACAACACTTCGGCACAGGTAGAGGACCTGGAAGATATCCGCAAATGGTTGGGCGTAGAAACTTATGATTTTCACGGCATCTCCTACGGTGCAAGGGTCGGACTGGAGCTGGTCCGTAGATACCCCAATTCGGTGAGTTCAGCCATGTTCACCGGAATGGTCCCTCCTGATTTTGGTCTTTTTGAATTTGTGGATTATGAGATTGAACGTGTCCTTGAAAAACTGTTTTCAAGGTGTGAGGCTGACCCACTGTGCCATTCCAACTTTCCTAATTTTGAAGATCAACTATATGGCCTAAGAAAGGATTTAAAAAAATCTCCGATCGATTACCCTTATGTTCATAACGAATCAAATAGGACCCATACCATAAAATTCAATGACATGATTTTCCTTGGAATGGTGGCCAACCTTTTCTACCATGGGACCCAGATTGAAAGGCTTCCAGTACTAATTAAGGAAGCCCATTCGGGAAACTTTTCCCCACTAATAGAGTCCAATCTATCTTCATTACAGCTGGCTATCCCGCTTCATCTATCACAGTTTTGTCCCGAAGAATCGAACAAGCACCCGATAAGCAATTTTGAAGCGTTGGATACGCTGTTCACCCGGGGAATAGGGGCACTTACTGAATTCAGGGCTTGCCAGGTATGGCAAAAAATACCCACTCCACAATGGCCTGACGAGCCAATCGGTGGCAAAACGCCTATGTTGCTATTTTCAGGAGAAGACGATGTGTTGACCCCCCCACGAATGAATGAATCCGTTGGTGAACTTTTTCCGAACAGCATGCATATCGTCTTCAAAGACCAGGGTCATACTTACACGGACTGGAGTTGTTGGGATAATCTTGTCTATCAATTTTTGGAAAATGGGGGTGCCGTTAGTGAATTGGATACGACCTGCGTGGGTAAAATTAAAAGGCCAAAG
>JBCBSN010000361.1:0-3432 GCA_039819225.1 Bacteroidota bacterium | reverse complement strand
CGTCAAAATAGAGATGACCGTCAAAATGCATGTTAGAGCCATTGTCTACCAAACCGATACTGTTCCAACCTAGTCTATTAGGGGTGATGAAATCCTTTCTCAGATTATCAGCTATATATATATAATCAAAACCGGGAAAGGTTTCCTCGATAATTCTATAGTTTGTCTCGTTCGGTTTCTCCGAGCCGATTTCACCTGAAATCACGATTTTATCCACGATTTTTGATAGTCCCAGGGCACTTATTTTGGTGCGTTGCGTACTGCTGCGTCCATCGGTAATGATTCCTAATTTCCCGTTTTTTCCCTTTATGTCCTGGATTAGTTCATGTGCGCCATTAAATAGGCTCAAATTGGGTTTATGGCCCCGATAGACCTCCAGCAATCGGGATTTATCGGTTTTGTAGGTTTCGGAAACAAATTGGAAAACATCTTCCCTACTCCTGAAAAGGGAGAACATTTTGGCAAAGAGCCTTTCCCAGTTTTTGGAGTCCAATTCCCGGGCAATGTACCTATAGGCAGAACGAAGATAGTCCATTTCATTATAAAGAGTGTCATCCAGGTCAAAGACAATGACGGTCTTATGATCAACCCTTAAATCCATGCACAAGTATTTCGTCGTCGTACCGGATCATTAGAAGCTCATCTTCCCAACAGTCAAATTTGTCACCGACTTTTCTATCCAGCAAATATTCTTCAATGATCCACTTGGGGAAATTGGCGCCGGCAAGATAGGAGAGGGGATACCCACCTCCAAATCTCGGATTTATTTCGATGGCGTAAATATCGGTATTGGTCTTATTTTTAAAGAATTGCGCGGTAAGGCAGCCAACTGCACCTTTAATATGCTTAAGATGATCCTTAACGTAGGGAACCAAAGCGTTGTTTAAGGCCAGGGCTTTGTTGACCTCGCCATCGCGTACCTCCAGTCTTTTTCTGGGGACCACGCATTTTAACTTATTGTCCTTTCCGTAATAGAGGTCACAGGTGAACTCGTCATGCAGTTCATGATCAAGATATTGCAGGAACATCAATTTCTCATTTTCAAAATGATAGTGTGTAAGCTCCTCCTTTTTTCGGATAAGATAGGTATCCAAACTCCTAGTACCGTCCGAAGGTTTGATAAACATGGGCAGTTGAAAATCATTTTTAGCGTATTCCTTGGCCACTGCAACCCCGTATGATTCAAAGAATTTATGGATTTCCCTTTTATCACGGCACTTTCCAGTGAATTCGGGACTGGAAATAATGGCTTGAACACCTTGCTTGGCAAGTTGCTCTTTGTTCTTGGCCAATGTCAACAATTCTGCATCTATTGTAGGTATCATCAATGAAATATCCCACTTCTTACATTGTGAAATCAGTGATTCGAAGTAATTAGGGTCGGTTACCCTGGGTACTTTAAAATGACCATCGGCTATTTGGCAGGCAGCCGATAATCCGGGATTAGCGTCCGAAGCGATTACTTTTCCATCAGGGAATACCTTGGTGAGTTCTTTTTGAAAGGCCCTGACCAGTGAAACACGCCTACCAGCAGAGGATATAAGAATATTCATCCAACAAAGGTATAAAAGGTTCTGAACACTTTTATAAACGGATTTATTAATGGCTTAGTATTGAATATAAAAACTAGGAATGCATAATTGAAGCCATGATAATCCTTTCCTAGAAAATTGTTCAGCGGGTATGCCCCTTTTTTTTCAAATCCATCCAACATTTCAGGAATTTTTTTGACCGAAATATCGGATTTCATAAGCCTAACCATCAAAAAGAACACGAACGACTGTTGTCTTGTTTTAAGTCGATGTACACATTCCTTGGCCTTTGGGTGGTCTTCTGGAATTCCTTCAATGATATTTTCAAAGACATGGGCCGCATTGGCATTATCATAAATAACTTTTTTATAATGCTCCGGGGTCTTGTTGCGCATTGCCGAGGTGGGCAACACCCTATAACGATGTACGTCCAATTCTGTTAGGGCTATTCTTTTGGAAGCTAGGATAATTTCGGTGCAGAGTATGGCATCTTCCATCCATCTCCCTTCGACAAATCTGATGCCGCTATTGACCATAAACTCCCGGTTGGTGATAAACCACCAGATCTCATTCTTATATTTATATTGGGCAATATAGGATATTCCGTCCAAAACCTCTATGGTATGGGGAACTTGATCAATATTGGCGGATTCCTTGGGAGCCGATTTTTTGAACATATGGCTTCTGAACGTAAGAATGTCCAGATTGTTCATTTCCATTATTTCCAATAATCTTGGGATTACATTTCTGGCCAAATAATCGTCAGGATCCAAAAAATAGATATACTTGCCACTTGCTATGTCAAGACCGGAGTTTCTCGCAGCTCCGACGCCAGCATTCTTCTTATCGATTATTTTTACATTTGGAAACTTTTCGGCGTATTTTCTAGCTATTTCAAGAGTGCTATCCTTCGACTCGTCATTAACGACAATAACCTCATAGTCAGCGGAATCCATGTTTTGATTAAGGAGACTATCTATGCATTCCGGTAAATATTTTTCCATGTTGTAACATGGAATCACATAACTCAGTTTCATTATTTACTCAAGTGTTGGTCTATTGGTCTATGGCATTTTCCGTTCTTATGCTTTATCCGGTTTGGACAAAGGCTATCATATTTTTAGTTTCCTTCAAAAAACTCCATGGTGGCACTTGTCTCAGATGAAATCCCATCCCTTTGGATAACCTTTAGAACGGTAAGCCAAATGATTCTAAGATCTAACAAAAAAGAGCAATTATCAACGTACCAAACATCCAATTCAAATTTTTTGGGCCATGAAATACTGTTTCGTCCATTTACCTGGGCCCATCCGGTAATTCCCGGACGAATCTCATGTCTACGGCGTTGTCTTTGGCTATAAAGCGGTAAGTATTGAATAAGCAAAGGTCTGGGACCAATTAGGCTCAGGTCTCCTTTTAAAACATTAATAAGTTGGGGCAATTCATCCAAAGACGTACTTCGCACTAGATTCCCTACTCTGGTGATACGCTCGCCATCTGGCAACAAACTTCCATCAGGACCTTTTTTATCGTTCATTGATTTGAACTTCAAAATTTTGAAAATGCGTTCGTTTTTACCCGGTCGCTCTTGTACAAAAAAAACCTTGCCGTCATTGGCTATAAAAAGTAGTATGAGAATGACTATAAATATGGGGCTAAAGGCGACAAGCGCAATAAGGGCAACGGTGAGGTCCAATATTCTTTTTAAAAAACGGCGGTACATATGATTTTGTTAAGCTAGAACGGATGCAAATTATAGATTGTATGGAACAGTCCCCAACATTGTGGGTCAAAAGCATATTATTTTGTTTAAGATAAGTATTTGGATACAAAATCGCTTCATCCCTACTTAAGGAAGGTTTGGAAATTCGTTCAGATGTATTCCGTTTCGTTTAAAATA
>JBCBSN010000360.1:0-3432 GCA_039819225.1 Bacteroidota bacterium | reverse complement strand
GTTAGAGTCAAGAACCTAGAGGCAAGATTTTCTTTTAGGTGTTTTTGTCTTGGTTCTAGTTTCTATACTCTTGGTTCTATTGTTAATTTCCCGACACCATTTCGTTGGCTCCTTTGACCTTAATGTCCGTTCCCAATCTTTGTAAATAGGCGATCAAGGAAACGATTTCACGATCTTTCATAGGCACATAACCTGCGCCGCCGGCCTCTGCACTCTCCTCTATGGACCTTTTAAGGTCCGGGTCTTCTTTAAGTCTTTCCACGATGCCCACGGCCTGCGTTTCCATGGATTGTGCCGCATTGGCGATATCTTCGGGTGTATATGGAACCCCAAGGGTAACCATGGCCTCCATCTTGTCCTGTATTGCACTACGATCATGTTTATTGCGTATTAACCATTGATAGGCGGGCATAATGGAACCAGAGGAGGTGCTTTGGGGATCGTACATATGGTTAAAGTGCCAACTGTCCGTATACTTGCCGCCTACACGAAGCAGGTCAGGCCCTGTACGCTTACTTCCCCAAAGGAAGGGATGGTCGTATACAAATTCCCCGGCTTTGGCATATTCCCCATAGCGTTCTACCTCGCTTCGGAAAGGTCTGATCATTTGGGAATGACAGCCTACGCATCCCTCGCGAATGTAAAGGTCGCGACCTTCCAATTCCAGGGGAGTATACGGTTTTACGCTAGTAATGGTAGGGATGTTGGATTTGACCAGTATAGTGGGCACTATTTGGATGATACCCCCAATAAGAATGGCCACGGTGGCCAAGATGGTCAATTGTATGGGCTTGCGCTCTAACCAAGTATGAAAAGTTTCCCCGGCCGTTCTTCGCTTGGATACCCGGGTGAGAGCGGTGGCTTCTGCCAGTTCGTCCTCTACCTTGCTTCCTGAACGAATGGTGGCCACAACATTGTACACCATGACCAAGGCTCCTATGATATAAAGGCTACCGCCTATGGCACGCATCCAATACATGGGGATGATCTCGTTGACGGTCTCCAAAAAGTTACCGTAGACCAAGGTACCGTCCGGATTAAAGTCCTTCCACATTAGGGCCTGTGTAAATCCTGCCACGTACATGGGCAAGGCGTATAGGATAATTCCCAAGGTGCCTATCCAGAAATGGAAATTGGCCATGGGCAGGGAGTGCAGCCTTGTCTTGAACATTTTAGGCACCAGCCAGTAAATCATTCCGAATGTTAGAAAACCGTTCCAGGCCAAGGCCCCAACATGAACGTGGGCAATGATCCAATCACTAAAGTGGGCGATGGCATTTACGTTCTTTAGGGATAACATGGGCCCCTCAAAAGTGGCCATACCGTAACCGGTAATCGCCACCACCATAAACTTAAGGGTAGGATCCACCCTAACCTTGTCCCATGCCCCGCGAAGGGTCAGCAGACCGTTGATCATCCCGCCCCAGGAAGGGGCGATCAACATAACGGAAAAGGCAACCCCTAGGTTCTGGGCCCAATCCGGCAAGGCGGAATACAGCAGATGGTGGGGCCCGGCCCAGATATAAATGAATATTAGGGACCAGAAGTGTACTATAGAAAGTCTGTACGAATAAATAGGCCTATTGGCCGCTTTAGGTACAAAATAGTACATAAGGCCAAGGAAGGGGGTGGTGAGGAAGAAAGCCACCGCATTATGCCCGTACCACCACTGCACCAGGGCATCCTGGACCCCAGCATAAACGGAATAACTCTTTAGGGCACTTATGGGAAGTTCAAGACTGTTGAAGATATGCAGCACGGCTACGGTAACGAAGGTGGCCACATAAAACCAGATGGCCACGTACAGGTGGCGCTGCCTTCTTTTGATCATGGTGCCTATAAGGTTTACCCCAAAAGCTACCCAAACCAAGGCAATGGCAATATCAATGGGCCACTCCAACTCCGCGTATTCCTTGGAGGTGGTAATGCCCAAAGGAAGGGTAACCGCTGCGGAGACAATAATGGCCTGCCAGCCCCAGAAGTTAAAATTACTTAGAAAATCGCTGAACATTCGCGCTTTGAGCAGACGTTGCGTAGAATAATAGACTCCGGCAAAAATAGCGTTCCCTACAAAGGCAAAGATTACCGCATTGGTATGCAAAGGTCGCAGGCGGCCAAAACTCAACCAGGAGATACCGTCGGTCAGGTTGGGGAACAGGAACATAAAGGCCAGGATAAGCCCTACTAGGAATCCCACAATTCCCCATAGCATAGTTGCGTAGAGGAATTTTTTTACGATTTTGTTATCGTAATAAAACTGCTGTACTTCCATAATTACTGATTTATCTCGTTTAGTTAGTCTCTTTATGGGTCGATGTCATTTAGGATCATTGGCATCCTCTATGGATGGGCTCCCATGTATCTTGGAGGATTCTTTTTGTACCAGTTCGTCCTCGAAAAGCATACGCACGGAGGGCGTATAGGAATCATCATACTGCCCCTTCCTTACGGAAATGATAAATACCGTGAAAAAGATGACCGCAACACTGAGGCTGATGGCCAACAACACATAAATAACACTCATACCTTACCTGAATTCGGGCGTAAAACTAAGTGGATGCGCATATTCAAAAAATGATATTTATCAGGTTTGTGATTTATTTTAAGTCTTTGCCTAGCCAATTGGTCGCCAAGGTAGTGAAGGCCACGATGCTAATGGAGCTTAAGGGCATTAGAATGGCTGCTATAACCGGCTGTAACTGTCCGGTGAGTGCAAAATAGAGCCCTGCCAGATTGTATAGCAAAGATAGCGCAAAACTCCATTTTATGATTTTGATCGCTTTTTTTGAGGCCAACAGATATTGGTGCAGATAGGAAAATTTGGAGGCATCGAGAATGGCATCGCAAGCCGGTGAAAAAACATTAACATCCTCGGAGATGGCAAGGCCTACATCGCTTTGAGCCAAAGCTCCCGCGTCGTTAAGTCCATCGCCAACCATCATCACATTTTTTCCCTGTTCTTGAAGCGTGGCGATAAATTGCAGCTTCTCCTGGGGTTTTTGGTCAAAATACATGGGGATAAGTTTGGGCAACAAGGCCTCCAAACGTTTTTTCTCCCCGGCATTGTCCCCGGAAAGTACGGCGAGTTCCAAATCCTTTGACATGTCTTCAAATAGTTGGGAAAGCCCTTCCCGGTATGCGCTATAGAATACATACCTGCCCTTGTAACGGTCATTGCTACTGACGTGTACGGAGGTACTCTGCTCCGGGTTTTCCATATCGGTTCCTACAAAGTCGGCCGCCCCTATTTTCATGTGTTGGTCGTCCTTGCGCGCCTCAAGGCCCTTCCCCAAATGCTCCCCGTACTCGTCCAGGGCTACAATGTCATGTTCCGAAAGTATGCTGTATAGAGCCCTGCTCAAAGGGTGGTTAGATGCCCTTAGTGTATTCTTTAGCAAGGATTCCTCTTCTTCCGTCAGCGGCATGCCCTGG
>JBCBSN010000359.1:0-3469 GCA_039819225.1 Bacteroidota bacterium | reverse complement strand
TTTTTACTTTTTTACTAGGGATTTTACTCCTTTCATCCTGTGCTTCGAGAAAGGACGTTGTTTATTTTCAGGATACAGGGGATTTTGAAACCTTGGTAAACAATGAAAGTTTTGTGTCCAAGTTCAAGGTAGATGATTTGGTATCCATACATGTATCCTCTTTGAACCCGGAGGCTAGTGCTCCATTTAATCTTTTTCGAGGTGCGACCGAGGGTGGTTTTCAACCCCAACAGGTAGACTACCTTGTAGATCAGGCGGGCGAAATCGATTTTCCGGTAATTGGGAAATTAAAAATTGAAGGGCTTTCCCCGGATGAATTGCGAGTGTTGCTCAGGGATAGGTTATCGGAATATTTAAAAGATCCGATAATCAATATTCGGCTCCGCAATTTTACGGTCACGGTATTAGGTGCCGTAAATGCTCCAGGAACATATCCCGTAAATGGAGAACAGGTTTCCATCCTGGAGGCATTGGGGTTTGCCGGAGATTTGACCATTCGTGGTAGAAGGGACAATGTGATGGTTATCCGTGATTTTAACGGTACTAAGGTCTACAATCGTATAAATCTTACATCCAAGAATATAGTAAGATCACCAGTGTACTATTTGACCCAAAATGACGTGGTCTACGTGGAGCCAAATAAATCTGGAATTAAGGAAACTTCGATTGACCAACGCCTACCAATTTACATTACCTTGCTTTCGGCCATGATCACCTCTGCGGCAATAATTTTTACCAGAAACAATTAAAAGAAGGTCGGAGGAACAAATATTTGCTTACTAATCAGAAGTACCTATGGACTACCAGTCATTGTTAAGGCCTTATTTAAAGAATTGGAAGTGGTTTATGTTATGTGCGGTCTTAGCCCTCATTTTTGGATTTTTATTCATTCGCTATTCTACACCGATGTTCGAGGTTCAGGCCAAAATCCGAATTTTAGAAGAGGGGTCAACGGCATCCGAACTGGATGCTTTTAAGGATCTACAGATGTTCACAGGTGGGGGGGGAGAAGTATTGGATGAAATAGAGGTTTTAGGCTCCCGTTCCAATATTATAGAGGTGGTAAAGAAACTTGGGTTGAACAAGAAGATAACCCTTTTGGGGAATATCCGGAATTCTGACATTTATCATAATGCTCCTTTTAAGATAAACTTTTTGGCTCCAGATTCAATTGTACATGGCGCAGATGAAAATTTTTTTATTACCCTAAATTCCAATACTTCTTTTGAATATGCCACCGAGGAGGACGAGCCAGTAAAAGTATATTCTTTTGGAAAGAGGATTTCTACACCTGTTGGGGATGTTGTCCTTACGCCCAATAATTTGGAGTTGGAGGACTTAAAGGGGAAAAAGTACAAGGTAGGGGTTCAACCTCTCGCCTTGGTTGCCGAAGCTTATCAAAAGAAGATAATGATTTCGGTAACGGATGAGAACTCGCATATTATATCCATTTCTTTAAAGGACGCAATTAAGGCACGGGGACAAGAGGTAATTAATACTCTGATAGCGAACTACAATGATAATGCCGTAGAGGACAAAAAGGCCATTGCGGACAGGACTTCGGCCTTCATCAACAATCGGATATCGGCTATCTATGGGGACTTATCCTCTGTGGATCAAACTGCTGAGGATTTTAAGGCGGGAAAAGGCATAGCGGATATCGAGGCACAGACTAACGTTAATCTCAGTATTGGGGCAAGCAGCCAACAGGAACTGCAAAACGCCTCGGTACAACTGGACATTGCGACTTCGATGAGGGATATAGTGGACAATCAGCAAGGTTATGAACTGCTTCCGGCCAATGTAGGACTGGCAGATCCTTCCATTGCCAGTACAACTGCACGTTACAATGAATTGGCCTTGGAACGAAAGCGTTTATTAGAAAGCTCGAATGAAAAAAACCCGGTAATCGTCAATTTAGACCAACAATTGGATGGACTTAAAAACAGTATGCGTTCCAGTCTTAATAGTATGACAAATAATTTGGGAACAAGGGTCAATAGCCTTAGCGGGCAATTGTCACGAATCAACTCCAGAATCTATTCGGCTCCAAAGAACGAACGCGCACTTAGGGATATTACCCGGCAGCAGCAGACCACGGAGCAACTGTACCTATATCTATTGCAAAAGCGGGAGGAATCCCAGATAACCTTTGCTTCCGCCGCCCCTAAATCCAATGTTATCGATAAAGCCTATTTGGCCAGCGAGCTTCCTGTGTGGCCCAAAAAACCCCTTATCCTGCTGGCCTCTCTAATTTTAGGTCTTTTAGCTCCTTTTTCGGTTATCTATGCCAAGGATTTGTTGGACAATAAAGTAAGGAATAGGGTAAGCCTGGAAGAATTGACAGGAGATATTCCGGTGCTGGCAGAATTGCCTAGGATTTCGAAAAATGAGAACTCCCTTATACGAGTTAACGAACGCACCGTGCTGGCAGAATCTCTACGGATCCTAAGGACGAATTTGGATTACATCCTAAAGTCGAAGAATGGCGGTTCCGGGGCAAGCACTGTTTTTGTGACTTCAAGTGTGCCTGGGGAAGGAAAGACATTGATTGCCTCTAACTTGGCCATAGTATATGCTAATACGGGTAAAAAGGTATTGCTCATTGGGGCTGATATTCGAAACCCCAAAATTTATCAGTTTTATTCCGGGAAACATGTGGACAAAATGGGAAGGGCCACCAGGAACAAGGAGAACAAGGGGCTTACGGACTTTTTGGTAGACCAAAGCTTGGTCCCTTCGGATATTATTAACAGTATGTTGGCCCATGAACAGACGGTGGACGTCATTTATTCCGGAAGAATTCCGCCCAACCCTGCAGAACTCCTAATGAGTTCACGAATGAAGGAATTATTAGAGTCCGTGAAGGAGCTATATGATTTTGTGATAGTGGATACCGCCCCGGTAATGGTGGTTTCGGATACCTTATTGATCAGTGAAAATGCAGATCAGACTTTGTACGTCACTAGAGCAGGGATGACCGAAGAGAAAGTTATAGAATTTCCCTTAAAACTCGCAAAGGAAGGCAAGCTAAAGGGGCTGTCTTTTATTGTAAACGGGGTCAAGGATTCCGAATTGGGATACGGCGGTAAATATGGCTACGGTTATGGGAAAACCGTAAAAAAATGGTGGAAGTTCTAAATTTTTCTTAAGATTTTGGCATCCCTTGGTCAAATAGTATAATAATGAACTCGTATGGACTGCTAGGTGTTTAGGGGAATACAAAGATTTCCGCAACTACCCCATATAAGTTCGGTGAGCGTTCTTTTAAGACGGGTTGTTCCCGGATGATTCTAGTGCTATGGGTTTCGCTTTGCATGGGTCTATTGGCGAACAAAGAAAAAGGACAAAACCTGTCTTCTCTTTGACAAGTTGAAGGGCACCAAGGATGTTTTTATCGGAAATTTTAAGAATTTAGAAAAAATTCGGACTATTATATCCTTTTCGTAAGTAGGGTTTTAAGCGTTCT
>JBCBSN010000358.1:0-3473 GCA_039819225.1 Bacteroidota bacterium | reverse complement strand
CGGCCATGACCTTCAATTTTGGGGCCGTGGGGGTCTTTTTGGCCATAACTTTGGCCGAAGTGCTTTTGGCCATTATTGCTATTATTTGGTTTAAAAAGGGAAAATGGAAACAGGTTCAGGTGTAATAAAACAACGAATCAATTTGGAAATGGTTCAATTTGAAGATGTGTCGATTTGAAGATTTGAAAATGGGATAATGTGAAGATGTAGAAATGTATCAATGTTGACCTACGAAATTTGAGCTTGAACTTGTATTTGATATTTGTGTTTGTATTTGAACTTGGCCCATGGGCCTGAACTTTTACCTACCTTTGATATTAGAAAAATGATTGAGATGAAGGATTCTAAAAAGGGTGTCAACACCATTTGTACCCACATTGGCCAAGTGGAGGACAAAGTCTTCAAAGGATCGGTTTCCCCTTTATATATGAGTTCTTCCTATGCCTTTGAGGATGTTGATGAAAAACGATACCCAAGATACTTCAACACCCCAAATCAGCAAGGGTTGGCCAAAAAAATCGCAGCTTTGGAAAATGCGGAGGCGGCATTGATATTCGGCAGTGGTATGGCGGCCATAAGTACGGCCTTATTGGCTTTTTTAGGGGCTGGGGACCACATCGTCCTACAACAGACCTTATACGGCGGTACATATAACTTGATTACGGAGGAGTTTGGCAAATATGGTATTGAATACTCGTTTACCTCCGGATGGGAACCTGAGGACTTCAAAGCGAAGATTCGAGAAAACACCAAGGTTGTTTATATGGAAACGCCTTCCAATCCCTTGTTAACGATAACAAATTTAAGAAGTGTTGCGAAGATATGTAAAGCGCATGGTCTGGTTTCCATGATAGACAATACGTTTGCCAGCCCCATAAATCAAAATCCCATCAATTTTGGAATAGATATCGCAATACACAGTGCCACCAAATACATGGGCGGACATTCGGATCTCTGCGCAGGTGCCGTTGCGGGCACCCGGGAAAATATAGACCGCATCTTTGGACTGGCCAAGAACTTGGGTGGTAGTCTTAGCGATTATACCGTTTGGCTCTTGGAAAGGAGTATGAAGACCATGGGGATACGGATAAGGGCGCAAAACGAAAACGCCCAAAGATTGGCCGAGTATTTACAAGGCCATCCCGATGTTAAAAAAGTATACTACCCCGGACTGCCCGAACATTCGGAACATGAATTGGCCAAATCGCAGATGAGCGGTTTTGGGGGAATGCTATCCTTTGAACTTCAGGATCATTTGGATGCCGACCGGTTTAGAAGGGCGCTAGTGTTGATCAAGTCCTCTATGAGCCTCGCAGGAGTGGAAAGTACTGTGGTTTCCCCGGCCCTTACCTCCCATGCGCTCTTAAGTCCAAAAGAACGGGAAAATCAAGGGATTTCGGACGCACTCATACGCTTTTCCGTGGGTATAGAGGATGTGGAAGATTTGATTGGGGATTTGGAACAGGCCCTTTTGTTGAAATAATATTGTAAACGACCTAATATGAAACTGGATATTCTTGTTTTTGGGGCTCATCCCGATGATGCCGAACTAGGTGCGGGGGCAACCATCGCCAAGGAAGTAACCTTTGGAAAAAAGGTAGGCATCATAGATTTGACCCGTGGGGAATTAGGGACTAGGGGCTCTGCTGAAATCCGTTCAAGGGAAGCGGCGGAAGCCGCCAGGATCCTGGGCATATCCGTACGGGAAAATCTTGAGTTTGAGGACGGTTTTTTTGTAAATGATAGGCGACACCAACTTAGTGTCATACGGATGATACGAAAGTATAGACCGGATATAGTGTTTTGCAATGCGGTGGACGATCGCCATATAGACCATGCCAAAGGGAGCAAATTGGTAAGCGATTCCTGTTTTTTAAGTGGTTTGGTCAAAGTGGATACTAAGTTTGACGGTGATGAGAAGTGGCAGGAGCCCTGGCGTCCGAAACAAGTGTATCATTTTATCCAATGGAAGAATTTGGAACCCGATTTTGCCGTAGATGTAACCGGGTATATTCAAAAAAAGAATGAGGCCATCCTGGCCTATAGTTCACAATTCCATGACCCTGGGAGCAAGGAGCCCGAAACCCCCATTAGCAGCAAAAATTTTTTGGATAGTGTGGCATACAGGGCCAGAGATCTGGGAAGGCTTATTGGAGTGGAGTATGCCGAGGGATTTACCGTAGAAAGGGTATTGGCCATTAGCCGGTTGGATAGCCTTATCTAAACTGCTTTTTGGTATTCTTTCTTGGCTTTGGGAACGGTGAAATAGAAGGTTGTACCCTTGCTGAAAAAACTTTTTACCCATATGGTACCCTTGTTTTTTTCTACCATTTCCTTGCATAGTTGTAGGCCAATACCGGTCCCTTTTTCGTTGTTTGTGCCATATGTGGATATGGTAGAATTTTCTTGGAATATCTTTCTCTGGGTTTCCATGTCCATGCCTATGCCATTATCTTCAACGGCAATTTCCCAATGATTTTTTTCCTCTGAAGCCATTACGGTGATGGTTCCATTTTCCTGTGTGAACTTCAAGGCATTGCTGATAAGGTTACGGATAACAATATCCATTTGATCCGCATCCGACCAAGCAAGCATGTTTGGTAGCAGTTGGCTTTCCAGCTTTATGGATTTGTTATTCGCTATTTCCGATAAAAAATTTATGTTTTCCTTGACAATGCATTCCAGGGAAATGATTTTAGGCTTGGTATATACACCGTTCATCTGTGACTGTCCCCAGGATAAAAGATTGTTCAGCGTAAAACCCAAATGGTCGATATCTGTTTTTAACTTGGGAATAAATCCAAGGAATTCGTTCTGATCTATTTCTTTATCCTTAAAAAGCTTCAACAATCCTTGAAAAGCTCCTATAGGACCTCTTAGATCATGGGCTACAATGGAGAATAGTTTATCCTTGGAATCGTTGATTTCCTGTAGCTTTTTTTGGCTTCGCTCTAATTCCGTAGCCTTATCCTGTAGTTGTGTATTCAGTTTTTTCTGGATTTTTTCGCTCCTGTGAATCAACAACATTGCTATAATTACGATCAACAAAAAGGCCAAGGCCGCGTTTATGTAGCCCTGCTGTTTGGCCAGTGCCATTTCATTTTCCCTCACCAAGGCCATTTTTTGTTTTTCATGTTCTGTCTTGGCGGAAAACATCATAAGGCTCTTTTTATTTTCGGCATTGGAAAGCGTATCGGAGAGCCTCTGGTATGTTTCGTGATAACTTAGTGCTTTGGCATGGTTTTCCTGGGATTTATTGATTTTGTAGAGCGTTTTGGCACATTTTCGCATTCCCTCCTTAAAGTCTATTTCTTCGGAAATAGTATAGGCCTTGAGTGCAAATTCATGGGAAAGCTGTTTTTGGCCTTTGCCAAGATAAGCCTCCGCCATACCATTGAGGAGATCAATTTCCGCGCGTCGGTCGTCCATTTGGTCGTAGAGCATCTTACTTTGGTTATACCAAAAAAGGGCCC
>JBCBSN010000357.1:0-3478 GCA_039819225.1 Bacteroidota bacterium | reverse complement strand
CTAAGCCCCGGTAATGTGTATATCGAAAAGCATTTAATGGGTAAAAATGAACACAACCCCTATTGGGTAGATTGGTTGTTTACCGCTCATAAGCGAGAAGATGTTAGGCATCTGGTGCAAAACTATATGGTAAGAAATCAAGAGCAATTGTTCGACCTGAGTAATGACCCCTATGAGTTAACAAATCTCGCCGATGAAAGCGCATTAAGAAATATCAAAAATGAGTTGGCCCTTGCATTGGATGCCTGGATGAAGCAGCAAGGTGATGTGGGAGCCAAACTCGATTCTTGGGAAATGTACGAATCCGTTAATAGCAACTAATAAAGAAATATGAAATGAGCATAGACTTTTTTAAACGTACCCTGCCGAAAATGATCAAAACAAAGATATTTATCATCGCATTTATGAGTATTCTGATTTCCTGTAATGAAAAAAAGAATATCGACAAAAATAAAAATGCCCGGAAAGCGACGGCCCATATCGAGGAAATTGAAAAGACCAATTTATTGAAATCACACCAAGAGGCCATTTATATAAAAAGTGGCTGGATACGTGATCCATACATATACCTGGCCAACGATGATTATTACTATTTAACTGGAACTACCCCTAAAAAGGATGATCCAAGGGAGAAAACAGAACCCTACAATACAGGGCTAGATCCTCAGAACCAAGAATTGTATGGGACCCCAAGTATTGTTGGCCCCGATATCAATGTCTGGAGGAGTAGGGATTTAATGGATTGGAAATATATGGGTGTACCTTTTTCCCTAGATAAGGGATATTGGAAAGCCATGTTTCCAAATGAATTTCAAGGAAAACCCAAAGATTGGCGGTTATGGGCTCCTGAAATGTATCAAATTGATGGGAAATGGGTATTTGTTCATACTTCCCCCGCACCAGTGAAAAATGGTGCAAATCTTGCAATAGCCAAAAATGAAGAACTGATTGGTGATGAATTTTTATTTCCTATGGAAAATGATATGCGTTCAAAACATGATCCTTCTCTATTTTTGGATGATGATGGGACATGGTATCTACTCTGGGCAAATACTAAAATTGCACCCATAAAGCCAGATTTCAAAGGTTTGGCCGCTGAACCAATCCGTATAGACCCTGAAAATCGTGTTATTGGCCATGAAGGAGCCACCCTGCGTAAAATAGGAAAAAAATATGTTCATTTTGGTACGGCTTGGTCTACTGATAAAGGTAGAAAGGGATCATATAACTTATATTATTGCACTTCTGATAATGTACTGGGGCCGTATGGCCCAAGAAGGTTTGTTGGGAGGTTTTTGGGGCATGGTACGCCATTTCGGGACAGGGAGGGAAAATGGTGGTGCACTGCATTCTATAATGGTAACGTGCCTCCGGTTTCCGATGAAGGTATTCAAAACAAAGATCTTTCAGAAACGGCCCAGACCATAAATGAGCAAGGAACAACAATAGTTCCATTGGAAGTGACCATTAAAGCGGACGGGGATGTGTACATTAGGGCCAAAGATCCGCGTTATGCCAATCCCGGACCAGATGAGGCGCAGGAATTTTAGTGGGTAAACCGAAGGATATTATGGGAAAAAGAAAAATGGTAATAAGGTTAGGCCTCTTTTTTCTCGTTCTCTGTTGTCTTTCTTGTCTTTCGAAACCAAAGACCAATCAAAAGACGCCAGGGGAACGGCCCAATATCATTCTGATCCTATCCGATGATATGGGGTATTCCGATATCGCGTCTTACGGCGGGGAGATTAAAACCCCAAATCTTAGTTACCTGTCGGATAACGGATTAAAATACACGCAATTCTACAATTTTGCGAGATGTTGCCCTACCCGTGCGGCGCTGATGACCGGATGTTATCCCCATCAAACGGGTATTGGCCATATGACCAACACTCCCGTGGATTCCACTTCACACGATTACGGAACCCCCGAATACCAGGGAAAACTAAATTTCAATACGGTGACCATCGCGGAAGTTTTAAAAGAAGCGGGCTACCGTACTTATATGACGGGAAAATGGCACCTTGGCTATCACGATAGAGAAACATGGCCCCAACAAAGAGGGTTTGATAAATTCTATGGATTAATTCCCGGCGCGTCCAATTTTTTTAAACCTACTTATCCACGTGGAATATCCAGTGGTAATGACACGATATCGATAAACGACCCTGATTTCTATACAACAGATGCCTTCACGGACATGGCCATTTCATTTATCGATAGTCCTGCTACGGATAAAGAAGAACCTTTCTTTTTGTATTTGGCCTATACCGCTCCCCATTGGCCCATTCAGGCTCCAAAGGAAAATATTGACACCTACCGTGATCGATATGACCAAGGATGGGAGAAACTAAGGGAGCAGCGGTTCTCCAAGATGATGGAGATGGGTCTTTTGGATACAGAATGGGAATTATCCCCTTCCGATGCGCCTCAATGGGATTCGCTGAGCCTGGATAAAAAAAATGAGATGTCATTACGTAGGGAAATATATGCAGGTATGGTAGACCGAATGGATGAGAACATTGGAAAGCTAATTGAATACCTTAAAGCTACGGATCGTCTGGACAATACTCTCATCCTATTTACCAATGATAATGGTGCCTGTGCTGAGGGCGGAATGTTCGGAGGCGGACCTGCGAGTCAATTGGAAACCGAAGAGGGTTATTTTTTGACCTATGGTAAAGCCTGGGCAAATGCCTCAAATACGCCGTTTCGGGAATATAAGCATTGGGTACATGAAGGGGGAATTGCAACACCGTTGATCGTACATTGGCCCAAGGGCATAAAAAAAGATCGGAAAGGAAAAACAGTGAGGCAACCTGGATCTGTTCAAGACCTAATGGCCACTTGTATCGATGTGGCCGGGGCGAAATACCCGGAGCATTATAACGGTAATACTATAGTTCCCCATTCGGGAAAAAGTATTGTTCCTACGTTTACCGATAATTCCACGGTCATTCATCATGGACCTCTTTTTTGGGAACATGAAGGCAATAAAGCCGTACGATTGGGCAAATTTAAATTAGTTCAAAAATGGCAACACAACAAAACCCAAAAATGGGAATTGTACGATATGGAAAAGGATAGAACGGAAATGAACGATATTGCACTGCAGCATTCCGGGCTTAGGGATAGTATGGCATTGCTCTATGCGGAGTGGGCCAAGAAAATCAATGTTTTGCCATGGGATGAGGCATACGGTATTTGGAAATCCAAATCAAAAAATCAATGATGATAGAACCCTCAAAAGAAATACATGTCTCTTCCCCTGGAAGAATCGACCTGATTGGGGAATATATTTTAAGGCAGACTAAGAGACTGTTTTGAAATGTGTAGTTAGAATTCTTTATGAGCCATTTTTGATGCATTATGAGACATCCGCCTCGGGCGGATAAACATAACCTTAGCTACGGTTCAAAATTTTAACAGGGCCGAGCGAAAAGGCCAAAGATTTGGCCTTAAAACGAGGAGCCAGCTTGAG
>JBCBSN010000356.1:0-3498 GCA_039819225.1 Bacteroidota bacterium | reverse complement strand
GTTTCGGTAGATTTTTTCTTAAGGAAAAAGGTAAGGAATAGCAATCCAACGGAAAGACCCAACAAATAATACCCCAGACGCTTTAAAAAGGGCATATCGACTAAAAAATAAGAAAATTGATATCGCTGTACTGGAGGTCGAACCATTCCCCGACCGACTTATTGGTCAGGATGCCATGGTACATATAAAGACCGTTGCGAAGCCCTTTATCAAAACGCAGCGAATTCTCCAGCCCTCCGTCATCGCCCAATTTAAGGAGATAGGGTGTAAAGATATTGCTGATGGAGATAGAGGCGGTCTTGGGATACCGGGATGGGATATTGGGCACCCCATAATGGATGACCCCGTATTTTTCTATGGTGGGTTTGTTGTGATCGGTAACCTCGCTGGTCTCAAAACAGCCCCCCATGTCAATGCTGACATCAATAATAACGGCACCCTTTTTCATATGCTCCACCATAGTGCTGCTTACCACTACCGGGGAGCGATCTTTGCCACGTGTGGCACCAATGGCCACATCACATCGCTTAAGGGCCTTTAAAAGGTTTTTGGGTTGAATGGTGGAGGTATATACGGTCTGGTTCAAATTAGTCTGGATACTCCGTAGTTTGGTAATGGAATTGTCAAAAATCTTAACATTGGCACCGAGGCCCAAAGCAGATCGCGCTGCAAATTCGCCAACGGTACCGGCCCCGATGATCACCACGGAAACGGGCGGCACCCCACTTATATTGCCAAACATGAGCCCGTTACCCTTGTTTGTGGCCGCCATAAGCTCGGATGCGATGAGTACCGCAGAAATCCCTGCAATCTCGCTTAATGAGCGTACCGCCGGGTACTTGCCATCTTCGTCCCGAATGTATTCAAAAGCGATGGCCGTAATCCTTCTTTTGGCCAGGGCCTCAAAATAGGCCTTGCGTTGCGTCTTGATCTGAAGTGCTGAAATAACGGTAGTCTGTGGATTCAAAAGCGCTATTTCGGATAGGGTGGGGGGTTCTACCTTTAAGAGCAATGGACAGGAAAATACCTTTTTGGTATCCCTTGTGATCTCCGCGCCGGCATTGGTATATTCCACATCGGAATAGTGGGCACCTTCCCCTGCACCCGATTCGATAAGGACACGATGCCCATGGGCCGTAATGGCGTTAACGGCATCGGGAGTTAGGCAAATACGTTTCTCCTGATATTGGTTTTCCTTGGGGAGGCCGATAAAAAGTTCCCCCTTTTGGCGGAGCACTTCCAAAGTCTCTTCCTGGGGAAGCAGTTGTTGTTTGCTAAAAGGCGATGTAGGTTGGCTCATAGGCAATAATCGATCCGATGGGATTAACCCTAAAAGTACGACAATTTAACCAAAACTATGGGCATTCGAAAGTTTGCGATAAATACTCCCTAAGCCTCCGGGCCGCCAGAATGTAGAATAAAGATATGTGGTGTGTTATGCATTGCAAATTCATCCATTACAATTGCCAACACGGTTTCCTTAAAAAATTGACGGGATGTAGGTCATTACAGCCTAAAATCCAACCAATTTCTGAGGCTCTGGTGCAATTGCCTAAACTGGTATTCGATGTTGCGTGTAGAAAAGAGGACATCTATACGTTCGGATAGGGTCTTGGTCTCCAGTTTGGCCAGATCCTTTTCCAGATCTTCCGAGGACTTTTCCGGTGCCATTCCTTTTTTGCGATAGGTTTCCAATTCCGTCTCCATAGCTTCCAGGTCTATACCATGGACATGTTTGTCGTAGATTCGTATTCGAATAAAATAAACAAAAGGAATTACTACCATACAAACGGGTAGCAACCACCAAATATTTTCTGTGTCAATATTGTTGTCCGAATCAAAAAGTACCTCAAATACTTGAAAAGAGTACATGGCAATGGGTATCAAAAGAATATGATACCACCAGTTTTTACACGTAAAAAACCATATGAGCATAAGATAAAGGGGTATTATCTTACTCATTAAAAACCAGAAAAAGACGGAAACACTATGAAATCCATTATTATCAATAGTAATTCCTAAAAGTGTTACGGTGTCTTCTGGATTATCCGGGAAATAGTCATACAGCTTGTAGAGAAAAGGAGAAACAGCAATAAAAAAGATAATTAAAGACTCTATAGTAATCTTTCTTTTCGCTACTTTGCCCTTTTTGTCAATTGACATCTTATAAAGTATTCAATTATACATCGTAATACTCTATAAACAAAAAAAGAGCAAAATTATTGCTCTTTTAGTTTTGATAAAATTTTAAGTATTTGCTATTTGTTTACAATGGTCTAAGGTGTTTCTTGTCAACTCCCTGCTCGTACAATTCATCTTCCGAGGCCGTATCATTAGGCTCACAGGAAACGGCCATTAGGGTAACACAGGCCAAAACACCAAAAAGTAATCTTTTCATCTTCATCGTTCTTAAGTTTTAGTTAGAAATCGGGCTCTAAATCAAGGGCAAAGTAGGAAAAATAGGCCGAAAAACAGGCTGGATAATGTTAAAATTATGTAGTTTAACGTAAAAAATATACTTTTTATCGAAAAGTATGTATTTCATCGAAAAGAATACAATAATGCTGTGCATTCTACGATACATGTGCAAAAGATAAAGGAAAGCGAACTAAGGAAAATCGTTACGAATGGCCAACTTTCGGGTATTTTTATCCAATATTTCCAACTGGATAACCGTTTTTTCCACGGGCAATAGCGATGCAATTTTTTCCGGCCATTCCATAAAAATCCAGACATCCTGGTCCAAATAGTCCTCCAGGCCCAGATCCAGGGCCTCGGTTTCATCCTCCAAACGGTAAAAGTCAAAATGATAGGCCAGTAACGCGCCGGAATCATCATGATATTCATTTACGATACCAAAACTGGGGCTGTTTCCGGTATCGGATGCCCCCAGTTCTTTAATGATAGCCTTGATTAAGGTGGTTTTTCCAGAGCCCATAGGACCGTGGAAGGCTAGGGTTTTGGAGGAAACACAATCTAGGATTTCCTTGGCGGTCTTTTGGTTTTGGGTTAGTGTAAAGAAGGTGTGCTTCATTCCAATGCGGGCATTATGCGAACTTAGCCATTTTTAGTATTTTATGCGCAATAAACACTAACTATCATGATATCCAACGGCATATGGCAACAAAAGTATAGAAAGGATGTTTTGATAATACTCTTGATTTTATTGATTCCCTTTTCCCTCTATTTGCACTTAGCCTTTGACGATACACCTTCACAAGTGTTGGATATTTTTGGTTACCAATTTATTCATGTCTTTAATAACAATTCCGCCTTGATTTGGTCTCTTCTTGTTAATTTGATACCCGTAGTACTGTATTCCATTTGGTTCTTAAAGTGCTATTTTGCTTGGCGATATTTTATTTTGTTGGTAATGTCCCCCTTTGCTATCGATTTGATTGATATACTTTTCATTGTCGTCGATAATCATTTGTTATCCTCAATTGTGTTTTTCCTGATATTGTTAATCATTTCTCTTGGGGTAGACAAATTGAGAAA
>JBCBSN010000355.1:0-3548 GCA_039819225.1 Bacteroidota bacterium | reverse complement strand
CTCCTCCGCAGGTACATAGCCCCTGCCCTTATCTATAGTAATCTCCATGTTGATACTAACCTTGGGATCCATGTTACAAATAACAAGATCCGGGTTCAATACCTGATATCCGGAAATAAACTTTTGGAAATCGCCGGCCGTCATCTTTTCCTTTCCGCTAACGGAAATAGAAACCGTCTCAGCCTCGGAATCCTCGATCTGCTTTTTAAAGCGTACTTGCTTTAAATTCAGGATCATCTCCGTTACATCCTCTACAACACCCGGGATTACGGAAAATTCATGCTCTACCTTGTCCATGCGTACCGAAGTAATGGCATGACCTTCCAAGGAAGAAAGCAATACCCTTCTTAAGGCGTTCCCAACGGTTAATCCATAACCGGGCTCCAAAGGACGAAACTCGAATTTCCCCTGGAAGTCAGAGGAGTCGATCATTATTACTTTATCGGGTTTCTGAAAATTAAATAATGCCATGTGGATCAGTGTTGATTTATTTAGAGTATAACTCGACGATTAATTGTTCCTTGATATTCTCTGGAATCTGCAAACGTTCAGGAACACTTACAAAAGTTCCCTCCTTTTTTTCCGAGTTCCAGGTAATCCATTCATATACACTGCTATTGGCCGCCAAGGCATCCCCAATGGCCTGCAATGACTTTGATTTTTCACGAACACCGACCACATCACCGGGTCTTAGGGAATATGAAGGAATGTTCACCACTTCCCCGTTGACCGTAATATGCCTATGGGAGACCAATTGCCTTGCTCCCCTTCGTGAGGTAGAAATACCCATTCTGTAGACTACATTGTCCAATCTGGATTCACATAACTGCAACAGTACTTCCCCGGTAACCCCTTCCTTGCGCTTGGCAGTGGCAAAAAGGTTGCGAAACTGCTTCTCCAAAATACCATAGGTATACTTGGCTTTCTGCTTTTCCATCAATTGGATGGCGTATTCCGATTTCTTGCCGCGGCGTCTGTTCTGTCCGTGCTGTCCGGGGGGGTAATTCTTCTTTTCAAAAGACTTGTCGTCTCCAAAAATCGCCTCCCCGAACTTACGGGCGATCTTACTTTTAGGTCCTGTGTATCTTGCCATTTTCGTTTTGTTTGAAGTGCGATTATGAATTAAGGCTTATCCTTCGATAATCATTCGATGCACTTCCGTGAAATATATAAATAACCTTGCTTAAACTCTTCTTCGCTTGGGGGGTCTACATCCATTATGCGGCATTGGTGTAACATCGATGATCTCCGTGACTTCTATTCCAGAATTATGTATGGTGCGTATAGCGGATTCCCTACCGTTCCCAGGACCTTTAACATAGACCTTTACTTTTCTAAGACCGGCCTCATGCGCAATTTTGGCACAATCCTCCGCGGCCACCTGGGCAGCATAAGGTGTGTTCTTTTTGGAGCCCCTAAAACCTTGCTTGCCCGCAGAGGACCAAGAGATTACATCGCCCTTTTTGTTGGTCAATGAAATAATGATGTTATTAAAAGAAGCGGTAACATGTGCCTCTCCCACCGAGTCTACGATAACCTTGCGCTTCTTTGTCGTTTTTGTATTTCCCTTTGCCATATGTATTTGTGTTTGGTACTTGGTAGTAGACAACCTACAGTAAAAAGTCTTTACCCGACCTTACCTATAGATTGGCACTCATCCATTAACACCTTTCTTATTTGGTCGCCTTTTTCTTGTTGGCCACAGTTTTTCGTTTCCCCTTGCGAGTCCGGGAATTGTTCTTGGTCCTTTGTCCCCTGAGCGGCAATCCAGATCTATGACGTATTCCACGGTAGCAGCCAATATCCATTAGACGTTTAATGTTCAATTGGGTCTCGGAACGCAGTTCCCCTTCAATAGTATAAGAGGATACGGCCTCACGGATGCGGCCAATCTCGTCATCGTTCCAATCGGAAACTTTGGTATCCTCGCTCACCTGGGCCTTTTTCAAAATTTCCTGCGCCCGGCTCTTACCAATACCAAAAATGTACGTCAAGGCTATAGCGCCCCTTTTTTGTTTTGGAATATCTATCCCTGCAATTCTTGCCATATTTATTTGGTCTTTAGCGGTCAGTCGTTAGTCGTTGGCGCCTACTGTTAAGAAAGTCGTTCTTGATATCGACCTTTTCTAAAGTCCAACGTCCAATTACTAACGCCTAATTTATCCTTGTCTTTGTTTAAATCTAGGATTTTTCTTGTTGATCACGTATAACCGTCCCTTTCTCCGGACGATCTTACAATCGGCACTTCTTTTCTTTATGGATGCTCTTACTTTCATCTTGTTCTATTTCCTATTTGTGTGCAATACTCAAATTTTCAAACTGTCCCGTTATCAAATTAATCTAGTATCGATAGGTAATCCTAGCCTTGCTAAGGTCATAAGGACTCATTTCCAATTTTACCTTGTCCCCTGGCAACAACTTGATGTAATGCATGCGCATTTTACCGGAAATATGGGCGGTAACTACGTGACCGTTCTCCAATTCCACGCGGAACATGGCATTGGACAATGCCTCTATGATACTACCATCTTGTTCTATGGGTGCTTGCTTGGCCATAAACTATGCAACTTTTCTATTTTTTCCTGTTTTCATCAACCCGTCATAATGTCGGTTGAGCAAATATGCGTTTACCTGTTGTACGGTATCTATGGCCACACCTACCATAATCAAAAGGGAGGTTCCTCCATAAAAGAGCGCCCAGCCCGCCTGTACATCCATCAATTTGACGACAACGGCCGGAAACACTGCCAGCAACGCCAAAAAAACGGAGCCGGGCAAGGTAATCAAGGACATGATCTTATCCAGAAAATCCGCTGTTTCCTTACCAGGACGTATGCCCGGAATAAAACCGCCACTGCGCTTTAGATCATCCGCCATCTTATTGGTAGGAACCGTAATGGCCGTATAGAAAAACGTAAATATAATAATCAAAAGCCCGAATAAAATGTTATAAGCCAACCCGAATATATCCGCGAACTGTACCTCCATCCATTGCCCAAAGGCCGTTTCATTAAAGGTTTTCCCTAAGAGTCCGGGTACAAACATAATGGCTTGGGCAAAAATTATGGGCATTACCCCGGAAGCGTTCAACTTTAGGGGAATATATTGTCGGGACCCCATGATGTTCTTTTCGTAACCTCCAGATGCCGATCTTCTGGCATATTGCACGGGAATACGTCTTGTAGCCATTACAAGGAGTACACTCGCCAGAATGACCAGGAACCAAAGGATAACTTCGATGAGGATAAACATTAGGCCTCCAGTATTATTGGTTGTCCTGGAAAAGAATTCCTGAACAAAGGACTGGGGCATGGTAGCAATGATCCCGATCATGATCAATAGGGATATCCCATTTCCAATACCCTTATCCGTAATCTTTTCTCCCAACCACATAGCAAAAACACAACCCGTTACTAAAATAATCACCGCCGGAACCATAAAGTTCAATCCTTTTCCCAGGAGGAAAGCACTGTCACGTACGCCAAAAGCTTCCAGACCATATAGATAGGCGAAAGTGGTCGTAAGACCAAGAACCAGATTACACGTTG
>JBCBSN010000354.1:0-3549 GCA_039819225.1 Bacteroidota bacterium | reverse complement strand
GGCGGAGGTGAGAACAGGACTTTAAGCCTTTTTGTAAACTTTACCTGGGATCCCACTGTACCTTGGATTTACAACAACTTTTGGCTGAATAGGTACCGAATTATTCGAGATGCGAACGTTGTTTTGGATAATATTGATAACGCAGGCCAAATTGATGATGCCACAAAATCATTGTTTAGGGCTGAAGCCAGATATTTAAGGGCAAAGGCCTATGCAACCTTATATGTAAATTTTGGCCCTGTTCCGCTAAGGACCACGGGTGACCTCAATGTCCAGGAGGGTCAGCTTACCCGAGCTCCCGCAGAAGAAATACTTTCATTTGTTGAAACCGAGTTGAATGCCGCAGTCCCGGACCTTCCAGATCCAGGAGCAGAATCCCAGTACGGGAGGGCCACCAAGGGAAATGCTCTTGGCGTATTGACCAAGTTTCTATTGAATACTAAACAATGGGATAAGGTTGTGGCTTCATCCCAACAATTAATGGATTTGGAATACTACGAGTTGTTTCCGGTTTTCAGGGAGTTATTTTTTATAGAAAACGAAGGCAATCGCGAAATTATAGTATCCGCACCCCGGGTCAATATTCAGGCTAACCATACCAATTATCAGAATGGGGCTTTTCCCCCGGCCTTTAGAAGGGCCCCCAACGTCCCTGAATTTGAATGGATACCTGGTATGGCCAATTGGGCGACCCAATATAGACTAAGGGACGCTTTTGTAGATAGCTATGACCCTAATGATACCCGTTTGTTGACCATAGTTCAGGAATATGTCAATGCCGCAGGAGATATGGTAAATCTTCGTGATGGTGCGGACAATTCACGTTGCCTTAAATATTTTGATAATGCCCAGACCGGTAACTTCAGTGGTTTGGATCTTATGCCCATTCGTTATGCCGATATTCTATTATCAAGGGCAGAAGCCCTAAACGAGGTTAACGGTCCTTCGCAAGAAAGTGTGGATCTCGTGAATATGGTAAGGGTTAGGGCGGCTGTCCCTGCTTACACCCTTGGCGATGTTGGTACAACCGATAGTTTCCGCGATTTAATATTGGCCGAAAGAGGTTGGGAGTTTGTTGCCGAAGGAAAACGACGTGAAGATATGATCCGTCATGGTAAATTGATTTCAAACGCACAGGAAAGGGGAATCACCGCCGCAGCTGAGAAACACAATCTACTTCCAATACCTCAAGAAGAAATAAATGCCAACCCTAATGTTACCCAAAACGAGGGTTATTAATAGACTTGTTTAGTGTAGTTGAGTTAGAGTTTAGTTTAATTGAACGGGGTGGGGTCGATCAGATCCCACTCCTTATCCTCTTTCCTATGTCTGTTAAAGTATCCCTTTTCACTTTTTTTCTTATTACGCCATTGATCTGGGGGCAAGAACTAGGCTCCAATTTTAACCATAACCCAGAGATTATGGACTTTTATTATTTGGAAAAAGCCAAGGTGGATTGGGTACGTACTACACCGCGTATTCTTGACTATGTAGATGGAAAACTCGATATAAATAGCGACCCTGGGCTGCAAAAGGTCATCGAAGCGGGTAAAAGGGGATATAAGGTGGCTTTTGGATTTCGCTGGGACTTCAATATGCGAAAGAAACGGCTACCCGAACCTAATTCCAAGGAAGAGCAACTTTACTTTGAATATGCTCGAAAGCTGTTGAAGAGGGTAGGTCCGTATGTGGATGTCTTCAAACTGGGCAATGAGCCAAATTTGGAAACCCGGCCAGAAGATTTGCAAGAAAATGAAAACGGTATTGTTCCCCTAGTGCGTTTTACAAAGCGGCAATTGACCAAAGTTGTATTACCCTATTTCAAGGAAAGGGATGGTACCCATATGCCGGATATCTACGTGGGCTCTTTTCCCAGGCTTTTTATGAAAGAGGAACAACAAAAAGCTGGCGTTAGGGAGATGATAAAATGGGCCAATGAAGATGATAGGGTAACGGGATTGGCCGTGCATTTGCACATTTCAGATACCCTTCAAATCGACCGGTCTTTCGAATATGTGCGAAGTATTATGCCAACAAAACCGATTATAGTGCCGGAATTCTCGCTACATCGATTGTACAGGAAAAAATTAGCGGAGCCATTGACCATTAATAAGGCCGGGAAAGCTTTTGTTCAGAAATATGGCCTAAATCCCGATTGGAAGCTGTACCACTGGTTTACCAAGACCAATTCACAAGGGGTTGGTCAACAAGAATGGGCCAATATGTTCGCCACTCGCGATTGGTTTCCAAAGCACAACTTCAAGATCTATTATAATCGATTTGAAAAATTCGGGGTAGTGCTGGCCACTTACCCTTTGTTGCAACAAAGTTGCCCGGAAAAGATGACACCGGAGTCCCCTGCTTGGTTCATTAATCCCATATTTTGCCAAAAATCATTGGTCAAAAATGAGCAGGGCGATTTCTCGACCAACCCGCTACACTTTGATGATTTCGTTGAACTGGTTGAAAAGGGAAAAGCAAAAAGAAACGCTAAAATTAACAGATGACACGTGTTTTTTCGATTACGGATCGTGGGGTATTTAAGGTTGTTTTGACCTTCGTTTCCATTGTGCTTTTTACAATTCCAACGCTCCTTGGACAAACGGACAAAAAACCTAACGTTTTGATCATTATGGCCGATGACTTAACCTATTTAGATCTTCCCATCTATGGAGGTCAGAATATTGCTACCCCTAATATCGATGCATTTAGAAGACAAGGTCTAAAATTCAATAAGGCCTTTGTATCCATGGCGATGTGTACGCCAAGCAGATCGGAGCTCCTTACGGGGAAATATCCACTTTCCAATGGTGCCATGTTCAACCATACCAGGACAAAGGAAGGGACTAAAAGTATGGTTCACTATTTAGAAGGTTTGGGTTATCGGGTAGGGATTGCAGGTAAGACCCACATAAAACCAAAATCGGCATACCCCTTTGAGTACATAGAAGGAATAGAGGGTAGTGCCGTCGCTAAGACCGCGGGTTGCAATTTGTCCGAGGTTGAAAAGTTTATGGCCAAGGTAGCCCCCTTTTGCCTAATAACGGCCCTTACAAGCCCCCATGCCCCATGGACGGTAGGTGAACCTGAAAAGATTGACCTAGAGGGTTTGGTGCTACCACCAAATATGGCCGATACCAAGATAACACGGGAATCCTACCGGAGGTATCTGGCCGAAATCATGGTGTTCGATGAACAAGTTGGTTCAATACTCGATGCCTTGGACAAAACGGGAAAGGCCAACAACACGCTGGTTTTATTGACCACTGAACAAGGGGCGCAATTTCCGTTTAACAAATGGACGAATTTCAACGCAGGAATCCATACGGGCATTGTCATACGGTGGCCGGGAAAAGTAGTCCCCAATTCAGAAACCGATGCATTAGTACAGTATGCTGACGTGCTTCCCACATTGATCGAAGCTTGTGGCGGGGAGATAACGGAGAAAAATGGTTTTGATGGTTCAAGCTTTTTGGATGTTTTAAGGGGAAAAGCCAAAACCCACAGAAAATATGCCTACGCGTTGCACCATAACGATGCATTTAGAAA
>JBCBSN010000353.1:0-3552 GCA_039819225.1 Bacteroidota bacterium | reverse complement strand
TCCGGAAATTGAGTCAATTGCCATCGCGGACCGGGATGTTACCTATATCAACAACAGGAATAGCGGTAGTTTAAAATGGGAGGGCAAACCCGAAGATCAATCGGTAATCGTATCCCAACTCCGGGCGGATGAAGACCTTACCTCCGTATTCGATTTAAAAATGGATAGGGGCAGATGGTTCTCCCAAGACAATATAGGCGACAAAAACAATATAATAGTCAATGAAACGGCCGTTAAAACCTTAGGTATACCAGAGCCGGTAATTGGGCTTTGGTCAAGTTTTCAGGGAAGGGAGGGCCAAATAATAGGAGTTGTCAAGGATTTTCATTTCGATGATTTCCATCAGTCCATAGCACCATTGGTCATTTGGTACAATGGGGGTAGGGGACCTATTATATTGGCTAAGTTACAGGCAGGCAAACTAGCTCAAACTCTGATTCGGATAGAACAAAAATTCGAACAATCTTTTCCGGGTAAACCCTTTGAATATAGCTTTCTGGATGATACATTTTTGCAAATGCATCAAGCAGATATGAAAGCTAGAACACTACTGCAAATTTTTACAGGTATCATTGTCTTTATATCTTGTCTGGGCCTACTAGCCCTTACCATATTTGATGCGCAAAGACGCCAAAAGGAAATGGCTATCCGCAAAGTTCTAGGAGCGAACCTGCTAAAAGTCATTCAGCAACTTGCCAAAAACTATATGATCTACATCGGCATGGCATTTATGCTTGCTATTCCTATCGCTTTTTACTTCCTACAAAAATGGCTTGAAAATTTCGCTTATCATATAGAAGTTTCTATATGGATGTTCCTAATTCCAGGATTGACGATATTTTCGATAGCCATGCTTACTATGGGTTACCATATTGTAAAGGTGGCAAGGACGAATCCGGTGAATTCCCTAAGACAATGATCTTACCAACAAAAGATTTTTGGACGAATATCCGTATGGATCGTGAAATTTAGGAAGGCATTTCAAAGAATAACAATGATAAAATATGCTTGTCCTATCCATTCTTTCTAATCAAGGAATTCAACGTGTTCTATCAACAGATTCCCATTGTCGGCGAAGCTGATGAAAACAAAAAGATCCCAAGGGTGTGTTTATCCAAAAAATAATCGGGATTATCCAATCGGTATTCCAACCCACTTTTTGATTTATGTGCCAGATCGGATATGAAGTTGGCCCTATGTATACGCACTATTCCATACGCAGTCTTTTGGCAGGATTGGCGATAGCGGATTTATAGCACCGCCAACCCACTGTTATGAGGGAGGTTAGTAGTGTAAGGATACCCGCCAAAGCAAAAAACCACCATTTCAATGCTATAGCGTAACCAAAATTTTCCAACCATCGGGTGCTTAGCCAATATCCTATGGGCAAGGCGATAAAAACGGCAATAAGGACCATTTTTACAAATTCCCTTGATAGCATGGCCACGATGTTGGGAACGCTAGCTCCTAGAACTTTGCGGATAGATATTTCCTTTGCCCTTTTCTGGGCTGTAAACTTGGCCAATCCAATAAGGCCCAAACAAGAAATCAATATAGCCAAAATAGCAAAGTAACCAGATAGTTTGGCCAGCTTTTCTTCCGAGCTGTATAACGCTTGATAGTCCATGTCCAAAAAGGAATAATCAAAAGCATATCCAGGATTGTATTTGGCGTACAAGTTTTCAATTTGTGCCAAGGTCTCTTTTTCACTTCCTTCCGTTACCCGTACCATAAAGGTTTGGCCAAAATCCCTGAACCGTATAATAAGGGGTTCCATTTTCTTATGGATAGATCCATATTGAAAATCCTGGACCACACCTATTATCTCCTGTGGATTATCTCCTTGGGTCAATACTTTTCCTATCGGATTTTCAAGACCCATAAGCTTTTGAGCGGCCTCGTTGATTATTATTTTTCCCATATCGTCATTATGTTCCCTGGAAAAAGTACGACCGGCAATCAATTGTATGCCTAGGGTCTCAAGAGCATCGTAGCCCATTCGGGGAGATTGGAAAACGATACTTTCACTAGCCGCGTTGCCCGGCCAGGACCAACCACTGTTGTTATCCGAACCCTCCAAAAAGTCCCCGTTCATAAAAGAAACTTGGTTTACCCCAGAAAGGCTATTCAATTCGGAGATAAATGTTTCCGGTCTTTCGATATTGCTTCCCAGTTCAAAGCGGATGATGTTCTCCCGTTCATACCCTAAATTTTTGGTCAGGGCAAACGCCATCTGCTTATTAATGACCAAAACCCCTACAATAAAGACGACGGAAAGGGCAAACTGGAAGATAACCAGTCCCTTCCGTACCCAAAACTCTCCAAAAGAGGTCTTTAATCTTCCCCTTAACACTTCTACTGGTCTGAAGGCCGAAAGTCGGAATGCGGGATAACTGCCCGCAAAAAAACCGGTAAGAAGGGTAATTCCCAAAAGGACAAAAATCTCCTTCCATCCGAGGGCAAGGCTAATGGTCTTGGCGGTCAAGGCATTAAACTGGGGCAAAAGTAAGCTAACGAGTAAAAGAGCGACGAAAAGTGCCAAAAATGAAAGCAGTATAGATTCTCCAAGGTATTGGCCAATAAGCTGGGAACGTTGTGCCCCAATAGCCTTTTTTACGCCCACTTCCCTCATTTTTCTGGATGCCTGGGCCGTGGAAAGGTTCATAAAGTTGATGCAGGCAATGATTAAAATAAATAGGCCCACCAGAACGAAAAGCCGTATGTACACGATACGCCCACCTACCTGTATCCCGTTCTCATAGGGGTTTTTAAGATATCTTTCTGAAAATTTCTGTACAAATGATACTAAAGTAAAGGGTACTTCCCGTTGTCTTTTGGAGGTAAGATAACCGGAAATCTTTTTGTCGAAATCGGCTATTCGGGTGCCTTCGTTTAGCACTAAAAAGGTTTCGGCATAATGGCCGGACCAGTACCTCGCAACCTGATCGTCATCGATTAACAAATCATAGTGAACGAGATAGTCAAATTGCAAAGTGGAGTTCTCCGGGGGGGCATCCAAAATTCCGGAAACCTGTAGCGTAAGTGCTCCACCTCCATCTTCCCATTGATAGTTCCAGTCCACGCCCTTGCCAATGGCCTGCTCTTCCGATCCAAACAGTTTTTTCGCCAAATCCCTGGAAATGACCACACTGTTTTTGTCTTGTAATACTTGCGTCTTATCCCCTATGGGAAGGGTAAAGGAAAGCACCTCGAAGAAGTTGGGGGTAACGAACAATCCCTTGGCCGTCTGCTTTGTTTCGCCATAGGAGAAAATACCTTTTGGAGAACTAAATTCGGCGCTTATGGCTACGGCTTCCTCCACTTCCGGAAATTCCTCGGTTATGGCCTCCGGTAGAAGAAAAGGACTGTCTTCCAAGGTAAATATTTGCCCCTCCATCTCCAAGTTGGTAATTACCTGATATAATTGTCCTTCCTTTTCATGGAATTTGTCAAATCCCAATTCATCGTTTACCCAAAGAAAGATCAAGATAGCACAAGCCAGACCAGTGGAAAGGCCTATAATATTGATTAAAAAGGAACTCCTGTGTTTTT
>JBCBSN010000352.1:0-3554 GCA_039819225.1 Bacteroidota bacterium | reverse complement strand
AGGCCCTGCAAAAGAAGCCCGCCCATAAAGTTCCCGTTATTGTCTTTGAGTCAACGCTGGCACCTTCGTCCATGGCAACCGTAATTAAAGATCATTTTGCGAAATACGGTTTAATAGAAGGAAAGGATATTTTACTTGGGAATAGCCCAAACCGTGTAATGCCCGGTCGTTTGGTGGAACGTGTAACCGATTCTGATAAATTAGTGGCGGGCTTGCATCCTGAAACACCCAAAATGATCAAGCATGTTTACAAGCAAATTGTAACCAATGGTGAACTTTACGAAACAAATAGCATGACGGCAGAGGTTGTCAAGACCTTGGAAAATGCCTATCGCGATGTCCGAATTGCCTTCTCTACCGAATTGGTACGCTATTGCGATGATCATGATATTGATTTCTATTCCATTCGCGAGGAAATCAACAAACGAACGATGCAAACGGACAATGCAACAAACAATCCAAATGCCGTGCCCAGCGGTGGAATTCTGATACCAATGCTGGGTGTTGGCGGCCACTGTTTGCCTAAAGATGGTATCTTACTTTGGTGGCGCAGAATTGAATCGGAACAAGATACCAGTACTAGTTTAATTATTAATTCTAGGGTAATCAATGATGAATCTCCTGAAAAGACCATAGACTTGTGTGAAAAGAATATTGGTAAAGTAGATGGAAAACGGATTGCAATTCTGGGGACAGCTTACCGTTTTAACTCTGAAGATACCCGTAACTCGCCCTCTTTGCAATTGGCATTGGCCTTAAAAAAAAGAGGTTGTGACGTTGTTCTCCATGACCCTTATGTAAAAACGGATGATCAGAATTTACGGAAAACCAATTTAACCGATAACTTTACCAATGATTTAAAAGGGGCTTTAACCGATACCGACCTCGTATTTATGGGAACTGCCCATCAGGAATACTTTCAAAAGTTTGAGGACATTATTACGCATGCCAACACATTGCAAGGTGTGGTAGATGCCTGTAATGTTTTTAAGGCAGCGCAATTTCAAGATAGTGCAATAAAATATACCGGCATAGGAAGGGGAACCCAGGCACCTACTCCGGCATTTATTGATTTTGTTTACGATTCTTTCCGTACCATGGAAACAGGATTAGGAAACGAAGTGCGAGACTTATGTCATTTTTTGAACAACACCTATGCAGATGGGGAGTTCAATTTGGTCGACTTTAAAGAGGTGCAGCGTTTAGCCGCCAGTTGTTCAACGGGTTGTGATATCGCAAATCCTGGTCTTTTATCCGAAATTCCCGAATATAATGGATTCCAATTCAGGTTAGCGGTCAATGCTGTTGCTTCATTAGCCATTAAAAGCTGAACAAAACTATCAATCGGGATAACACCATGAGCGAAAAAGTGGCCATAGTAGGGGGTGGTATTTTGGGGATGACAGCAGCTTTGCGAATTGCGGAAAAAGGGTATCAAGTTGAACTTTTTGATGCAGCTCCCGAACTCGGCGGGTTAGCCCGTTCCTGGAAAATCGATAATATTACCTGGGATAAGTTTTACCACGTGGTCTTATTATCGGATACATATACCCGGAAAATCATAAGTGAAATAGGACTCGAAAATAAGTTTAACTGGGTAGAGACCAAGACCGGATTTTATTCCGGCGGTAAGTTATATTCCATGTCCAACCTATTGGAATTCTTCAAATTCCCCCCTATTAACCTTGTTGATAAGTGCCGATTGGGATTCACCATATTCGCAGCCTCCCGCATCAGGAATTGGAAAAAGTTGGAACGGATTCCTGTTGAAAAATGGTTGACCGGATTATCGGGGAAACGAACTTTTAATAAAATATGGCTTCCTTTACTCAAGGCAAAATTAGGTGATAGTTACAAGGAAACTGCTGCTTCTTTTATTTGGGCGACCATTCAAAGAATGTACGCGGCAAGACGAACGGGATTGAAGAAGGAGATGTTCGGTTATGTGGAGGGCGGTTATGATACCGTCCTAAATGCCTTTGAGAAACATATTCAAGACAACAATGTTACCATCCACAAAGGTTACAAAGCAGAGGTCGTTCAAAAGGGCAAAAACGGTGTTTCCATAAAATTTGGCAATGGCAAAGTGCGTACATTCCATAAAGTTGTAATGACAACACCTTCTCCAATTATTACAAAAACTGTCGTTGGGCTATCGGAATCGGAGATCAGTAAACTTAACGCAACGGAATATCTAGGTGTAGTTTGTACATCACTCTTGTTAAAGAACCCGATCTCGCCTTATTATGTGACCAATATTACAGATGATATCGCACCATTTACAGGAATTATTGAAATGAGTTCCCTGGTCGATAAAAAGAACTTCAACGGACATAGCCTTATTTATTTACCCAAATATGTTAAAGCATCAAATCCGTTTTTTGCGAAGACGGACGAAGAAATCGAAAAAAACTTTATTGACGCATTGGCAAGGATGTATCCTCATATTACCGTTGATGAAGTGATTGCCTCCAAAACTGCCAGGACACCATTTGTTTTTGCCTTACCAAAGATCGGCTACTCAGAATCGTTAAGCCCCATGAAAACATCGATTCCCGGTCTGTTCTGCATCAATTCATCTTATATAACCAATGCGACCTTAAATGTAAACGATACCATTAAACTGGCGGAAGAGTCGGTTTCAAATTTTTTTTGAATGAAGGAAAAACCAATGGCCAGCATATCACTTGACCTTGACAATCAATGGTCTTACATGAAAATACATGGAGATGAAGGCTGGGACAAATACCCCTCCTATTTCGATATCTTTATTCCCCATATCCTGAACGTTCTAGATGAGCTTGATCTAAAAATCACATTCTTCATCGTTGGGAAAGACACGGAATCGGAAGAAAATAGGAAGTATCTTAGGATGATAACGGCCAGAGGCCATGATGTTGGAAATCATTCCTACCACCACGAATCCTGGTTGCAAACCTATAGTCACGACGAAATTGAGCATGAAATTAGAAGTGCCGAGATAGCAATTGAGGATACCACCGGGCAAAAACCCATTGGGTTTAGAGGGCCCGGATTTAGCTGGAGCAAAGATGTTTTAAAGGTCCTCGAAAGCCGAGGTTACCAATATGACGCCTCAACACTTCCCACTTTTTTAGGGCCGCTGGCAAGAACCTATTATTTTTGGAAGTCCGATTTATCAAAAGAAGAAAAACGGGCCAGAAAAGAATTGTTCGGGAAATTCAGTGAAGGGTTCCGGAAATTAAAACCCTATAAATGGGACTTAGGATCGGGGAAAACCCTTATGGAAATCCCTGTTACCACAATGCCGATCTTTAAAATCCCTTTTCACCTAAGCTATTTGATTTTTCTTGGAAATATATCCATGGGGCTAATGAGGCTCTATTTACATATAGCTATTGCGCTATGCAAACTAACCAAAACACCAATTAGCTATTTATTACACCCTTTGGATCTTATTGGTGGCGACCAAATTTCCAGCTTGGCATTCTTTCCGGGCATGAATGTTTCCAGCGATAGAAAAGTGTTTATCTTTAAAAAAGTGATACATAAATTGGCCAAGAATTATAACTTGG
>JBCBSN010000351.1:0-3562 GCA_039819225.1 Bacteroidota bacterium | reverse complement strand
GGTGATCGGGGATTTTGTGCAATTAAAAAAGTCTGGCTCTAACTTTAAGGGGCTTAGTCCTTTCCACTGCTAAAATCCTTCCATATCTGTTTTACTGGGGAGACCATGAAGCTCGGTGTACGCTCATCAGTGAAAGGACTAAGCCCCTTAAAGTTAGAGCCAGACTTTTTTAATTGCACAAAATCCCCGATCACCTCCTCCAATCTGGCGGTCTCGTACACTTGGTCTATAGTGGATTTTAAAATCAATGTTGATGATATTGCAAACGTAAATATACCATTCTATCCCGACTTTTTTGACTTCCCCCTTTTTGGCTGAATGGCCTAATAAGATGTACTTTTAATGCAAGTCTTGCCCTAATGGCCAGGATTATCCCTTAACCACTTCCTTTACCAACCTTCTTCAAAGTCGGATATAACCCTTATCTTACCAATTGAACACGCCACATCTGGACATTTATGATACTTTTCTTTGGCACCCGTCCCGGAAAGACCCAAATCAAGACCTTGAAACAGGTAATTTGCCCGTATTGCAAACAAAGAGGTAGCCTAAGAGCTTCCGAAGCGACCCATTATTTTCATCTTTTCTGGATCAAAATATTCAAGATAGCAGCCCATACTATTGCGGAATGTGCTCATTGTAAAAGAACGTACTATAAGGGAGAGTTCACTGAGGAAATGAACAAAGCATTGAAAGGATGACCCAATTTCAGATAAAAAAAACCTCCCAGTGCCAGGCAATGAGAGGAATTGACTATTGAACCAATCCTACAAGGTTCAACTACTACAAATCAAACCGAAGGCCCACGGAGATGTTACGCTGTTCTATTTCCGCATTTCTAAAAATTGGACTTAAATCATACTTGGCATACAACAAGACCCCTTCCACTCCCATATAGGCACTTACACCGTATACAAAATCCGTTGTATTGTAACCTCTTTTTAGTTTGTCCTTTACGTTTTCCCCGGCTCTATCGTATTTTAACTTTTGACGCGTACTTAGATTAAATCCGCCATAGCCCCCTAGGCCCAATCTAAACTGTCTGCGAAGAGAATAACGAATGGTACGTTCGGTCTTGAGCAACCTAGACGGTCCAAATTCCAGGTGCACAGGAAAGACGAGATTGTCCATCCGAAGTTTTGATTTTTCAAGTTCAAACTCAAACTCCTCCAAGCGTGTCTGCCCGTTGTCTACAACAAAGTATTGGTTGTCCTTAGGCTTTAGGCCATTAAACTGAAACGAAAACCCATAATTGAAGCGTAAAAAATTGGTGTTCTTGAACACCCGGGTGCGCCATACCCAGCCTATTTCAAAAAACCGACTTCCCCCTACCCTATAGGGTGTATCTTCCAGGGATTGCCCCTCAATAATAGCGTTGTTAAGCCCTATGGCTATGATCGGGTCGCAATAGGTACGCCTATCATATACGGGTTCCTTATCCTTCTTTTCAAAAATACGCCAGGTTTCCTCCCCTATATTGATTTGGATTCCAGAATCATCATCAACAACGGAGACGCTTTTTTCCCCACTCAATACCTCCCCTTGATTACGTTCTAACAAAGCAATAGAGTTATCGATAATGGCATGCCTATCCTCAATATTCAAAGCCCTTTTTTTGGCCGCGTTCTCTTTTAGGACTCGGGCCTCCTCAATGGTCAATTCTCCCTGATCCACTCTTTCGTTTATTTTGGCTACCTCCACTTTCAAAGCTTCCTTTTCCTGTTGGGTAATCTTTCTTTTTTGCTCCTTTAGGGCATTTACCTTTTCTTGATAGGGCTCCTGACCCAGGATCTGGTTTGCCAAAAGGTTCAGCAATAGCACTATTATATAAAAAATTATGGTTCTCATATTTGTTCGATTTTGAAATGTTCCTTCCCTGTCCCCTTGCATAGGGCAAAGGGATGGGAAGAAATCCACTATTGATTGATGAATTAATTATTGCGATCGGCCACCGCGGTACGGACCTTTACAAAACTTGTCTTTAATTTCTCAAAAATCTGGTCCCGGAAGGATTGTTCCAATTCGCCCTCAACTTCGGTAAGCAAAGCCATGGCATCTACGGTATTGCCCTTTCTGAAAAGCTTTTCCTCCAATAACTCCTGTTGCGCCTTTCTCAGGAGAGAGTCTATCTCCCTATCGGACACCTCCTTATGGTTGCGTTCCAAAATATCCACCTGTGCAACAACTTCGGATATTTTGGCATCAATAATCCCATCGGAATCCTGAAAAGCCCGATTCAATTCTTGTTGTTCCTTGGTCTTATGATCTGTTAGTACAACATCTACCAAGGATCCTTCGGGAGTCCCTTTGCCCAAGGGATTTTCATCCCTTTGAACTTTTGAAGTAACTTTATTATCCGTTTTTATCGGAAGATTTTCATCGGTATTAAATACCGGACCTACAGGTTCCCCTCTTTTGTTATCCGGAAGATGTTCGGGTACCCTTATCCCCGTATCCGTAATCTCCTTTTCCGGGGCCAAAGTGCCTTTTTCGGAGCTAAGGAAAAATCCTGAAATTGCCAAAAGACCTATAAGTACCGCTGCGATCCCAAATCTTATTACCCATTTTGACTTTTGGACCGGACTATCATCCAAACTGCCCACCACTTTTTTCCAAGCAAGGTCCGAAGGCTTGATCTCACGACTTTCCAATTGCCTTTTTATGTGCTCTTCGAATTTATTGAGTGCCATATCCAATAATATTTTGTTCTTTCAATTTTTGCTGCAGTACCTTACGGGCTTTGTGTAATTGCGATTTGGAGGTGCTTTCGGATATGCCTAGGATATCCGCTATTTCCCAATGCTTGTATCCCTCCACGGCGTATAGGACAAAGACTATTCTGTACCCTTCGGGAAGGGCATCGATCAACTTTTGTATATATTCCACATCCAGGTTTGCGCTTGTATCGGAAAAATTGGTCTGCTCGTTCTTTTGATATAAGGTATCGTCATAGACTACAAATTGTTGTTGCCTTAAGTAGGATATACTTTCCCGCACCATTATCCTTCTTATCCAGCCCTCAAAGCTACCTTGGTGTCGAAAACTTCCCAATCCTTGGAAGACCTTTACAAAACCATTTACCATTACATCCTCGGCAAACTGTAAATCCCTGATATACCTTCTACAGACCCCCAACATTTTGGGCGCGTAAGTGGTATACAAACGCTCCTGGGCATCCCTATGCCCTTGGACCGCTTTTTTGATCAGCTGTTTTTCGTTCTTATAAAAGGAAACAATCTTCATTCCAATAAATGCGCTCTTTGTAAATGGTATCCGCAGCCTTTCTATTAATATAGACGCATATACTTAAAAAAAGGTTGCCTCTTAGTTACAAAAAAGAAGAAGAAGCATACTATTCAATTTTAAGATACTGGTTTTAAGCAAGTTATGTAACCCAGCCTATTTCCCTTTTTCAAGGAACGAAGTTTGCAGAGCTCTATTTTTTTCGATCTACCACATAGTTTACCATAAGTTCTAACGCGTCTTTGTACTCGGAGGGTGGAAAGGCCCCCAAAAGCCCCAGGGCCTTTTCCTTAAAATACAGCATTTTGTCTACAGCATA
>JBCBSN010000350.1:0-3592 GCA_039819225.1 Bacteroidota bacterium | reverse complement strand
GTCAAGATATAGTAATAGGTTCCAACCTATTACTATATCTTGACTATTGGCAATAGTAATCTGGAACCTAGAACCGGATACATCTATTTTGGCTCTAATTAGGGGAAACCATGATTTAAATTTCATAAAATTATTTCATAAATACTAACGATATATGAAGCGACGGGTACACTAAAAATGAAACCAAATCTTTATTCAATGATATAGGCAACGATTACGGTTCGGCAGTTGCCTAAACCTACAAAGGCATGAAAAAACAACCGAAATATTTGATTTTGATCGCTCTGTTCCATGGTATGGTCCTAAGTTCGCAACAATTGCCCCAATTTACCCAGTATCTGTATAATACCGTGTCCATAAACCCTGCTTATGCGGGAAGCAGGGGAGTCTTGAACGTTACTGCACTTCATAGAAACCAATGGACTGGTCTAGAGGGTAACCCAAAGACCAACACCATATCGATCCATACACCGATCAAATTTACCAACATTGGTCTAGGGTTATCTTATATAAGTGACAATCTGGGTTTTGAAAGTACCAATTATATCTATGGGGATTTTTCCTATTCCGTGCCCTTGAATGATAACGTAAACATGTCTTTTGGCCTTAAGGCGGGGTTAACCAGTTATTCCTTGGAGAATCCGGATGACAATGACAATTTTTTCGCCAATAACGGTACCCTTTGGTCCCCTAATTTCGGTGCAGGTATTTACATGAGTTCCCAGCGTTGGTTCTTGGGAATCTCTTCTCCCAGGATTTTAAATACGGATTTGAACGAAGGAGAGTTTATGGCCCTGGAAAGGAATAATTATTTTGCCATTGGTGGTGTGGTCTTGGATTTGTCCAGGTCTTTGAAGTTTAAACCCTCGGTAATCTATAAATTCACGGATGGCGCACCGGCCACCTATGATGTTTCCGCAAATTTTTTGTTATATGATAAACTGTGGTTGGGTGCCACCTACCGTTTTAATTTTGCCAATAACATTGGTGCTATTATAGATTATCAAATCTCGAAAGAAATTAGAGTAGGATATGCCTATGACCTTCCTACTTCGGAATTTAGATCATATGGCTCCGGAACCCACGAAGTTTTATTGATATATGAACCTTTCCGTAAAAAAAGTGGAGGGATAAAATCCCCTCGCTATTTTTAAAATACTTCTTAACCCCAAATTCTGCATTGGAGGAATACCATGGTACACATGAAAACATCATATGGGGTTCATAGAATCGTAAAGGAACAGATTCAATCTTTCCGACTGTATCCCAATCTGAAAAAAAATAAAGTAAAAGGTATCTAAAATGGAGTATAAGGACCTCGTACAATATGTATACTATGAATTGGCAATTTCCTTTTGGCTTACCGGGGATTACGTAAAAAGTATGGAGTTTTTTCAAATACTTCAGGATTCTGAGAGGGTTCCTGTCAATTATCCCAATGCGTCCAATACATACCTTGAATCTGAATAAGAGGGGTAGCAAAACCAAACTTCACTGTGTAACATATGCAATACTATGCCCTTATAAATCCCTAGAACCCCGTATATGAAAACCGCTATACATTTAATCATTTATGACAGGCAGGGACCATTGGGCAAAACCATTGCCCGTGCCATACAGGACACATCGCTGCTGGTCTTTAAGAATAGAAAGATGTCGCGTATAATGGAGTTGGTGCGTGTAAAGCGAAAAGCCGGTTTTGTTTTTGTCCTTTTCATTTTTCACGAGGAATATGAATTGGTAGAGTGCGCAAAGCTTAACGGACTTAATGTGCCCACAATTTTTGCTCCTACCAATAAGTACAGTTACCATAGGTTGAGAAAGATGAACGGGATAGAAGTAATGGACGTTACTTTGGACGGTCATTTATTTGTTGCCCAGATCATGGATTTTTTAAAAGCCAACTATACTTGACCCCTTTTTTTTTCGTTACAGTAACGTATTGAACATGAAGTGGTTCATTTCATTTTGGTCAAGACCGATGTAATGTAACAAGAGATATGATGAATATTGCCCTTATTGATGATGATATTTCGGAAATAGAGTACTGTAAAGAACTCTTTCAAAAGAATTTTCCCCAGTACGGTACCCTGGAATGTTTTAATGATTCCTTGGAGGGATTGGGATACCTTAATGAAATACGACCGGATTTGTTGATCGTTGATATGGAAATGCCCAAATTAAACGGGTTGGACCTTATAAAGGAACTTAGATCTCCAAATACCGAATTTGTGTTCTGTACGGCCCATGACCAATTTGCTATTGAGGCTTACCGGAATTTTGCCTTAGGGTTTCTCCTTAAACCGTATACCGAGGCCGATTTTATTGCCGTGTTATCCAAGGCATTTCAAAGATTAAATACGACTACCAAAGAATTGGTGTCAAATGAACATAAAATAGAAACCTTGGAGGTAGAGCACAAAAAAATTCCCATTCCTACGTTGGGATGCACCTATTTTTCAAGAATGATGGATATTATCCGGCTGGAAAGTGTGGACAGCTACGCAAAAATACACCTGTCCGACGGCAGTATCCATATGAGCTCTTATGGAATCAAATTCTTCGAAAGAATTTTGACCTTGCCCCTATTCTTTAGGACACATAAGTCCCACTTGGTAAATCTCAAAAAGGTCTCGAAGCTTTTTACGGACGGAACCTTGGTTTTGGAAACAGGGGATAGAATTCCCGTTTCAAGAAGGAAAAGGAGCGATCTTATGACCCTCATTGGCCAATTCTGACATCTATGCAGTAATGCCATATAAATGCGGATCTTAAGTGCACTGGTCATTACACGGCCCAAGGGGTCCGTATTTATCCCACACGTTATAAAACCTTTAGGTCATTGTATATAATGGGCTTTTATTTTTTACTGCAAAATCTTATTTTGCATCAAAGTTTAATCTTTCCCCCTTTGCCACGGTTATCTATTATTTGCACAGGTATGATTGGCTCAAATAGTATACTTCCAGATACCCCCTAATGGACAGGCAGGAATCCCGATTTTTTAAAAAAACCGGGAACGGGTTCTTTGCAAAACGGTTGCGGAGGATTCCAGATAAATGCACCTGATATGGGGGCATATTATGCCGGCACATGAAATAGGATTGGGCACTGGCCCTTCAATCTGGTCATGCGCCAGAATGAAAATGCTTCGTTCCGCGAAAGGACGGGAACGTACATTTCCTTTCCGGATAAGAGACTGTTTTGAAATATGTGATTGGAATTTATTATAAGACATTTTTGATGCCTAACAAGGCACGACATAGCGCAAGCTATGGGCGAGATGGAGCTGTCGGAAGGGCATAGCAGGGCTACGACCGAAAATTTTACGGGGCCGAGCGAAAAGACCAATGATTTGGTCTTTGAACGAGGAGCCAGAAGGAGCGATGGCCACGCAAAAAGGGGCATAAAAAAACAATTGATATATTTCAAAACAGTCTCTAAATCGTTTCTATACGTGTTTGATTGTTCATAAATAACTATAAAATTGACTCCGTAAAATCGATGTTTTTGCTTATCAATTCAACCAACGCATCGGCGTCGAAGTTTTCAGCTTGGTTATCATTAGGTGTTCTACCAACAATGATCAGAA
>JBCBSN010000349.1:0-3632 GCA_039819225.1 Bacteroidota bacterium | reverse complement strand
GAAACTAAGAAGGAAGATGGGTGAAAATGAGAATGGGTATATGAAAAATAAACTTTCGACCCTTCTTAGTTTCGCGTCATTATACAATAACATCAATTTATTCTTAAGTGCATTTGTATTTCCAGCTTCGGCCCAGACCCCCATATTATGCTCTTCTAATATCTTCCCGAAATCTGTATTCAAGTCAATTGAGGCCAATATCGGTATTTTGGCATTGTAATATGAAAGGGCCTTGGAAGGAATGTTAGGAATAGTAAAATGTTCGCTCAAGGAAATCAAACCAACCTTTGATAAATGCAGGATTTTGATAAACTCCTTGTGCGGCAGGGCGGCACGGAATTCTAAATTACTTACGTTCCTCTCCTTTGCGTATTTCTTTAGATTTTCATATTCCGCCCCATAGCCATGGATAAGGAATAGGATATCCTCGATATCTTCACAGGCAACGGCCAAATCTATGATGTTTTCCATTTTTTGAGGCCTACCAACGTTTCCTCCGAAAACGATTACAAACCTGTTTTTTATGCCTGCCTTTTCCTCAACTTGTTTTATCTCCTGCGCATCCATCCCTATTGTTGCCATGTCTGCCCAATTGGGCAAAAGATGTAATTTATCTTCATTTACCTCTGGGTTATGCCTTTTTACATACTCAATGTTTCCCTTGGACATACATCCAATGTAATCCGAAATCTTATATAGGCTATGTTCTTGCTTCCTAAAAAAACGATACAGAAAGCCATTCTTTTTCATTATGCCTAAATCCACTGCATTTTGCGGAAAGATATCGCGAAGAATAAGATAAACCTTGCCATTTGATTTTTTCTTAAGCCAATCCGCTAAACTATAAAGGCTTATTGGCGGGGTGGGGATAAGAATAAGATCAAATTTTAAGTCATCATCAAGGGACTTGAGCGCTCTTTTGTACTGTAGGGGAAGGATTAAGTTGGCCAGTCCTTTTCGGATAAAGTTAACACCAAATTGTGGTAAGGTTTGGACTCTCAATACTTTAATGTTCGTTTCCAATTGTAGCCCTTTACCCGTTCCTTCATAAGCTGGAGCAACAACTGTGATATCATGTCCGGCATTGTGAAATTTAGTTACCAATGCCGTATAGAGATAACTTGAGGTACTCATGTGTGGAAAGGCCAATGCCAAAAAAACTACTTTCATAAAATATTCTCTAATGTTTAGACCATACGACCCGGTTCACGTAATCAACATAAGAAATAATAATGCGTACCACTTTCCCACTTACGTTGGGCATGGAATAATCAGCTACAGACCTAAAATTGCGATTTGGATTGCGTTCCTGAACGATTAAGGCTTCCAAGGCTTGTAAAATTCGTTCGGGATTTAGGCCCACCATCATTACGGAAGCTTCTTCCATGGCCTCCGGGCGTTCATGGGCTTCTCGTATGTTTAGTGCCCTAAAGTTTAAGATGGACGATTCCTCAGAAATAGTGCCACTATCTGACAATACGGCAAAGGAATGATATTGCAGGGCATTGTAATCGGAAAAACCTAGAGGTTTTAAGAATTGAATGTTCCTGTGGGCCTTTACCTGTTTTGCATCCAACATGTTTCGTGTTCTTGGATGTGTGGATACGATTATGGGAAAATCATATTTTTCAGCAATCTGGTTCAAGGAAGTGATAAGTCCTTCAAAATTCCTTGGATTGCTAATATTCTCTTCCCTATGCGAGGATACCACGAAGAATTTCTCTTTTTCAAGGCCCAGTTTTTGAAGAACATGGGAAGCCTCTATTTTGCTTCTGAATTTGTTCAATACTTCGAACATTGGGCTTCCTGTCTTAATAACACGATCAGGGGGTAAACCTTCGCGTAAAAGGTATTCACGGGCAATATCACTATAGGTGAGATTAATATCGGCCACATGATCTACGATTTTCCGATTGGTCTCTTCGGGTACGCGCTGGTCAAAGCACCTATTGCCGGCCTCCATATGAAAGACCGGTATCTTTCTTTTTTTAGCGGGAATGGCACACAGGCACGAGTTGGTATCGCCAAGGACCAAAAAGGCATCAGGATTTATTTTTTCGAGGAGCGGGTCTATTTTTATAAGAATGTTTCCTACGGTCTCAGAGGCATTCTTACCGGCCGCATCCAGGAAATAATCCGGTTTACGGATGCCCATGTCCTCAAAAAAAATCTCATTGAGCTCGTAATCATAGTTTTGACCCGTATGTACCAGGGTATGTGCAATAGCTGTATTTGAGTCTAGGGCACTGAGCACACAGGAAAGGCGAATAATTTCAGGTCGAGTTCCTACAACGGTAAGGACTTTAAGCTTTTTCAATGGTATGGCTTTAAAAATTGATGGTACTTATACATTTTCAAAATAGGTGTCGGTATCATCCGGGTCATAGGGTTCATTGATCCAAAACAGGGTAATCAATTCATCCTTACCAATATTCTTTATATTATGGGTGTGCCAAATGGGCATATCCACATAAGCGGGTTCTTCTCCGTCCAAATAATAATCAATAACCTTATTTGTGCCTATTTTTCTTAACTGAATCAAAGCCTTTCCCCGGATAACTGCAAAACGTTCTGCTTTTCTGGTATGAAAGTGGTTGCCCCGAGTAATCTCCGGAACCGTGGTAGAAAAAGAAAATTGGCCACTGGTCTTGGTACGGGCAATTTCCACAAAGCTGCCCCTGTTGTCCGTATGTTTTGTGTATTTCACCGGGTAATGGGTTTGTGGCACGTAACATCGAAACGTATTGAAAAGTGCCTTTTGGAAAGCGTCCTCTAGATTTGGGAAAACGCCATTTTCCATATAGTTCCGTTTAAAGCCCAGTAATAGTTCCAATAATGCCGAGACCTTAATATAATGGTTTGGTTGGATTAGGACTTCAGCGCTATTTCTTTTTAGGGTAACCGATTTCACTTCTCCCTTCATCGTCTGGATAAAGACTTGCACAAGTTCATTGATATAGATCAGGCCCACTTCGCCATCTTGAATAATGGTAGGGTCTTCACCATGTGCTACCTTATGGCAAAAGGTGGCAACTACCGAATTGTAATTAGGCTTTCCAAAGGGGCCAAAAACATTGGGAATCATCAAGGAAGTAAATTTTCCTGAAGATTTTTCGGCCCACTGTACAAATTTTTCCTTGCCCTCCTTTTTGGACTTGCCATACAAGTTGTCCTTCATTTCCTGGGATGAGGAAGAAAAGATGATATGGGGCATTGCCCCGGTTTCCTGGCAGGCTTGGATAAGTTTGTCCACCAAGGATAGATTGGTTTCATATATTACTTGGGCATCCTCATGCCTGTTCATCGCGGCCAAGTGAAAGATAACATCGCATTGGGCCACAAATTGTTCTAATAGGCCGCTATTCACAAAAAAGCTACGATCAAAAGGAACAAGTTCAACCTCTTCCTTTAAAGAAAGAGTTTGATATAGATGATACCCTACAAAACCTGCCTGTCCCGTAATTCCAATTTTTACCATACACAAATGTAATCCTAACTATTGGTCTCCGTATTCTGTAACGCTATTTTTTTTTGAGTATTGCTTACCATTTAGCGGACCATTGGTCTATGGGAAACCTATAATCATCAGCAATGGATTCCTGGAGTGTGAAGTTGGAAAATAATAAAAACCT
>JBCBSN010000348.1:0-3641 GCA_039819225.1 Bacteroidota bacterium | reverse complement strand
TTCCCTTGATGTAAAACTTCTGATGATTATGTTCCTTTTTCAACAGGATAATTTTCCGGAAGCGTATCAAATCATCAAGGCCCTTACCCATAGTGATGCCTGGTACGAGAAAAAAATCGGATGGATTTGGGTCGTAAAAAAGAACCTGATCGAAATACTTCTACTAATCGAATTGGACAAATTAGATCTTGTACTAATAAGAATACAGCGGTTTAGGGCAAAGTTCTCCAAAAGGCTCAAAGATAGTGGCCAAGACCGTGTTTTGACCTTTGTGAGGTTAATAGGCCGGTATTACGAAAACCCAAAACAGGTAACAACACAGGAATTCAAGGATGCCGTGGAAAACTCATTTGAATGGCTAGGCAAAGAACAGGAAGATATTTTTGTAATGAGCTTTTATGCATGGCTAAAGTCTAAAATGGAACAGGAAAATCTGTATAAGGTAACTTTGGAGCTGGTAGGATAAAAAACGATCTAGTTTATATTTCTTGAGGATTTTCCGGGCTAGGGTCGGCTTCGTGTCCCGGTGATTTATCGCTTAACCTATTAGAGAAACCGTACTTTTGTACCATGAACCCTTTTCCAAAAAGATTACAGGAAAAACTGGCCGAAAGAGGCAAGAACAATTTGTTGAGAGGCTTGCTCGAAACAGAAAATCGCATAGACTTCTCGAGTAATGATTATCTCGGTTTCGCCAAAAACGAAACGCTTTATGCGAAAACCTTTCAATTGCTTCTTAAAGAAGGAATTGCCCAGAATGGAGCTACAGGTTCAAGGCTCATTTCGGGGAATCACGTTTTGTATACCGAGTTGGAAGAGTATCTCGCAAATTTCCACAACAGTGATAGTGCCTTGGTATTTAATTCTGGGTATGATGCCAATATAGGTTTTTTTAGCAGTGTTCCGCAACGCAATGATTTTGTTTTTTATGATGAATTGATCCATGCCAGTATCAGGGATGGTATAACCATGGGTCATGCCAAAAGGTATAAGTTTAGACATAATGACTTGGAACATCTAAAAGAGGTGATTAAAAGGGTGGTCGAAGCCACCGGGACTTCTTTAGACTTGGATCCACCAAAAACAAACGGATGCCATGTATACGTGGTTACGGAATCCGTATTTTCCATGGATGGTGACACTCCCGATTTAAAATCGCTATCGGATTATTGTGTCCAAAACGGATATTATTTAGTGGTGGATGAAGCCCACGCCGTAGGTGTTTTTGGGAAAAGAGGAATCGGATTAGTGCAGGATTTGGGTCTGCAAAAGAACATTTTTGCCCGTATCATCACTTTTGGTAAGGCATTGGGTTGCCACGGTGCCGCAATTCTTGGGAGCACTACCCTAAAGAGCTATCTTCTTAATTTTGCACGAAGTTTTATCTATACCACGGGACTTCCGCCACATAATGTGGCCTCGATTTTATCCTCCTATGCCTTTCTGGAAACATTGGAGGGGAAGGCTCAACTAAAAGCATTAGATGCCAACATAGATCATTTTAATCGAAAAATTAGAATATTGGGGCTTGTATCATTTTTTATTCCTAGTGTATCGGCCATTCAGAGTTGTTTGATTCCAGGAAACGATAAAGTAAAATTCATTTCAAAAAAGCTCTCGGAAAATGGGTTTAACGTTAAGGCCATACTATCCCCAACGGTGGCTGAAGGGGAAGAACGATTACGATTTTGTTTGCATAGTGATAATACAAAGGAAGAAATCGGTTTTGTGCTTCAATTGTTGAGGAATAGTATGTGAAAACCATGGAAGGGAAGTTTTTTACCATTGCCACCTTTGAATACCCTGCTGATGTACAAATCATAAAAGGAAAACTGGAAAGTGAAGGGATTCCGGTTTTCTTACGGGACGAGAATACCTTGAATTCGGATCCCTTGATAAGCGGTGCTATTGGTGGGGTCAAGTTACAAGTATATCAAAAAGATAAGGATAGGGCCAAGACTATTTATGATGAGATACGTGCCTATTCTACGGATCAGAAAGGCAATCCCATTACCTGTCCCAATTGTGGGGCCCAAAAATCCGAAGTGTACTATGAAAGAAAAGGGCTTTTCTACAAACTATTTCCCTTTTTTGAAAAAAGAAAATACAAATGCCTAAATTGTGGTATGATAACAAAACCTAAATAATGCAAAGAATCTTTGTTACCGGAATATCTACGGAGGTAGGCAAGACCGTAGCTTCGGCCATTATCGTGGAAGCATTGCAAGCAGACTATTGGAAGCCCGTACAAGCCGGGGAATTGGACCATTCCGATAGCCATAAGATACGGGAACTTATTTCCAACCCAAAGAGCGTAATCCACAAAAATAGCTACGCACTTACGTCTCCTATGAGCCCACATGCCGCTGCGGAAATCGATGGAATATCCTTGGAGCTACAGAAAATTGTGGAACCGAAAACCGAAAACCATCTGGTAATGGAAGGAGCAGGAGGCTTGCTAGTGCCCTTAAACCAAGAGGACACCATTTTGGATATTATTATGCCCAACTATCAGGTAATAGTGGTGTCCCGCCATTACTTGGGCAGTATTAACCATTCGTTACTTACCATCCGTTGGCTACAACAAAAGGGCTACGAAGTTTCCGTTTTATTCAGCGGGGAGGAGAACCCGCAGACCGAAAGCATTATCTTACACAAGACCAGGGCAAACCTGATCGGTAGAATAGATGAAGAACCAAAATTTGACCGGGATACCATTACAAAATACGCAAATCTGTTCAGACCGTCATTGCAATCACTCCAAACGTTGTAAAATTTCGGCATTTTCCACTAAGGCCTCCAGGGCATAGTGTTTTTTTAGATAGGCGGTCATATAAGCGTTTTCTTCCACCTCTTTTTTATCAAAAATGGCCCTCTTATGCCTTAGAACTACGGTTTTTGGCTTAAGTTCCTCCATAATGTAACGTAGTTCCTCCACGGATGTCTTTCTGGGATTGTCATAGGCAAAGAACATTTCTTCCCTACATAAGTTGCTAGGATGGGTTGCCGCCTTGGTAGGCGGTTGGGTGTCCAACACCCAATACCCGATATGGTAGCCCAGGAAAATGATATTTTCTGTATCTAAGGAATTTGCTTTAATATAATTGGGTACCGTGAACCCTTCACCATTAAAAAAAGTGCCGCGTTCTATTTTGTTCCTTATAATATTGTAATACTCCCTATAGGATTCTATAGGGATTAAAAGCAAAATGAAATATAGGTAAGGGTGAAAGGATGTTTTCCAAAATGATGGGGTTTTGTTGATGGCCAGTCCTACTAAAATAAGAAGCATTGGATAGAGTTGGATAAGATAGTGGCTATTTATGCGTCCACCTTGTACAAAGGACAATAATATTCCCAAAACAGCCACGCTTAGCACCTGTACAGGAATTTTTTTAAAATCGAGATATCCCTTTTTCCACGTTATCATAAAAAAAGCAATTATGGTTAAAATGGTAGGTGCCATTTTAAGAAGGGAATAGCGTCGCGAATTTGCATAGGCCAAAGGTGCCTCAATTACGGATTGCCACCAAAGCGCCCCAATACCTTTAGAATAATAGGGTAGGAAGGTGAGGCCAATAATAAGTACAATTCCAAGACCATAGAGGGAAATGTTTATAGTGCCCCTGATCCAGTTTTTT